>CAJCIC010000077.1 GCA_903970185.1 Gammaproteobacteria bacterium
ATCGTGCATTCGATTTGCCGAGCCCCGCCGATCATGACCCCGGCCAGCGAATTGGCCACCGCCATGCCAAGGTCGTTGTGGCAATGCACCGACCACACCGCCTTGTCCGAATTCGGCACCCGTTCGCGCAGTGTCCTGACCAGGTTGCCGTAGAGTTCGGGCACGGCATAACCGACAGTGTCGGTGATATTGATCGTCCTCGCGCCTTCCTTGATCACGGCTTCGAGCACGCGAACCAGAAAATCGATATCCGAGCGGCTGCCATCCTCGGGAGAAAACTCGACATCGTCAGTCAGCTGGCGGGCAAAGCGCACCGAGTTCTTCGCCTGCTCGAACACTTGCTCAGGCGTCATGCGCAGTTTCACCGCCATGTGCAAGGGTGAGGTCGCAATGAAGGTGTGAATGCGCGCCGAGCGCGCCCCCTTCAGAGCCTCGCCAGCTCGTGAAATGTCGCGGTCATTGGCGCGCGCAAGACTGCAAACGGTGCTGTCCTTGATGATCTGGGCGATGGTATGGACGGCATCGAAGTCTCCGGGCGAGGATGCGGCGAAGCCGGCCTCGATGACATCCACCTTGAGCCGCTCGAGCTGGCGCGCGATGCGCACCTTTTCGTCCTTGGTCATGGATGCCCCAGGCGACTGCTCGCCATCGCGCAAGGTGGTGTCGAAAATGATCAGTTTTTCAGGCATGGCGTGCTCCGGTAGAAAAAATGCACGAGATTTCACCGGAACCCGATGGCGCCGGCGTCAATCACGAATTGTGGGATAGGTTATGTGCGCGCGGGGCGCAGTAGCAGAAGGAGCGCGGCCAGAGGCGCGCTCGTGCTACGGGAAATGCTCGAAATCGGGATGAAACGCAAGTTCATCGGAATACTATAGGCGCCGATTGCAAGAGGTGCAAGAAGATGTTGCGTAATTGCCTACGGATTCAGCGGCGGGTTCTTGCGCCGGAAGAAACGAAAAAGCCAGAGGGCATGGCCGGAAAGTCCGTAGACCGTAAAGAGTGCAAAAAACCAGGCCGGCGGATTGGTCGAAAGCAGAACGATCACGACCACGACCAGAAAGGCGGCGAGAAACGGCACACGATTCTTGAAATTGACGCCCTTGAAGCTGTAAAACGGCGAATTGCTGACCATCGACAATCCGGCATAAAGCGTCACGACCCATGCCACCCAGGAAAGATCGTTGCCGATGAACTGATTGGCATCCATGACCCAGACAAATCCGGCAACGATGGCGGCTGCAGCGGGGCTTGGCAGGCCCTGGAAATAGTTCTTGTCGACGACTTCGATGTTGGTATTAAAGCGCGCAAGGCGAAGCGCTGCACCAGCGACATAGATAAAGGCTGCGAACCAGCCCCATTGACCCAGGGCGAGCAGGGACCACTGGTAGACGACAAGCGCAGGCGCGATGCCAAATGCGACCATGTCGGACAGGCTGTCGTACTCGGCACCGAAGTCACTTTGCGTGTTGGTCAGGCGCGCAACGCGGCCGTCAAGACTGTCGAGCACCATGGCAACGAAAATGGCAACACCGGCGGTACTGAAACGCAGGTTCATCGCCTGCACGATGGCAAAAAAGCCGCAGAACAGCGCCGCCGTCGTGAACAGGTTAGGCAGCAGGTAGATGCCGCGACGGCGGTGCGGCACGGCCGCATCGCCTAGCTGCGGCGCACGGCCAAAGCGCCTTGGCCGTCCGGGACCCTTGGGCGTTCGACGCTGGAAACGCATCGCTAGATTTCAGCGAGCACGGTCGTACAGGCGGAGACTTTGTCACCCACCGCGGCACGCACCCGGGAGCCGGTCGGCAGATAAACGTCAACGCGCGAGCCGAAGCGAATAAAGCCGTAGCGCTGGCCCCGCGAGAGCGCATCGCCTGGCTTGACGTAGCAAAGGATGCGTCTTGCAATCAGCCCTGCGACCTGCACGAAGGTCACGCGCTGGCCATCGGCAGTCGTAGCCACAATCGCATTGCGCTCGTTTTCAAGCGACGCCTTGTCAAGGTCGGCGTTAACGAAGCTGCCGGGAAAATAGCGCACCGATTCGATCGTGCCATCGACCGGACTGCGATTGGAATGGACATTGAAGACGTTCATGAAAACACTGATCTTGACCGACGCGCGATCGGCAAAAGGATCGTGGGTGGCTTCGATGGCGACAATGCGGCCATCGGCAGGCGAGAGCACTAGCCCTGCGCCCTCGGGCGGAACGCGCCCCGGATCACGAAAGAACTGCAGCACGAAAAGCGCAATCAGCCACAACGGGATCGACCACCAGCCGGCAAAAATCGTCACCACCAGCGCGATTGCGACGGCCAGCGACAGGTACAGCCAGCCTTCCTTGGCGATGATGGGATGCGGATAAGCCATAGGGCGTTACAAGCCGATGCTAGTCACTATCGTGGTCGATATGTCTGCGCGCCTTTTGATCCTCTTGCTCGAGCACCGAAGACACCGCGCGCGCACGCTCCATGTCCTGACGTTGTGTCTTGATCAGGTCCGGAGGCGGATCGTTGCTCTTGCCGCAGGCCCCAATGGTCGCAAGACCCGGAAGCAGGCAAATGAAAAGCGCAACGCGTGGCGGGAAAGCTGCAAGAACGCGCATGAATCGAGCATAGCACATGGCACCGGGTCGCGACCCGATCAGTTCCTGCTTTGATCGACCAGCTTGTTGCGCTTGATCCAGGGCATCATGGCACGCAGTTTCTCACCTACCACCTCGATCGGATGTTCGGCAGTCAAGCGCCTTCGGGAGAGCAGCGTCGGCGCACCGGCGCGATTCTCCAAAATGAAGTTCTTGGCGTATTCGCCGCTTTGGATCTGGCGCAAGACGCCACGCATGGCCTCGCGCGTTGCATCGGTGACGATCGCAGGGCCGGTGACGTATTCGCCATATTCGGCATTGTTCGATATCGAATAGTTCATGTTGCCAATGCCGCCCTCGTAGATCAGATCGACGATCAGCTTTAATTCATGAAGACATTCGAAGTACGCCATCTCGGGGGCATAGCCGGCCTCAACCAAGGTGTCAAAGCCCGCCTTGATGAGCTCCACCGTACCGCCGCAAAGCACGGCTTGCTCGCCGAAAAGATCGGTCTCGGTCTCCTCGCGAAAATTGGTCTCGATGATGCCGGCGCGGCCGCCACCGATGGCCGCCGCGTACGACAGGGCCAGATCACGTGCCATTTTCGAGCTGTCGCGATGAACCGCGATGAGCATCGGCACACCACCGCCTTGCGCATAGGTTGAGCGCACGGTGTGACCCGGCGCTTTCGGGGCGATCATGACCACGTCGAGATCGGCGCGCGGCGCGACCTGGCCGAAATGGATATTGAAGCCGTGGGCAAACGCCAGCGCCGCACCGTGCTTGATGTGCGGCTCGACGTCCTCTCGATAGACGCTGGCAATGTCTTCGTCAGGCAGAAGCATCATGACCAGGTCTGCGCCTTGCACCGCGTCTGCAACCTTTTCCACGGTGAGGCCGGCGCTCTTGGCTTTCTCCCAGCTTGCGCCCCCGGGTCGAAGCCCGATTTTCACGCGTCCACCGGAGTCCTTCAGGTTCAGGGCATGGGCGTGGCCCTGCGAGCCATAGCCAACGATCGTCACCTGCTTGCCCTTGATCAGGGAAAGATCTGCATCCTTGTCGTAGTAAACCTTCATGTTGTCGTCCTGTCTCAGTAATTTCTGGCGGGCGTCGTGGCACTTCGCGCCACGCCGAATGTTTTAGACGCGAAGGACCCTCTCGCCGCGTCCGATTCCGGAACTGCCTGTGCGCACCGTCTCAAGTATCGCCGTGCGGTCGATGGCTTCGATAAAGGCATCGAGCTTCTCGGCGGCCCCGGTCAATTCGATCGTGTACGTTTTTTCGGTGACATCGATGATGCGTCCGCGAAAGATGTCGGAGGTGCGCTTGATCTCCTCGCGCTCCTTGCCGACAGCGCGCACCTTGATGAGCATCAGCTCGCGCTCGATATGCGTGCCCTCGATCAGATCAACCACCTTCACGACCTCGATCAAGCGATTCAAGTGTTTCGTGATCTGCTCGAGCACCTCGTCAGATCCGGTCGTGACCACCGTCATGCGCGACAGCGTCGGATCCTCTGTGGGGGCCACGGTGAGGGTCTCGATGTTGTAGCCGCGCGCAGAAAAAAGACCGACGACGCGCGACAGCGCGCCGGGTTCGTTCTCGAGCAGTACCGAAATGAGATGTCGCATCGCGGCCTCCTAAAGATCTTCGGAACCGAACAACATCTCGGTCAGCCCCTTGCCGGCCTTGACCATCGGCCAGACGTTCTCGGTCTGGTCGGTGATGAAATCCATGAAGACCAGATGATCGCGGTCGGCAAACGCCTCGCGCAGCGCCGGCTCGACGTCGGCGGGCCTTTCGATCTTCATGCCGACGTGGCCGTAGGCGCGGGCCAGCGCGACGAAATCCGGCAGCGCATCCATGTAGCTTTCCGAATAGCGGCTGGCGTAGTCGACTTGCTGCCACTGCCTGACCATGCCGAGGTAACGGTTGTTCAAGCTGATGATCTTCGGTGTCAGGTGGTACTGCTTGCAGGTTGACAGTTCCTGGATGCACATCTGGATGCTGCCCTCGCCCGTGACGACGGCCACATCTGCCCCAGGGTTGGCCATCTGCACGCCCATGGCAAACGGCAGGCCCACACCCATCGTGCCAAGGCCGCCGGAATTGATCCAGCGTCTGGGCTTGTCAAATGCGTAGTACTGCGCCGCCCACATCTGGTGCTGGCCAACATCAGAAGTCACGAAGGCGTTGCCTTTGGTCACTTCCCAGAGTTTTTGCACGACGAACTGCGGCTTGATGAGATCATCCGAAGGCGCATAATTCAGGCACTCCTTCTTGCGCCACTCGTTGACTTGCGCCCACCAGGCATTGCTGCTCTTCTTGTTGCCTGGCGCCGCCGCGAGTTCAAGCTGGTTCAACAGTTCAAGCAGCACTTCGCGCACGTTGCCAACGATCGGCACGTCAACGCGTACGCGCTTTGATATTGACGACGGATCGATGTCGATGTGAATGATCTTGCGCTGGTTGCGCGCAAAGTGCTCCGGGTTGCCGATGACGCGGTCGTCAAAGCGCGCGCCCACGGCAAGCAGCACATCGCAATGTTGCATCGCCATGTTGGCTTCGTAGGTGCCGTGCATGCCGGGCATGCCAACAAAGCGCGCGTCGGTCGCCTTGAAGCCGCCAAGACCCATCAGCGTCGTGGTGCAGGGGGCACCGAGGCGCTCGACAAGGGCGTTCAGCTCGTCTGAGGCATTGGCGAGAATCACGCCGCCGCCGGCATAGACCATCGGGCGTTCGGCCGCGAGCAGCAGTTGCACGGCCTTTTTGATCTGGCCCAGGTGGCCGCGGTCGATCGGCTTATATGACCGCATTTCAACGGGCATGCTGTAGTCGAATTCGCAAAGCGCGACGGTGATGTCCTTGGGCACATCGACAAGCACCGGCCCGGGCCTGCCGGAGCGCGCGATATAGAACGCCTTCTTGATCGTCAGGGCGAGATCGCGCACGTCCTTGACGAGAAAATTGTGTTTCACGCACGGCCGCGTGATGCCCACCGTGTCGCACTCCTGGAAGGCATCCTGGCCGATGGCATGGGTTGGCACCTGGCCCGAGATGACAACCATCGGCACCGAGTCCATAAAGGCCGTGGCAAGCCCGGTCACGGCGTTGGTGACGCCCGGGCCGCTCGTGACAATGGCCACGCCAATCTTCTGGCTGGAACGCGAATACGCGTCTGCAGCGTGTACCGCGGCCTGCTCGTGCCTGACGAGCACATGCAAAAACTGGTCTTGTTTGAAGATCGCGTCGTAGATGTAGAGAACTGCGCCACCGGGATAGCCGAACACATGTTCGACACCTTCTTCCGCGAGGCAACGCACGACGATTTCCGCGCCTGTGACTTCCATGTGACTTCCTTCTCAATATCTTTCTGGGAGATTGACTGGCCGACCTTGGCTGCGGCTTGTGACCGGGCATCGGACGGGCGCTGCCTTCTGCAAAGCCTTGCGCTTTGCGCCAAAAGCGGCGTTTTTTCCAAGCGTCGACCTTAAACGGTGAATCGCTGCGCGTCAAATGCGCGAAGCGCGTGACGGCGATTCGGCCGGTAAAAGTGGTTTTAGATCCACAAGCCGGAACACTTTTGTTACGATTCGCTCGGTTTCACCGGCCTTTTTCTGCGCGATGCGCCCCGATGTTGTCCCGATGCACCGCAATAATTCAACACGCGCTTGACGCCTGAATGGCCAGCCCCGCCGAACTCTCCAGTTTCCTGCAATCAATCGAGCGCCGCGCTTTCAAACAGGCAGTGTATGCCGTGCGCGATGAGGACGCGGCGCTCGACATCGTCCAGGACACCATGATCAAGCTGTCGGAACGCTACGGCGACAAACCCCCGGGCGAATTGCCGCTCTTGTTCCAGCGCATCTTGCAAAACACGGTAAACGACTGGTTTCGCAGGCAGAAAGTGCGAACTACCTGGACCACTTTGTTCTCCAACATGCCAGGGGCTGGCAGCGACGAGGAATTCGACTTTCTCGAGTCGCTTGAGGCTGAAGCCGGCTCGAGCGCCGCTGAAAGCGCCTTTGACAAGGTCGAACGGACGCAAACGCTGATGCTCATCGAAGCCGAAATTCAAAAGCTCCCGGCGCGTCAACGTGAAGCATTCGTCATGCGTTACTGGGAAGACATGGATGTGGCGGAAACCGCCGCGGCAATGGGTTGTTCGGAGGGCAGCGTGAAAACACACTGCTCTCGGGCGACCCATACTTTGGCGCTTGCGCTAAAGGCAAAAGGGGTCAAGCTATGAAAAAAATACAACAAGATTTGTCGATAGAGGCTGAGGAACGCTTCGCCAAGCGGGTCATCGAGCGCCTTGATGGCGGCTTGGCCGACGTATCTGGCGATCGCCTGGAGCGACTCGCGATGTCGCGCAAACTTGCCTTGCGCGCCCAGAAAACGGGGCGTCCGGCGCTTGCGCTGTTGCGGCGCCCGGCGTTTGGCGCCGGCAACGGCACGCTGTCGTTGCCGCAAGGCCGCGGCCGTTTTAGCCTTGGCGTGGGCCTCATGGCGGTGGTTTTGGCGTGCCTGTTCGGAATCTTCCAGGTCGAGCAGCAGCGTCGTATCGAGGAACTGGCCGATATCGACAGCGCTTTGCTAAGCGACGATCTGCCGATCAGCGCTTACGCCGACCATGGCTTTAACGCCTACCTCAAGCAAAACCCCTAGATCCGTGCCGGACAGCGCACAGGGCGCGGTGTCGCGCCGCCTGTCCGGGGTGCTCGCTCTTGCAGGCACGGTGCTG
>CAJCIC010000078.1 GCA_903970185.1 Gammaproteobacteria bacterium
CGTCTGGCCGGGTTCAAGATGACCCCTGTCCCATTCGACGTAGTCGAGGAAGCGATACAGAAATGCCGCGCGCACGCTGGCCTCGGTCGGCGGCACGCTGGCGCTTTGGGCCAGCGCTTCGCACCCTGGGGCCAGAAAGCACGCGAGGTGCCATGGGCGCGCACGTGTCGAGCACGATGGGCCGCGATAACGGGCGCCGTTGCGATCCGCGACGCGCGCTCGACTTGGCCTGCGAAGCAACCCGGGCTGGCATTGTGCACATGCAAATAACTGCGCGCCGGATTGGCAAGCCTGCGCTCAAGCGTCGTTGCGGCGAGCCTTGACCACGTCGGCATTGATGATGACGTGATCATCGTGAAACGGTCGCACCGATTGCAAGCGAACAGAGACGACGTCGCAACGGTGTCGAGCGCATGGTGTTGCGCGCAGCCTTCGGACGCGCAATGCGAAATCGCAAGGGTAGAAAGTCCAGCTCCGCCCGCGGTGCACCTGGATGGAATTGCCATGTTAAGGTTTCATTTCCGGTTTCTGGGCAGGAACGTGAATGAGAGCTCTCGTCCTTTTGGCGCTCCTCGCAGGTGTCATCCTCAACCCCGCTTTGGCTTACGCCGACGATGCCCTGATGCTCGCCTCACCGGGGCTTGCCGATAACGGCGTTCTGACCGAAAAAAATGGCGGCAACCTGGCGTCAAACCCGAACTGCTCAGGGGAGAATGTTTCTCCTCCATTGGTCTGGGCTAACGCGCCGCCTGCGACACGCAGCTTTGCCCTCCTCATGGTTGACCCGGACGGGCGCCGCGGTCTTGGCGTGGTGCACTGGGTGGCCTACGGAATTGCGGCAAGTCAGACGGGCTTTGCCGAAGGCGAAGGCGGCCAAGCCACAGCGAAATACGTCCATGGCATTGCAACGCGAGGGGTTGCTGGCTACACCGGCCCATGCGCGCCGCCTGGCACCGGCATGCATCACTACATCGTCACCCTGATTGCAACCGATCTCGCCGTCGATGCGCTGCCCCCGGGACTGACGCGCGAGGAGTTGCTCTCGCGTCTCGACGGACACGCACTTGCAGCCACCAGTATCGTCGCACGCTCGGGCCACGACGATTCAGCGCGCGAGGCGCACTAGGCGACGCCATCGTTTCAACATCGACTCGCATTGGCGCGTGCCCGTGCCTTGTTTGTGAGCGCAAAGCATGCGGCTTGCCGCAGTCAGAAACCGGGAGGTGAAAATGAGTGACAAGGAAGCAGTTGGCGGTGCCCGCAAGCAGTTCGGCGATATCGCCCCAAAGCTCGCCGAAATCAGCGAAGACGTGCTCTTTGGCGACATCTGGGAGCGCCCGGAACTCTCCAAGCGCGACCGCAGCCTGATCACCTGTGCGGCGCTCGTCACCGCCGGCAAGCCAGACCAGATGAACTTCCACTTTCCGCGCGCCCTTGAAAATGGGGTGACACGAATCGAGCTCATCGAATTGATCACCCACGTCGCGTTTTACGCCGGGTGGCCCAACGCCATGACCGCGATCGCAAAGGCGAGGGAACTCCTTGGCCCCGCCAAGGCCTGAAAATCATTCACACGTCGTCAAGAGACGGCACCAGGAAAGGATGCCCATGAAACTCATGCGTGCGGGCTCGCAGCCCTCGATCTTAGGGTCCCCCGACTACTTCACCGGGACCGTCAGGATCGACCCGTTGAATTCGCCGCCTGCACCAGCGCGCGTCTCCTGTGCCAGCGTGACCTTCGAGCCTGGTGCACGCAGCAACTGGCACACGCATCCCCTCGGACAGACGCTCGTCGTCACGGCCGGTTGCGGCTGGACCCAATGCGAGGGCGAGCCCATCGTGGAAATTCGGGCAGGAGACGTGATCTGGTGCCCGCCTGCGCATAAGCATTGGCATGGTGCCTCACCCACCACTTCGATGACCCACATTGCGATCCAGGAAGCACTCGACGGCAAGAACGTCATCTGGCTTGAGAAGGTCACCGATGAACAATACCTCGCCGGTCCGGCAAAAGCATAGCTCGGCCATCCGCGCTCTTGCGCGAGCACCCGCTGCTTTGCGGGCCCCGAGTCCTTTTGATCGCACGGCGTGCACATCGGCTGGCGCGAGAAGGCGACCATTTACTGCCATGCGGCTTTGCGATTGATCCAGCCCGTGGCTCACGCAGCCGCAATCGCGACATCGGCGTCACCGCCCCGCGGGTCAGAACTTTGGCCACCCATCCAAGGTCGAGTCGGCACTCGTGCAAGCCCTGCGAATGTCATATCATTTGACGCAGGCCTTCCACCATCCATGAACACAGCGGGGATTGACTTTGAAAATCTACAACGTCATCGGATATTCAATTCTTTCCTTGTATCTTCTCGCCTGCATTTATTTCGCTCCAGCTGCGCTCGGTCCCTGGCTTGGACTCTGTGTCGGTGTCACTTACTTTGTCTTCTTCTGGTTTCTGGCCGGCATCTATCTGGCCGATGTGCTGCACTTGGGCATTGCGCATCGCTCGCTTGACTACAAGGACTGGTTCATCAAAATCGTCGTCATCGTCAATAACGTTTTTGGCGTCTACGTCGATCCCGTTGCGTGGGTAAATCGCCATCGCTTGCATCACAAGCATTCCGACCATGCCGGCGATCCCAACAAACTGGCCAGCGACGGATTCTGGAGGACGCTGTATCTGTGCATATTCCCCTACTCATGCAATGAAGACCTGGCAGCGGACAAAATCTTCAAGTCGTGGCCCTTCCGGCTGGTTGCGAACAACTACTTCGCTCTCTTCTCACCGGTTTTCAGCCTGGGCGTGCTGTGGCTCCTCGTGCGTGACTGGCGATTTGTCCTGGTCATGTGGCTTGGCCTTAGGATCTTTGCGATCTGGGTCAACATGATCCAGAACTACTGGACGCACACACGGCAGTACGGATACCGGCGCTATGACGATGCGCATGACAATGCCATGAACATTGGCGAATGGTTGCCGGTCACGGCGACCTTCAGCGCCTGCCTGCAGAACAACCATCATCACTATCCGGGGCTGCTGCGCTTGAGCCACAGCCCCGACGAATACGATTTCGGATTCGCCACGGTGAAATGGATGAAGTCGCTGGGTGTGGTCAAGGCGACGGAAAAAGGCGGGCAGATTCCCGAAGACGTAAGGCTAGGTGCGCTCGGCTTCTAGCACGGGCCGCCGATTTCCTCTCAGGAACGGCTCGATGGTTTGCCGCAAGAACCCCGTCGGGATTTCTTCGCCGTCCAGACCGTAAGCCACGGGCCACTCATCGGGAAAGTAATAGGTTCCAAAGAGCCTGTCGATCCACGGGAAATGAATGGCGAAATTCTTGTCGATGGCCTCTTTTTGGGACGAGTGATGCCAATGGTGGTATCGGGGCATCACGAGATATTTCTCAAGCCATTTCGCGTTCGGCGCGAAATTGCAATGCGTCCAGGTCGCCTGCAGCGTCACGAAGATCAGGTAAGCGACGATGATGCCCTGGGAAAATCCAAGCATCATCGGCACCAGGATGAACCCGCGTACCAGGGTGTCGTCGACAAAATGCGAGCGTGACCCGGCAATCCAGTCCAGCGCCTTTGACGAATGGTGAATGGAATGGAAGCGCCACAGAAACGGCACCTTGTGCAGGCAGAAATGAATGAACCATTCGGCAAGATCGGCGACGACGACGGCCAGGAAAAACTGCAGCAACCACGGCATTTGGCCGATGAATTGCTGAAGGCTCGGCACAGCCAGATATCTGGTTGCCTGGGTTGCCGGCAGCAGGACCAGAAGCGACAGAATCTGGATCGGCAGATGGGTCGACATGAAATACACGATGTCCAAAGTCCACTGATGGCGGAAGGTGCCCTGTTCCGGATACTGCGGCCATAGCCTTTCGATCGGCACATAGATGACCGCCATCAGGAACATGTCGAGCAAGAACCAGTCAAGGCCAATCGCCGGTCCGTCGTGCAACGATTCATTGATCGGCACACTCGATCCGCCAAGCGCCGCGGCCGCCAGGGCCAGCATCATGCCGCAAAGGGCCAGCGCCTTTTTCCTGCGCAAGACCGACGAAATGATTCCAAACACGATTGCGCCAACGATCAGGCCTTCGATCAGCATGCGCATGAGATGCATCGGATAGTGCGGGCGCAGCTCGGGCGAGCTCAATATCTGGGGGAAATGCAGGCACAGCACGGCTCCAAACGAGAGCGCGCCGAAAAACGTCGCAAGCACGCCGCTCCACCATCCCGTGCCAAACCCGGTGTCCTCGGCGTCGCCGAAGAATTCGTTAATCCTCTGCTCGATCACGATTGCTCCCCCTCTCAAATCGGCCAGGGCCGCATCCGGCCCACAGGCCTTGCCTGCGCCATCTGGCAGGCCGGTCGCTCGTTGCGATACCGGCAAGTTCCGTGTTCAAACCATCACGCGCAGTCTGCCTGGCAAGATGTCAACCTCAAGCCGTCGTGTCGGCGTATAGGGCATCTCGCCATCTGCCTCCACAAAAAAGGGCTCGCCAGATTCTAGAACAACGCGTTTCGCCCGGCTCATCGTCACCACGGCTTCGCTGACATGCGTGCCACGTTGCAATTTCGGCAGCAGGCGCAGGATCGTCCTGCGCGTGATCTTCTCGCTCACCATGACGTCAAGGCAGCCGTCATCAGCGTGCGCATCCGGGCAAACCCAAAAACCACCTCCAAAGCAGCGGCCGTTACCAATCGCGGCGATCGTTGTGACCTGATCGAATGCCGGGGCATCATCAAACTGCATGCGCATGCGCAGGGTCGGATAGTTGATGAGCGTCTTCAGCACCGCGGCGAGATAGGCGGGCTGGCCCAAGATCCACTTGGGAACGCTTGCAAAGTTCTGAACCGTGTGCGCTCCAAAGCCGACATCGACGACATTCACAAAATAATGGCAACGCTCCTTTGACTTCGTGCTTGCCTCATCCGCACGCATGCGTCCAACATCGTACAGGCGCGACTGTCCTGCGATGACTTTTTGTACGCCGCTGCGCCAGTCATATGAGGCGCCCCCCAAGGGCGCCTCGGGCGGTAGCATTTTTGCAAAATCATCCCCATTGCCCACCGGAACGATGCCCAGCGCAATGGTTTCGGATTCTTCCGAGTGTTGCATCAAGCCGTTGACGACTTCGGACACCGTGCCATCGCCGCCGATGGCGACGATTGCCCGATAGTTCTGGGCGGCACTCCTGGCAATGTCGGTGGCCTGAAGCGGGGCTTCGGTTGCGATCGCATCGAAGTCCATGCCTGCGTCCTTCAAGGCCAGTTCGATCTGCGGCCAGAGCGCGCGCACGCGAAAATGCCCGGCAGTCGGGTTGCGAATCACGAGTGTCTTTGCCACGTCGAGGGTGCCTTGATAGCGTCGGAAAATCATGGCGCTAATTTGAGCAGAATTTCTTCTGTCCGGGTGCGTTGGGCGCCCAGTATCGATATCCGATACTGAGCGTCGCAGGTGAGTCGACCTGGCCAGAAGCGCTTTCTTTTTTAAGTAGGCGGACGATACTCGCATCACCTTCCATCAGGAGCAACCCCATGCGCAAAGTTCTCGTCTCGACCGTTTTGACTTCCATTTTGTTCGCGAGCGTTCCAGCTGCCAACGCACAGTCGCTCGCGCCATCGGACGCGTCGATGGCAGCCTCTGCTGCCGTTGGCGCATCCGGTGTCGTCGTTGCCGGTGCCGCGCTCGCGGCAGGAAGCGCAGTCGTCACAGCGGTTGAGCTCGCTGGCGAGTCAACGCTCCTGGTGCTAAAAAGCGTGGCCTCGGGTGCGGTAACGACACTTCAGGTCAGCACTCGACTTGCCGATGCGCTATCGGTGCCCGTTGGCACCGTTGTGACGGTGACGTCGGGCACGACCGGTGTCGCCCTCATCGCGCAAGGAAGAACCGTCGCCTATGTACCGAATAATGTCGGTGCCGCGCTGGTCCATTCCTCACGCGTCTCGAACTATTGATCACCAGGAACAGCGGATCATGGTGAAAGCACTCATCCGAACAGCCGTAACGTGCGGGTTCGCTGCGTGGATTTCCTGCGCCAACGCGGGACAAAACTGCGACGTGCGGCCGCCCACACCGAAAGAAGTCGCGCAATCGCTGCAACTTGCCAAGGCGAGTTACGACGCCCTTGATCGTTCCGGAGCAAGCGTGGCGTTGATCGCCCGCGCAGGACAGAACCTCACGAAGTATGGCCTGACCTATTCGCATCTGGCTCTCGTCTGGCGCGACCATCCGGAGGGTCGCTGGACCGTGGTGCACATGCTCAACCAGTGCGGGACCGCGCATGCTGACCTGTTCAACCAGGGTCTGGGAGACTTCTTCATGGATTCGATGTACCAGTATCGGACGCTGATCATGATCCCCTCAGCGACGATTCAACTGCGCATTACCGATGCGCTTGCGCACGGCCGGGCGCTTGAGACCTTCAGTCCCCACTACAACATGCTGGCCTATCCGTTTTCCACAGAGTTCGAGAATTCGAATCAGTGGGCACTCGAGTTTCTCACCGAAAGCATGGCGCCGGACCTTTCGATCCATACGCGCCAGTCAGCGCAAGCGTGGCTGGAAGCCGCTGGCTATCGGCCAACGACGCTGCATATTTCGGCGATCGAGCGACTCGGCGCTGACTTGAGCCGCGCCAACATCAGTTTCGACGATCATCCTTTTGACCGTCGCATGGCGGGCGAGATGGATACGGTGACGGTCGAATCGATCGAACAGTTCCTGCGCTCACACGACCCCGAGTTACGCGAGTTGACGGTGCAGCTCGCGCAGTGACGCAAGCAAGGTTTGCTCGAATGCGGCGACTGGCAGGTGGCCTCAGTTCGCCGATCAATTCGGGGTTGGCAGAAAACGCAAAGCCGAGATCGGCAAGGCGATTGCAGCAATGCGCGTGAATTCGGGCCGAGCCTGAGCCCTTGCCCCTCGTTCGACTCGTCGGAGAATCTAGCCGCACTCGCCAATGTGGCCACAGTTAAGGCACTTCTGGCAGCCGTCGACCTTGTGCAGCTCGTGCGCCCCGCAGTCGGGGCATTTCTTGCC
>CAJCIC010000079.1 GCA_903970185.1 Gammaproteobacteria bacterium
CTCGGGCGCGCTCATGGCCGCGGGCATCGGCGATGCCGCTACCGGGACGGCCGCTGGCGCAGGCGCGGCCACGGGCATGCTGCTCGGGTTAAGTGCTGGCGCGGCTTGCCGTCTTGGCAACAGCGACAAGCCCAAAAGCGCACACGCTGCGATCAGCACGGCCGCAAAAATCCGGCGCCTTCCGATTTGGCGCGCGCCTGGCGTTGGCACCTTGCTCGCCGCAGCGGCAAGCGGCACGGTCCGATCGCCGATGCCGGTCAGAAGGCGCACCGGCGCCAGGACGCGATCAAGTATCGACGGCGTCTCGTTCCTTGCGTTTTCGATCGGGGCTTTGGCATCGAAGGGCTTAAACGTCGGCAGCACGTCGGAAGGCGCAATGCCTTCGCGCTCGAGCAGCCGCAAGGCGCGCGCAAATTCGTTCATGCTCTGGTAGCGCAGCGCCGGCTGCTTGGCAAGACAGCGGCCAACGATTGCAGAAAGCCCCGCCGAGACGTGTTCGTTGTAGCGTCTTGGATCGGGCGGCGCGTCGTTGACGATCTGGTACATGATCGCCGAGATCGAATTGCCATCGAAGGGCACCCGGCCGGTGAGCATTTCGTAGAACACCACGCCCAAGGAGAAGACTTCGGAGCGTGGATCGGCCTTGATGCTTCTGATCTGTTCGGGCGCCATGTAGCGCGGCGTGCCAAGCATTGCGCCGGCCTGGGTCAGATCCGAGGAGGGCATCTGGGCGATGCCGAAGTCGGTGATCTTGAGGATGCCGCTCTCGAGCCTGACGACGTTTGAAGGCTTGATGTCGCGATGAATCACGCCGAGTGCGTGCGCGGCGGCAAGGCCGTCGGCAATCTGCAGGGCATAGCGCACGGCACGCTTGACGCTAAAACGCTGGCGGTCGAGCAACTCCCGCAAGGTTTCGCCGCGCAGCAGTTCCATGGCAATAAAGGCAATGTCGCCCTCTTCGCCGAAGTCGTAGATCGTGACGATATTGGGGTGCGAAAGCCGCCCCGCCGATTGCGCTTCGCTGCGAAAGCGCTCGCGGTATTCGCCAACGCCGCGATCCTTGGGATTGAGCCTGACGGTCTTTAGTGCGACACGACGATCAAGCGTTGGATCGCGCGCTTCGTAGACAACACCCATCGCACCCTGTCCGATTTCGGACAGGAGCTGATAACGCCCAAGTTCTGCAAGGGGCGCGGCAACAGCCTTGGTGCTGCGTGTCTCCATGCTAACGATCGGATAACGAGTTCTGCACGGTAGCAAAGCATCCCGCTTTCGTCCATGTCAGAGATCACCGCTCAGGGCTTTCCCGATGGTTTGCTGTCTCAACTTAGAGTAAAACGGAGGGCCCATGCGCCCGCTCCCCAGAAAGCGCGGCAAATCCGAACTTCCCCGCCTCGATGACAACGCGCCCTTGGCGTACGATGCGGGCTTCAATTGGAGGAGACAATGTCACTAACCCGCTTGCTTTTTGTGCTGGCCGCAGCCACCGCGCTCTACGCGTCAGAGGCCACGGCCCAGATCAAGGTCGGCGTTGACCTATCGGCAACAGGCCCTGCCGCATCGCTTGGCATCCCGCAGAAAAATACTGTCGCCCTGCTGCCTAAGGAAATCGGCGGCAAGAGCGTTGAATACATTGTGCTTGACGATGCGTCCGATTCGACAGCAGCGGTCAAGAACATGAGAAAGCTGATCACCGAGGACAAGGTCGACGTCATCCTCGGATCTTCGATCACGCCAAACTCGCTGGCCATGGTCGATGTTGCCGCCGAAACCGAAACGCCGATGATCAGCATGGCGGCCTCGGCCAAGATCGTCGAGCCCGTCGACGCCAAGCGCATGTGGGTTTTCAAGACGCCGCAAAACGATTCACTGATGGCAAGCGCGATTGCCAACTACATGGCTGGCCACGGCGTGAAAAGCGTGGCCATCATCGGCTTTTCCGACGCGTACGGGCAGGGCTGGCGTGACGAATTCGGCCGCGCCGCCCAGGCCAAGGGCCTGAAGATCGTCGCTTCCGAGGAATATTCGCGAAGCGACACGAGCGTCACCGGCCAGGTGCTCAAGGTCATGGCGGCATCGCCTGATGCCGTTCTCGTTGCAGGTTCGGGCACGCCCGCGGCGCTGCCCGAGAAGGAACTCAAGGAGCGTGGCTACACGGGAAAGATCTATCAGACCCACGGCGTTGCCAACAATGACTTCCTTAGGGTTTGCGGCAAGGATTGCGAAGGTACGCTGCTGCCTTCGGGGCCGCTGCTTGTCGCAGCGCAGCTGCCCGATAGCAACCCGACCAAAAGTCAGGGACTGGCCTATACCCGCGCGTATGAGGGCGCCTATGGCGCGGGCACGGTCGCGACCTTTGGCGGCCACCTGTGGGATGCGGGACTGCTGCTTCAGGCCGCCATCCCCGAGGCGCTCAAGACGGCCCAGCCCGGCACGCCGGCGTTTCGTCGCGCGCTCAGGGACGCCATCGAAAACCTGCACGAGGTGCCGATCAGCCACGGCGTTGTCAACATGTCGAAGACCGATCACAGCGGCCTTGACAGCCGTGCGCGCGTGATGGTCACGATCCACGACGGCAAGTGGGAACTGGTCAACAACTGATGCAAGGCACAACGCGCATCGACGCTCGCTAGAGACGCAGTGGATCTCTCGATCGTTCTGATCCTTTTGCAAGATGGCATCGTCAACGGTGCCATCTATGCCCTGCTTGCGCTCGCGCTGGTGCTGGTGTTTACCGTGACGCGCGTGATTTTCATCCCGCAAGGCGAGTTCGTGACCTACGGCGCCTTGAGCCTGGCTGCGCTTCTTGCCAACAAAGTCCCGGGCACGGCATGGCTGCTGTTGGGCCTTGGGGTTGTCGCCTTCCTGATGGATCTGACGGCGGTGTTCGCGTCGCGGCGCTTTGACAGACTCTGGCTAAGCGCCGTGTCAGACCTCGTCCTGCCGGTGCTTGCCGTCATCATCGCCAGGTGGGCGGCACATGCGGGCCTGCCCTTTCTGGTTAACGTGCTGGTCGTGCTTGCTATCGTCGTGCAGATGGGGCCGCTGCTTTATCGCGTCGCCTACCAGCCGCTCGCCGAAGCATCGCCGCTTGTGCTTCTGATCGTCTCGGTCGGCGTGCATTTCGCCATGACCGGCCTTGGGCTGCTGTTTTTCGGTGCCGAAGGATCGAGAACGCCGGCATTCATCGACGGTCGCAGCAAGCTGTTTGGCATCGACGTCTCCAGCCAGAGTCTTTTTGTCGTCGTGGCAAGCGCGCTTCTGATCGGCCTTTTGTATGTGCTTTTTGAACGCACGCTCTACGGCAAGGCGCTGCGCGCGACCGCGGTCAATCGGCGCGGTGCGCGCCTCGTTGCGATCAGCACGAACTTCTCCGGACGCCTGACCTTCGCGCTGGCCGCACTGATCGGGGCCTTCTCGGGCATGCTCATCGCACCTGTGACAACGGTCTATTACGACTCGGGCTTTCTGGTCGGATTGAAAGGCTTCGTGGCCGCCATCATCGGCGGCCTTATCAGCTATCCGCTCGCGGCAGGCGGGGCACTGCTGGTTGGCCTGCTCGAATCGTTTTCGTCGTTTTGGGCGAGCGCCTTCAAGGAGGTCATCGTCTTTACGCTGATCATCCCCGTGCTGTTGTGGCGCTCGTTTGCCACGCCCGTACTCGAGGAGGACGAATGAGACGTCTAAGCGGGCTCTATCCGGTTGTCGTGCTCGTCGTCCTGATGGCGCTGTTGCCGCTCGTGTCGGTGACACCCGAGTTCTGGATCACGCTCCTGAATTACATCGGCCTGTCTTCGCTGGTCGTGCTTGGCCTCATGCTTCTGACCGGCATTGCCGGCCTGACCTCGTTCGGGCAGGCGGCCTTTGTTGGCGTTGGCGCCTATGTCACAGGCTATCTGTGCCTGAACTATGCCGCCTCGCCATGGCTTACCGTCTTCATCGGCTTTGCGGTGACGGGGGTGATCGCCTTTTGCCTGGGTGCGATCACGTTGCGGCTGTCCGGACATTACCTGCCGCTGGGCACGATCGCCTGGGGCATCAGTCTTTTCTATCTGTTTGGCAACATGGATTGGCTTGGCCGCTATGACGGCTTGAACGGCCTGCCGCCGATCCACTTCTTCGGCGTCGCGCTCGAGGCCGGCCGCCAGATCTACTTTCTGATCTGGACGCTGGTCTTCCTGTCGATGCTGGCCTTAAACCAGCTGCTTGATTCGCGTCCCGGGCGGGCCATTCGCGCCTTGCGCGGCGGCCCGCTGTTGGCCGAATCGTTTGGCATCAATACGGCGCGCTACAAGATCATCGTGTTCGTCATCGCAGCGCTTTTGGCTTCGCTGTCGGGATGGCTTTACGCCCATTTGCAGCGCTCGATCAATCCGACGCCGTTTGGCATCAACGCCGGCATCGAATATCTGTTCATGGCGGTTGCAGGCGGTGCCGCGTCTGTCTGGGGTGCGCTTCTTGGCGCGGCGCTGGTCACCGTTGCCAAAGACCAGCTGCAGGACATCTTGCCGCGCCTTCTGGGCAGCAACGGCAATTTTGAAGTGATCGTCTTTGGCATTCTTTTCGTCTTGCTCCTGCAGCGCGCACCCGAAGGCCTGTTTCCCTATCTGCAGCGGGCAGCGGCGCTGTTGCGCAATGAAAAGACCCGCGGCAGGACGATTGCCATCGATGAAAAGGCGGCCCCGCTTTCGAATCGCGCACTGCCAAGCCCGGGCACGCTGCTCTTGGACGTGAAAAAACTGACCAAGCGTTTTGGCGGCCTGGTTGCCGTGAACGCCATCGATTTCTCGGTTCGCGCGGGCGAAATCGTCGGCCTGATCGGGCCCAACGGCGCGGGCAAGAGCACCACCTTTAACCTCATCACCGGCGTTCTCAAGGCGACTTCGGGGGACGTCATCTTCGCAGGCCAGGCACTCAACGCCTTGCGCTCGCGCGACATCGTCAGGCTGGGCGTTGCGCGCACCTTCCAGCACGTCAAACTCCTGCCGCAAATGAGCGCGCTCGAAAACGTGGCACTGGGCGCCCATTTGCGCGTCGATGTCGGCATCCTGCGCGCTGCGCTGAGGCTTGACCGCGCCCTGGAGGCGCGCCTTCTGGCCGAAGCCATGCAGCAGTTAAGGCGCGTCGGGCTTGAACATCTGGCCTTTGAGGAAGCCGGCAACCTCGCCCTTGGCCAGCAGCGCATTCTCGAGATCGCGCGCGCGCTCGCGGCGGATCCGGTGCTGCTGTTGCTAGACGAGCCCGCAGCCGGTCTGCGTTACAAGGAAAAGCAGGCGCTAGCCCAGGTGCTGCGCGCCTTGCGCGCTGCCGGCATGACCATCCTGCTTGTCGAGCACGACATGGATTTCGTGATGGATCTGACCGACAACCTGGTCGTGATGGATTTCGGCGTCAAGCTGGCCGAAGGCGTGCCGGCCAAGATTCGCGACGATCCGGTGGTTCTTGAAGCCTATCTCGGCGGCTTTGACGATGAAGGTGGGTTAACGTGAGCGATGTCAGCGAACTGCTTGCGGTCAGCGCCCTGTGTGCGCGCTACGGCAAGGTCGAGGCCTTGCATGACCTTGACGTGAGCGTCGGGCGCGGCCAGATCGTCACCGTCATCGGCGCCAACGGGGCCGGCAAATCGACGCTCCTCAATGCCTTGATGGGGGCCTTGCCGCCGCGTTCGAGCGCGACCGGCACGGTGCTCCTGGAAGGCGTTGACATCTCGCGCTGGGACGTCGAGCGCAGGGTCAACCTCGGCATGTCGCTGGTGCCTGAAACGCGCGAACTGTTCTCGACCATGAGCGTTCTGGATAACCTGCGCCTCGGGGCATTTCGAAGGTACCGCCGGCGCGAACGCGGCTGGGACGACCAGCTCGATCGCGTCTTCTCGCTTTTTCCGCGCCTCTCCGAGCGGCAGTCCCAGGCCGCGGGCACGCTCTCCGGAGGCGAGCGCCAAATGCTTGCCCTTGGACGCGCGCTGATGGCCAAGCCGCGCATCCTGATGCTCGACGAACCGAGCCTGGGCCTGGCCCCTCTCATCGTGCGCGAAATTTTCACCATCATCGCCGAGCTCAAGCGCGCCGATGTCGCGGTCCTGCTTGTCGAGCAGAATGCGCGCGCCGCATTGCAGGTGGCCGATTTCGGCTACGTGCTTGAAACCGGCGAATGCACGCTGTCTGGTGCCGCGGCGGATCTGGCCCACAACCCTGCCGTGATCGAGAGCTATCTGGGGCTGGGCGCAGGCGCAAGGCGCGACGGGCCCGACCAGAGCCAGGCCTAGCGGCGCCTATAATCGGGCCCTCGGCGCCCTGCCGACGTTCCTACCAGGAAGCCTTGTGGAACCTGAAGTCATCTGGCAACCGACCAACGAGCGCATCGCCAAGGCGCAGATCACGCGCTACACCGCGTTTCTTGCGCAACACCGCCAGTTGCACTTTGCCGACTACGACGCGCTGTGGCAATGGTCGGTGGCCGATCTCGAAGGCTTCTGGCAAAGCATCTGGGACTTTTTCGAGGTTCGTCACGAAAGCGCGCCAAGCGCCGTCCTTTTGGAGCGCAAGATGCCCGGCGCGAGGTGGTTTCCTGGCGCAACCGTGAACTATGTCGAGGAGGTGTTTCGACACGCCAATGCAGGCCAGCCCGCGATCATTGCCCAAAGCGAGGGCGCAAGCGCCTCGGAAATGTCCTGGCAGGAGCTTGAGCGCCAGGTCGGTGCCCTGTCGGCGTCGCTGATTGAATTGGGCGTATGCAAAGGCGATCGGGTCGTGGCGTTTTTGCCCAACATCCCGCAAACCGTCGTCGCTTTCCTGGCCGTGGCCAGCGTTGGCGCGATCTGGTCGGTGTGCTCACCTGACATGGGGCCGGTGGCCGTGCTCGACCGCTTCCGCCAGATCGAGCCCAAGGTGCTCTTTGCCTGCGATGGCTATCGCTACGGCGGCCGCGCACACGATCGCCGCGAGGTCGTCTCAACCCTGCTTTCCGAGCTCTCGAGCATCAAGGCGATGATTCTCGTTCCCTCGCTCGATGCCAAAGCCGATGGCAGCGAATTCAGGAACACGCGCACGTTTGCCGACATGATCGCGAACGACGCCAGGCGCAAGACGCGATGGTTCGACTTCGACCATCCGCTTTGGGTGGTCTATTCGTCGGGCACAACCGGGACGCCCAAAGCCATCGTGCACGGCCACGGCGGCGTCATCCTCGAGGGACTGAAGGGGACCGTGCTGCACAACGACCTCGGCCCGTCTGACCGCTTCTTCTGGTACTCGAGCACCGGCTGGATCATGTGGAACAGCCAGGTCGGCGGCCTTTGCGCGGGCGCGACTATCTGCCTCTACGACGGCAATCCGGGCTATCCCGATTTCACCACGCTGTGGCGCTTTGTCGCAGACAACAAGGTGACCTTCTTTGGCGCGGGTGCGGCTTTCTGGGCATCGTGCCTGAAGGCCGAGATCAAGCCTCGCGCAGCAGGTGAGCTAGGCGCGCTGCGCGCGCTGGGCTCGACTGGCTCGCCGCTGTCATCGGATTGCTACCGCTGGATCTACCGCGAACTGGGCGAGCGCATCTGGCTCACCGCCATTGCCGGGGGCACCGATTTCGCCGGCGCCTTTCTGGCCGGCAATGCCACCTTGCCGATCGTCGTTGGCGAAATGCAGTGCCGCTCGCTTGGCGCTGCAGTCTATGCTTTTGACGAGGCCGGCAATGCGCTCGATGACGAAGTCGGCGAACTGGTCTGTACCGAGCCGATTCCGTCCATGCCGCTTTATTTCTGGAACGATGCGGGCGGGATACGCTATCACGAAAGCTATTTCGACATGTATCCGGGGGTGTGGCGTCACGGTGACTGGCTGCGCATTACGCAACACAAGGGCGGCATCATCTATGGTCGTTCTGATGCGACCATCAATCGCCACGGCATCCGCATGGGCACAAGCGAGCTGTATCGTGCCGTTGAAGCCCTGCCGGAGATTCTGGATAGCCTGGTGGTCGATCTGGAAATGCTCGATCGGCCATCGATGATGCCTCTGTTTGTCGTGCTAAGACCTGGCCTTGAGCTTGATGCGGCACTCGTTGCGCGCATCAAGCAGGTGATCCGCGATGCATTGTCGGCGCGTCACGTGCCAGAGCCGATATTGAGAATCGACGAGGTACCAAGAACGCTCTCGGGCAAGAAGCTCGAGCTGCCGGTAAAGAAATTGCTGCTTGGCGCGTCGCTCGACAAGGTGGCCAACCGTGACGCCATGGCGAACCCCGCCAGCCTCGATTTTTTCATTGAATTTGCCCGCACCCTGGAGCCTAAGCCGACATGAAGGAAGTCATCCGCAACACGCTGGTCGAGGCCCATCAGGTCCTGGGCCGCCTGATCGAAAATGAGCCGACGCTGGGCAATGTCGAGAAGGCCGCCCGGCTGATCATTGCCTCGCTTGAGGCCAAGGGCCACGTCTATTCGTGCGGCAACGGCGGGTCGATGTGCGATGCGATGCATTTTGCCGAGGAGATGACCGGGCGCTATCGCCTCAATCGGGCGCCGCTTGCCGCCCTGTCGATCTCCGATGCGTCGCACATGAGCTGCGTTGGCAACGACTATGGCTACGACGAGATTTTTTCACGCTTTGTCGATGCCCACGCGCGCGCAGGCGATTGCCTTCTTGCGATTTCGACCAGCGGCACAAGCAAGAACGTCGTCAAGGCAGCCGAGGTGGCACGCGGGCGAGGCGTCAAAGTCATCGCCATGACCGGCAAGCCGCAATCGTTGCTCGAGAGCCTTGCCGATGTCGTGATCTGCACGCCAGGGGGCCGCTTTGCCGATCGCGTGCAAGAGCAGCACATCAAGATCATCCACATCCTGATCGAATTGACCGAGCGCCATTTTTTTCCGGAGCTCTACGCCGGCTGATCGCTTTCAGCCGCGCCAAGGCGCTGCTCAGTCAAGGCGCGCTGCAACGTGTGCAAAGCCGCGAAAGCGCGCGCGCCGGTTGCGCGCGGGCGTGCCAAGGACGCGGTAATTCGGAAAACGCTGCAAGAAGCGCTCAAGGGCCACGCGCCCCTCAAGGCGCGCCAGGTTCATGCCGGCGCACTGGTGGATGCCCGAGCCGAAGGCCAGATGGCGGTTCGGTTCGCGCAGCACGTCAAAGCGTTCGGGATCGGCAAATTGCGCAGGGTCACGATTGGCCGCGCCGATGCCAAGATGGATCGGCGTGCCGGCGGCAATGGCGATGCCGCCGATGTCGACTTCTTCGCGCGTCATGCGATTGCCAAGCTGGTTCGAGCTCTCAAAGCGCAGCACTTCCTCGATGGCGCTTGCGATGTGTTGGCCACCTTCGAGCTTCTCGCGCTGGTCTTGCCAGGCATCAAGCGCAACCAGTGCATTGCCAATCAGGTTGGTCGTGGTCTCGTGCCCGGCGTTGAGCAAAAAGATGCAGTTATGCAGAAGCTCCGCCTCGGACAGGGGCTCGCCGGTGGCCTCGTCGACATCGAAGATCAGGCGCGTCAGGACATCGCTTTTCGCATCCCTGGGGTGTGCGCGGCGCCTTGCGATCAGGGTTTGCAGGTAGGCGCAAAACTCCACCACCGCGGCGTTGCCAAGCGCCTGGCTTTTCGCGTCAAGCGTGGGTTCAAGGGCGGAGAGAATCGCAAGCGACCATTGCCTTAGCGGGGCACGCTCGTCTTCCGGCACGGCAAGCAGGTTGCCGATCACTTCGATCGGGATTGCCGCTGCAAAATGCTCGATCAGGTCGATCTCGCCTTGGCCTGGCAGGCGCTCAAGCAAGGTATCGACCCACGACAAAAGCGCAGGCTGCATCATCTCGATTGCCTTTGGCGACAAGGCGCCAAGCAACAGGCGGCGCACGCGCGTGTGGCGCGGCGGATCGTTAAAGACAAGGCTTGTCGTGTGATGCTGGTAGAGCGGCGTATCGCCGAACTTGGGCCAAAATTCGCGCGTCTTGTCAGAACTGAAACGGCGCACGTCCTTGTAGACGGCAAGGACATCGGCATAGCGCGACAGGAACACGCTGCCGTCGGCAAAGCGGTGCACCGGATCTGTTTCCCGCAACGCACGATAGGTCGGATACGGGTCGTCGTAGAAGCCCCCGGGAAGATCGACGAGCTCAAAGCTTGTGGCCGTGTCTGCATGCATGCCCCTAGCGTGCCAGAAACGCGGTGAAATGAGTAGCGAGCAAAAAGGGCGCGTCTGGGGAATCCCCGTCTTGACAGCGTCTTGCGCCCTTTGCATGCTGTGCCCACCTTTGGCAGCGCGTGGCGCAGCCGCATCATTGAGGAGCATCAGATGGCAAGGATATCCCGCCCCATGCAGCACCTGGCTGCCGCTGGCGCGGCCGCTTTCGCGCTCGTCTTTGCCCTTTGTTCTCCCGCAGGTGCGCAGATCAAGGTTGGCGTGACGATTTCGTCGACGGGGCCGGCCGCCTCGCTTGGCATCCCGGAAAAAAACACGGTGCTGCTCCTGCCCAAGGAAATCGCTGGCCAGAAGGTCGACTACATCATCCTCGATGACGCCTCGGACACCACCACGGCCGTGACCAACACCAGAAAGCTGATCAGCGACGACAAGGTCGACGTCATCATCGGCTCGACCACCACGCCCAATTCACTGGCCATGCTGCCCGTGCTTGGCGAAGGCAAGACGGCAGCCTTGAGCCTGGCCTCGTCAAATCGCATCATCGAGCCGATGGATGCGAATCGCGCCTGGATGTTCAAGACGCCGCAAACCGACACCATGATGGCGACTGCGATCGCCGAAGACATGAGTAACCACAATGTCAAGACGGTGGCCTTCATCGGTTTTGCTGACGCGCTTGGCGAATCGTTCTACACCGAGATCAACAAGTTCTCCGAACTGCGTCATATCCAGATGGTCGACAAGGAAACGTTTTCCAGTCGCGACCCGAGCGTCACGGCGCAAGTGCTGAAGATTGTCGCCGCCGCACCGGATGCGGTCGTCATCGGCGCATCGGGCACGCCCGCGGCAACGCCGGTCAAGGCCTTGATCGAGCGCGGCTTCAAGGGCCGGATTTACCACAACCATGGCGTCGCAAGCCCGGACTTCCTGCGCGTGTGCGGCAAGGACTGCGACGGCACATTCCTGCCGACCGGCCCGGTGATGGTGGCGGCGCAACTGCCGGAGGGCAATCCAGTCAAAAAGAGCGCGCTCGAATTCGTCAAGCGCTACGAAGCGGTCTACGGCGCCGGAAGTGTTGCCGCGTTTGCCTCCTATACCTGGGATTGCGGCCTGCTCCTTGAGCGTGCCATCCCGCTTGCACTACAGAAGGCCAAACCCGGCACGCCGGAATTTCGCGCGGCGCTTCGCGACGCGCTTGAGGCCACGCGCAATCTGCCCACGACCAATGGCGTGGTCAACATGAGCCCTACCGATCACCTCGGGCTTGATCAACGCGCGCGCGTCATGGTCGAAATCAAGGACGGCCACTGGCACTACGTGAGTGGCGGCTAGCGCTTCGCCGCGCCGGCGACGAAACTGCCCGCGAGCGTGCCCAGGGCGGTCGCGACCGACCCCCAGGTCAGATCGACGGCGACGATCGTCCAGTTCCATCCGTTTAGCGTCGCCATGTTGGTCAAGTCGTAGGTCATGTAGGCGATGAAGCCGAAAATCGCGCCGCGCATGGCCGTGTGCCCGTAGTTGCTCGAGCCCGCCATCGGCAAGGCGAGGAAGTAAACTATCCCCGCGGCATAGATCAGGTAGAACGCCGCGGCCGCCGGGATCACGGGTGTTTTCAGGAGCACGCCAGGCCCAAGCTGGGAGTCGAAAAAGCTCTTGGCGAAGCCGCCAAGGTAGATGGCATCCAGCAGGCACAAGGTGAATAGCGTCGCGAAATACGTGTAGAGGATGACTTTCATGGCGGCTTGGGTCGGTGACAAACAGACAGTTTGCAGCAAAACCGCGTATCCGCGGGGGCTTTGCAGATGATCACCTTCGAGCCGATGCTAGGTGCCGTAAAGGCGCTCGTCGATTGCGGGCGCCTGCCGGGCGTCGTGCTGCGCGTGTGCCGCGACGGCGAAATCGAAGTCGAGGGCGTGTTCGGCCTGCAACAGCCCGAAGCGGGCACGCCGATGCGCGCCGATTCGATCTTTCGCATCTACTCGATGACCAAGCCGATCACCGCGCTCGCGGCGATGATGCTCGTCGAGGCGGGCGACATCGCCCTTGATGATCCCATCACCCGCGTCTTTCCCGAGTTCGCGCATCTTGAGGTCGGCATCGAGGTGCGCAATGCGCATGGCGCGGCAACCCTCGTGCGCCAACCTGCGGCGAGGGTGGCTTCGATTCGCGATCTTTTTCGACACACCGCAGGCTTTACCTACGGCGTTTTCAATGACTCGCTGGTCAAGGCACAATACCGCGCGCTCGATATCGACAGCTGGTCGATTTCAAGCGACGAGCTGATTGGGCGCCTTGCCATGGCGCCCTTGGCCTTCGAGCCAGGCACGACCTGGGAGTACAGCCGGGCCACCGACGTGCTGGGCGTTTTGATCGAGCGCCTCACGCAGCAAAGCCTGGGCGAATTTTTCGATGAACGGATTTTTGCGCCGCTTGGCATGGTCGACACCGCCTTTTTCGTGCCCGAGGCCAAGCTTTCGCGCGTTGCCGAGCCGTTTCAGAAGGATCCCGACTCGGGCGAGCCGATTCGACTGCGCGGCACGGCGCTAAGGGGCTACTGCTCGGGGGGTGGCGGCCTGTTTTCGACCCTGTCTGACTACCAGCGCTTCATCGAACTCCTGCGCGGGCGCGGCGCGCTTAATGGCGTGCGGCTGGTCTCGTCCGCAACCATCTCGACCATGACACGCGACCACCTCGGCACGATCGAGCGCGGGCCGAATTACCTGCCTGGAGCCGACTCGGGATTCGGGCTTGGCTTTGCAGTGCGCCAGAAGGACGGTCCCCTGGGCCATCGCGGCGACTATTATTGGAGTGGCGTTGCCGGCACGCTGTTCTGGATCGACCCGTCAATGGATCTGAACGCGATCTGGCTCATGCAGGCGCCCAACCAGCGCCTTGAGATGCGCGATCTTTTCCGCCGTCTTGTCACAGAGGCCTACAGCGGCTAGCCAGGGAGATGCAATGTCCGACGTCGAAGGTGAGATCGTATGCGAAGCACGCGGCAAGGTCTGGCTGATCGGCATTAACCGCCCGGCCAAGCTCAATGGCTTTACGCCCAAGATGATGCGTGAACTCGGTGCCGCCTATACGGCGCTCGAGTCGCGCGAGGATGTCGAGGTCGGCGTTCTTCATGCGCATGGCGACCATTTCACGGCAGGCCTTGACCTGCCTTCGATGGCACCCCTGATGCAAAAGGGCGAGTCGGCGATCGGGCCCGATCAGATCGATCCCTTCGACTTGCGTTTGCTTGGCCCGCGGCGCGAGAAGCCGCTGATTGCCGCGGTGCGCGGCATCACCTATACGCTTGGCATCGAACTCATGCTTGCTGCTGACATCGTCGTTGCCGGCAGCGACTGCCGCTTTGCCCAGCTCGAGGTCAAGCGCGGCATCATGGCCACCGGCGGTGCCACGGTGCGCATCGCCGAGCGCGCCGGCATCGGCAATGCCATGCTGATCCTGCTCACCGGCGAGGAGTTTCATGCCGACGAGGCCCTGCGCATGGGCCTCGTGCAAAAAGTGGTTGCGCCTGACGCGGTCTTCGATTGCGCGCTCTTGATCGCCGAGCGCATCGCGCGCGAAGCGCCGCTTGCAGTGCGCGCAACGCGTGCCAGCGTGCTCGACGCGGTAAAAAACGGTGCAGACGCTGCGATCGCGCAATTCGTGCCGATCCAAAAGCGCCTGGCCAACAGCGAAGATGCCAAGGAAGGGGTCGCCGCCTTCGTCGAAAAGCGCGCGGCAAAGTTCCGTGGACGGTGACGATCATCGCGATCAAAGCCCGGCGCTTTTGCGCCTGCGCAATTACACCGCGGATGCGCTAAAGGTCGAGGGCACCGGGCCGCCCTGGCATCGCGGCTGCGTCGCCATCGCAGGCGTTCTGGGCGCACTTGCCATCGGCCAGGTGTTCGAATTGCGCGAGGCGCTGGCGATCGCACCGGCGCTTGCCGTTTTCATGACGCTCGCCGACGTCGAAGGCCCGTTGCGCTTGCGCCTTGCGACACTCGCGCTCGCCTCGAGTGGCATGACCGTGGGTGCGCTTGCCGGCCTCGTGCTGGCCTCTGATCCCCTCGCGCTTGGCGCGGTCTTCATCGGACTTGCGGCGATTGCCGCCGTGGCCTCGTCGATCGGGCCGCCGTACCAGCCGGCGGGTCGCTTCACCCTGGTTGTCGCGCTGTTCATGTCGCTCGTGCATGGCGCAGACGCAAAACGCCTGGTCGAGCTCGCGCTCGCTGTTTCTGCCTGGGTGGCCCTCTTGCGCCTGATCGAGAACGTCATCGCGCCGGATGCGCGCATCGGCGAATTCAAGAGCCTGAAGGAAGCGCTCTTCACGCTTCGCGCCGGACGCTGGCATCTCTATCGCTTCGTATTGGCCTACGTCTTTGCCGCGGGCCTCGGCTATGCGCTTGGGCGCATGATCGATGCCGTCCATCCGAGCTGGGTCACGGCTTCAGTCGTGGTGGTGATGTGGTCTGACGCCCATCGCAGTTACCTGCGCGTCGTCCAGCGCATCATCGGCACGCTCGCTGGCGCCCTCATTACACTGGTGATGACAAGCCTCGTGAGCGATGCCCGCATCATCGCCGCCATCGCCGTCGTCCTGCTGTATTTTGTGCCGCATTTCATCAAGCGCAATTACTGGCTGCATTCGGGCCTGATGCTGGTGCTCGTCATGCTCTCGCTTGACATCTGGTCGGGATCGCAATTCTCAAGCCATGTCCTGCTGCAACGCATCGGTGACGTGCTGCTCGGATGCGCGTTGGCGCTTCTGGGCACCGTGCTGGCCTTCGCCGGCGTGCAGGAACGGCTGCGCGAGGCGGCGAGCGCCGACGCCAAGGCGGCACAACCGACGTGATTGATTGAACCGCGCCGCGGCATTTTTTTTCAAGGGAGCGTCTTTTCATGGATGATCTGAGCGCGCTGTCGGCGAGCGAGTTGAGCCGCCGCTATGCTTTGGGCACGGCCACGCCTTCGGCGGCGCTTGAAGCGATCCTTGCGCGCATTGCGCGCGTCAATCCCCGCATCAACGCCTATCGCGAGGTCATGGCCGATGAGGCAAGAAAAGCCGCGCAGGCCTCGGATGTGCGCTGGCGCGAAGGGCGCCCGCTCAATGCGCTCGATGGCATACCGGTGTCGATCAAGGACCTGCTCCTAACGCGCGGCACCCCGACTTTGCGCGGCTCGCTCACCACCCCCACGCACCAGGCCTGGGAGTTCGACGCGCCAGCGGTGGCACGGCTGCGCGAAGCCGGGGCGATCCTTCTGGGCAAGACGACCACGCCGGAATTCGGCTGCAAGGGGGTCACCGACAGCTTTCTGACCGGCATCTCGCGCAACCCCTACGACCTCGACAAGACGCCAGGCGGCAGCTCCGGTGGCGCTGCGGCCGCGGTTGCCGCTGGCCTTGGCCCGCTTGCGCTTGGCACTGACGGCGCAGGCTCGGTTCGCATCCCCTCGGCTTTTTGTGGCGTGGTTGGGCTAAAGGCATCGTTCGGGCGCGTGCCGGCCTGGCCGGCATCGCCTTTTGGCTCGCTTTCGCACGTCGGGCCGCATGCACGCTCGGTTACCGACATCGCGATGGCGCTAAACGTCATCACGCGGCCCGACGTCAGGGACTGGTTCTCGCTGCCTTATGCGCCCTGTGACTATCTAGAGGGGCTTGACGACAGTATCGCCGGCTTGCGCGTCGCCTATTCTGCCGATCTCGGCTATGCGACGGTCAATCACGATGTCGCCCAGGCGACGCGCCGTGCCGCTGACGCGCTGTCTTTTGCAGGCGCTGAAGTGAGCGCTTGTGATCCGGGCTTTGAGGATCCGATTGACGAGATCTGCACGCTCTGGTTTGTCGGTGCCGCGACGCTTTTTGCGGCGCTAAGCGATGAGCAGCGCGACCGGCTCGATCCGATGTTTCGCTGGCAGGCGGCACAGGGCCAGAAGTACAGCGCCGTCGACCTGTCGCGGGTTAGCATGGCGCGCATCGAGCTCGGCCGGCGCATGCGCGAATTCCATCAGCGCTTTGACGTGCTTTTGACGCCAGCGGTGGCCGTGCCGGCGATGCAGGCGGTCGCAACCGAGGCGCCGTTTTCGCACGACCCGAAGACATTTCTGGGCTGGACGCCCTTTAGCTACCCGTTTAACCTCAGTCAGCAGCCGGCAATTTCGCTGCCGGCCGGGCTCTCGCAAGACGGGCTGCCCGTGGCCGTGCAACTCGTAGCCGGCATGCACGAGGATGCGCTGCTGCTCAAGGTTGCGCGTGCACTTGAGCGCCTTTTGCCTGCAATGCCAAGGCCGCAGCTGGACTAAAGCCATGCTTTTGCATCCCGTGCGGAACCCCGTGTAGCCGGCCGCGTCTCACGCAGAACACCTGACTTCGCTGCCCAAGCTGCTGCCCGCATCAATCATGGCTTTGCCCGTTCCCAGCCTCGCTAACCGGCTCTTCGCCGGCATTTTTACTGCGGCTTTAGCCGGCTGCGCCAACTATCCGAGCAACATCGCCCCGGGCATGACGCGCGCCGAGGTGCTTGATCGCTTTGGCAAGCCGGCCGCCGATTCGCAATCCGACAGCGGCGAAGTCCTGATCTATTCGACCGCGCCGATGGGCGATCGTGCTTTCGCCGCATTTCTTGATGCCAGCGGCACGGTGACAGGTACGGAGCAGGTGCTCACGCTCGCGCGCTTTGGCAGGATTGTGCCTGGCGTTTGGACCAAAGACAGCGTGCTCGACAATTTCGGCATTGCCGCCGCCCACCGCACCATTCGCGGCCATCTGGTGTGGGATTACCGTTATCGCGAGCTTGACGTCTACCATTCGCTGTTTACCATCACCTTTGACGAACACGGCGTGGTGCTCAAGACCGAAAATGGGCCCGATCCGATGTTCGACGGGGGTCGCGACAACGGCCGCAAGTAGCTTCGCAAGTCGGGTCGCAACCCGGGCCGCAGCGCGGCAATTTTTGCCAAGCTTTGGCTCCGATCGGCGTAATTCGCCGTATCAGTCCTGCTTGCGATTAACGTGTAAGGTAAGGCCGCCTTGGGCGACTACCCCCTTGGCATCGAATCCCACCATCCATTGAGAGCCTGACTGTGACAACTTCTGACGCGACGCCGAAAAAAGCATCCCGACGCAGTTTTTTTTCCCGTCTTGGAGCTGCAAGCGCCTATAGCCTTGCCGGCGCAAGCGGACTCGTACCGCGTTTTCTGACCCCGGTTAGCGCTGCCGATGCGGCGCCTGCGCAACCGGTCATGGTCACCATCGTGCCGTTTACCAAACAGGGCGTGCGCCTGAAACCGGTTTCGGTACCGAAGGTGATAAAGACCGAAGAACAGTGGCGCGCGCAGCTCGATACGGCGTCATTTCAGGTCACGCGCCAAAGCGGCACCGAAGTGGCCTACACCGGCCCGTACTGGAATTTTCATGAAAAGGGCCTCTACAGCTGCATCTGTTGCGACACCGTGTGCTTTGATTCGGCGACCAAATTCGACTCGGGCACGGGCTGGCCGAGCTTTTGGCAACCGATCGCCCGCGAAAACATCACGCAAGGCACCGACAAGACGTTCGGCATGGTGCGCACGGCGGTGTCGTGCGCGCGTTGCGACGCGCATCTTGGCCACGTCTTTGACGATGGCCCAAAGCCAACCGGACTTCGTTATTGCATGAATTCAGTCGCGCTCAAATTCCAGAAGGAGGCGTAAGTGGAACGACTCATGAACAGCGTCAGCGCACGCTTCGCGCGCGTGGTCTTTGGCAGCCTTGTTGTGGCCTGTGGCGCCTGCGGCATCGCCGGCGCCGAGGGGCAAAGTGCACCGCTACCCGATCCCAAGGTCGACGCGCCGCTCGCAGCACCTGGCCAGACCGCAACCGCGGTGATTGCCGGCGGCTGCTTCTGGGGCATCCAGGGCGTGTTCTCGCACGTCAACGGCGTCATCTCGGCGACTTCGGGCTACTCCGGGGGCGCCGGCAACACCGCCAATTACGAGACCGTGTCAACCGGCACCACAGGCCACGCCGAGTCGGTCAAGGTCGTGTATGACCCCTCGAAGATCACCTATGGCCAGCTGCTCAAGGTGTTCTTCTCGGTGGCCACCAATCCGACCGAATTGAACCGCCAGGGGCCAGACACCGGCACCCAGTATCGTTCGGCGATCTTCGCTGCCGACGCCGAGCAGGCCAAGATTGCGCGCGCCTATGTCGCGCAACTGGATGCGGCGCACGTTTTTTCGGCACCGATCGTGACCCAGGTGACAGCGCTCACCGGGTTTTATCCGGCCGAGTCGTATCACCAGGATTATCTCGCGCTGCATCCGACGCAGCCCTATATCGTGATCAACGACCTGCCCAAGATCGCAGCGCTCAAATCGACCTTTCCGACCCTGTATCGTTAGGTTTTGCCAGATGCTGTGAGCCGAGCAGGTCGAAAACCAGTGCTTCCAGCCGGCGGTTGCGATGACCGTGGCGGGAGAGCTTGAGCAGGCCGAAGCGCGAGAGCTCGGAGAACGCCTGCCATTGCGCCTCGCTCGGCACGGCGAGAAATTCTTCTTCGAGCGCGACTACCAGGCGCTCGGGAAGAACCGCGCCGACGCCGTATTCGGCGGGCGCGGGATCGGCCACGACGGCCTTGAGCGGCGCGCCGAAGGCCTTCACGGCGATGGCTTGCAGCCTGACGCGAGCGCGTTGCGTCTGTTCCTGCGATGAAAGCTCGAAAAGCGCGATCTCGCGACGTGTTGCGTAGTCGAGCGCCTGCCATTGCTCAAGCGAAATCGCAAGGCCAAGGCGATCGAGGTTGTAGCGCGCGATGAGCGGAAACCGGCGCAGGTTGCCAAGCAGATCCCGTTCGTGGCCAAAAAGCAGCAACGACAGCGCATCATCGGCGGTTGCCTCCCCTGTCACGGCTTTAGGTGATGCGAGGTATCGGCCGGGGTCAGAAGGTCGCGATGCTCGCGAATTGCGGCAAGAACCAGCGGGTGCAGGCCCGCGCCTTCCCGGGTATTTACGTGCGCGAGGATGGCCCGGCGCATGCGGGGCTCCCAGAAGCGCTTGAGGTGGTCGGCGATGTCGTGCCTGGCTTCGAAAGCGTCGGGATAGGCCACGAAAAACTCGCCGATGCGGTTGGCCATGCCAACCAGGTTGTCGACGTTCACGCCGGTACCTGCTGGACGATGGAGCGCAGGGCGTGCTCGTGCAGCCGCGCGGGGACGCTATAGCAGCAGTAATGGCCGCCGCGCACAAAACCGAGCAAGGTCAGATTGGCCTCGCGCGCGATGCGCACCGCCAGGGCCGTTGGCGCTGACACGGCAGCGAGGATTGGCACGCCCAGCGTGACGGATTTTTGCACCATCTCGAAACTGGCCCGGCTTGTGATCAGTGCTGCGCCTTCGGTCAAATCGACGCCCCTTGCGATCAGCGCACCAAAGAGCTTGTCAAGCGCATTGTGGCGGCCGATGTCCTCACGCACGTCAACGAGTTGGCCCGCCCTGTCAACAAAACCCGCGGCATGGACGGCGCCGGTGGCGTGCATCAGGGCCTGGCGCTTGTGCATCGCCTCTTGCGCCGCGATGATGGTGCCAATTGGCATCGTGACGCCGCCCGCAAGCGGCGCCAGCGCTCGGACGGCGTGATCGAGGCTTTCGGTGCCGCAAAGGCCGCAGCCGGTGCGCCCGGTCAGGGCGCGCCTGCGATCCTTCAAAAGGGCAAAGCATTCGCTTGCGATCTCGATGGCAACGCGGATGCCACGCGCCGTGACTTCGGCGATCTCGACGTCATAGATCTGCCAAGGTGTTGCGACGATGCCTTCCGAGAGCGTGAAGCCGCGCGCAAAATCCTCGAGGTCGCTAGGTGTTGCGAACATCACCGCGTGCGACACGCCGTTGTACTCGAGGGCGATTGGAACCTCTTCCGCAATGGCATCGGCGTGCGCCTCGCGCTCGCCATCGCGCAAGAGCACGTCAAGGTGCGCGAGACCGGGCATGCCGCGGGCGTTTGGGCTCATGTCCTCATGCTTCATGGACGGCCCGCGGCAGGCGATGGGCGAGCAGCTGGTCCTGCTCGAAGGAGAACGCGCGATAGCGCTCCTGCCACTCCGAAGGTTGCGAAACCTTGACGAGCTGCACCGCCGTGACCTTGTATTCCGGACAGTTGGTAGCCCAGTCGGAGCTGTCAGTCGTAATCACGTTGGCGCCCGACTCGGGGAAATGGAAGGTGGTGTAGACAACACCCGGCTGCATGCGCTGGGTGATGCTCGCGCGCAGCACCGTCTGGCCGGCGCGGCTCGCGATGCCGACCCAGTCGCCTTCATCGATACCGCGCTGCTCGGCATCGTGCGGATGCAGTTCGATCCGGTCCTCGCTGTGCCACGCGACATTTTCGGTGCGGCGCGTCTGCGCGCCGACGTTGTATTGCGACAGGATGCGGCCGGTGGTCAATAGCAGCGGGAATTTGCGCGTGACCTTTTCGTCGCTGGGGACGTAGCGGGTCAGCATGAAGCGGCCCTTGCCGCGCACAAAGTGATCGACGTGCATCGTCGGTGTGCCAAGCGGTGCCATGGCATCGCAGGGCCACTGGATGCTGCCAAGCTCGTCGATCTTGGCGTAGCTGACACCGCTGAAGGTTGGCGTCAGGCGTGCGATCTCGTCCATGATCTCGCTGGCATGGGCGTAGTTCATCGGATAGCCAAGGGCGTTGGAGAGCGCCATCGTGACCTGCCAGTCTTCCATGCCGGCCTGCGCCGGCATGACCTTGCGCACGGGCGAGATGCGGCGCTCGGCGTTGGTGAAGGTGCCGTTTTTCTCCAGGAACGACGAGCCTGGCAGGAAGACATGCGCGTACTTCGCGGTTTCGTTAAGAAAGATGTCCTGCACCACGATGCATTCCATCGATGACAGGGCATCGGCGACGTGCTGCGTGTCGGGGTCGGACTGGACGATGTCCTCGCCCTGGCAATAAAGGCCCATGAAGGTCTGCTCGAGCGCGGCCTCGAACATGTTGGGAATGCGCAGACCCGGTTCTGCATCGAGCGTGACCTGCCACTCGGCTTCGAACTGCGCGCGCACGGTGCTGTCCGAGACGTGCCGATAGCCTGGCAACTCGTGCGGGAACGACCCCATGTCGCACGAACCCTGGACATTGTTCTGGCCGCGCAGCGGGTTGACGCCAACGCCTTCGCGACCGACATTGCCGGTGGCCATGGCCAGATTGGCAATGCCCATGACCGTGGTTGAGCCCTGCGCGTGCTCGGTCACGCCAAGCCCGTAGTAGATCGCACCGTTCTGGCTTTGGGCATACATGCGCGCGGCCTCGCGCACATCGCTTGCGGCAACGCCGGTTGCCGCTTCGAGCGCTTCCGGGGAATTCTCCGGCGCGGCAACGAAAGTCTTCCACTGCGCATAGGCGGGGAGCTCGCAGCGGCTTTGCACATAGTCCTCGCGCACCAGGTTCTCGGTGACGATGACATGCGCCAGGGCGTTGACGATGGCGACATTGGTGCCGGGCTTAAGCTTCAGGTGAATCGCCGCCTTGACGTGGGGCCCGGAGACGAGATCGATGCTGCGCGGATCGATCACGATCAGTTTTGCGCCGGCGCGAAGGCGCCGTTTCAGGCGCGAAGCAAATACCGGGTGCCCGTCGGTGGGATTGGCGCCCATGACGATGATCACGTCGGCCTTTTCGACCGAGGCGAACGTCTGCGTGCCTGCCGATTCGCCAAGCGTGGCCTTTAAGCCATAGCCGGTCGGCGAGTGGCACACGCGCGCACAGGTATCGACGTTGTTGTTGCCAAACGCCGCGCGCACGAGTTTTTGCACCAGGTAGGTTTCCTCGTTGGTACAGCGCGAAGAGGTGATGCCACCGATCGAATCGCGGCCGTAGCGCGCCTGGATGCGGCGAAACTCGGATGCGGCATGGGCGATGGCCTCTTCCCAGCTGACTTCCTGCCAGGGATCGGTGATGGCCTTGCGAATCATCGGTTTCGTGATGCGATCGGCGTGGGTCGCATAGCCCCAGGCAAAGCGGCCCTTGACACAGGCGTGACCTTCGTTGGCATGGCCGTCCTTGTTGGCCACCATGCGCACGACCTGGCTGCCTTTCATCTCGGCACGAAACGAGCAGCCAACGCCGCAGTAGGCGCAGGTGGTGATCACCGAATGTTCAGCCTGGCCCAGTTTGATCACGCTTTTCTCGGTCAGGGTAGCCGTTGGGCAGGCATCGACGCAGGCGCCGCAGGAGACGCATTCGGAGGCCATGAAGGACTCGTCCTGGCCTGCCGAGACCCGCGACTCGAATCCGCGACCGCTGATCGTCAGGGCAAAGGTGCCCTGCGTCTCCTCGCAGGCGCGCACGCACCTGTTGCAGACGATGCATTTGGACGGATCGTAGGTGAAATACGGATTGGATTCGTCTTTTTTCGCATCGAAATGGTTGGCACCGTCAAAGCCGTAGCGCACTTCGCGCAAGCCCACCGTGCCGGCCATGTCCTGCAGCTCGCAGTTGCCGTTGGTCGCACAGGTGAGGCAATCGAGCGGATGGTCCGAGATATACATTTCCATCACGCCGCGGCGCAGCTGCGCCAAGCGCGGGCTTTCCGTCTTGACCTGCATGCCGGCTTCAGCCGGCGTCGTGCACGAGGCGGGAAAGCCCTTCTTGCCAGTGATTTCGACAAGGCAAAGGCGGCACGAGCCAAACGGCTCAAGCGAATCGGTGGCGCAAAGCTTGGGCACGTTGACGCCGGCCAGCGCGGCTGCGCGCATCACCGAAGTGCCCTTGGGCACCGACACGGAAATGCCATCGATGGCCAGCGTGACGCTGGCATCACCGGCTATTTTCGGCGTGCCAAGATCGGGCGGGTTAAGTACGTTCATGATCGGGTCCTTCTACGCTTGGCCGTGCATGTTTTCACTTCAGGCGGCATCACGCATCGGGCGTGGCGCAAAATCTTCGGGGAACTTGTCAAGCGCGGAGAGCACCGGGTAGGGCGTCATTGCGCCCATTGCGCAAAGCGAGCCGTAGACCATGGTGTCGCAAAGCTCGCGCAGGAGATTTTCCTGTTCAAGAGGGCGATCGCCTTTTTGCATGCGATCGATGACCTCGACACCGCGTGTCGATCCGATGCGACAAGGCGTGCACTTGCCACACGATTCGATCGCGCAGAATTCCATGGCATAGCGCGCCTGCCGCGCCATATCGACGCTGTCGTCGAACACGACAATGCCGCCGTGGCCCAAGACCGCGCCGATGGCAGCGAAGGCCTCGTAGTCAAGGGGCGTATCGAACTGGCTCGAATCGAGGTATGCCCCAAGCGGGCCGCCGACTTGCACGGCGCGCATCGGCCGCCCGCTTGCCGTGCCGCCGCCGAAGTCTAAAAGCAGCGTCCTCAAGGAGATACCGAACGGCACTTCGACGAGCCCGCCTTGCCTGACGTTGCCGGCAAGCTGCACCGGCAAGGTGCCACGCGAGCGATCAACACCTTCGCGCCTGTAGGCGGCAAAGCCGCGCTCGAGGATGACCGGCACGCTGGCCAGGGTGATGACGTTATTGATCACGGTGGGAGCACCAAACAGGCCGACCAGGGCAGGCACCGGCGGCTTGGCGCGCACGATGCCGCGCTTGCCTTCGAGGCTCTCGAGCATGGCGGTTTCTTCGCCGCAGACGTAGGAGCCCGCACCCATGCGCACTTCGATCTCGAACGCGTGGCCTGAGCCCTGGATATCGGCGCCGAGGTAGCGGGCCTTGCGCGCGGCAGCGATGGCGGCATGTAGCGCAGTGATGGCGTGCGGATACTCCGAGCGCACGTAGATGTAGCCGCGGCTAGCGCCCGTTGCGATCGCCGCGATGGTCATGCCCTCGATCAGCAAGAAGGGATCGTTTTCCATCACCATGCGGTCAGAAAAGGTGCCCGAATCGCCTTCATCGGCGTTGCATACGACATATTTTTGGCTGGCCTTGGCGGCAAGCACCGTCTGCCACTTGATGCCCGCCGGAAATGCCGCGCCGCCCCGCCCGCGCAGGCCCGAATCGAGCACTTCGGCAACGATCGCCTCGGGCGAGAGCGTCAAGGCGCGCAAAAGACCGGCGTAGCCCGAATGGGCAAGATAGTCGTCTAGCGAGAGCGGATCGGTCTTGCCTGCGCGCGCAAACGTCAAGCGCGTCTGCTTTTCTAGATAGGCGATCGCTTCGGTCGGACCGTGACAGAGGCGATGCGCCTGGCCTTGAAGAAAGCCGGCATCGAAAAGGCCGGCGACGTCGGCAGCGCCAACCGGGCCATAGGCGACACGTCCTTGCGCCGTTTCGACTTCGATTAGCGGCTCGAGAAAACACATGCCGCGCGAGCCGTTGCGAACCAGCCTGATGGCGATGCCTCTTTGCGCAGCAGTGCTGACGATGGCCGCAGCCACCTCGTCTGCGCCTAGCGATAGCGCCGTCGAATCGCGCGGCACGAACACGACGGCAGCGGGCTGGTTCATGCGAATTCGAGCCCCGGCCTTACGCTTTGCATGACGATTTCATCAAAGCGTGAGGGCGTCATGCGACCGTAGAGCTTCTCGCCGACCTGGATGTTCGGGCCGGTGGCACAGTGCCCAAGGCAATACACCGGCTCAAGGGTGACGCTGCCATCGCCATTGGTCTCGTGCAGGCTGCATCCCACGGTCTTGGTCGCATGTGCGATGAGCGCATCGCAGCCGCGCGCCTGGCAGGCTTCTGCGCGACACATCTGGATCAGCGTCTTGCCGCCTGGCTTGTCGCGAAAGTGATGGTAGTAGGTGATGACGCCGTGGACTTCGGCGCGCGACAGGTTCAGCCGCGCGGCAATCGCAGGCACCGTTGCCGGCGGCACATGGCCCCATGTTTTCTGCACGGCGTGCAGGATCGGCAAGAGCCCGCCCGGGGTGCTCGCGTGCTCGGCAAGAATTTCATCCAATCGCGTCAAATCGATGATCTGATCCATGGCTGTCCTGCAAATCGATCGCTGCCCAATTATGCAAGGAACAGCATATCAATCCGTCCCTCACCGCCGATATGCGCTCCGGGAGTGGAAGCCTATCACTGCTTTGGCGCGATGGAAATAGGGTTTCCTACGCGAGCTGAAATATGTAAAATATAGCCTATTGTTCCTGGTTCCATGAGATGCTTAAAGTTGCTATCCGACCGCAGTGGACCTTCGCCTCGGTGGATGGCGCGGTGCTCTTGCCGCGTCTTTTGGAGATCCTCGTTGCCATCGCAGAAAAAGGTAATCTCGCCGCCGCCTGCCGCTCGCTTCTTCTCTCGTATCGCCATGCCTGGGGCATCTTGCGCGAGGGCGAGGCGCTGTTTGGCATGCCGCTGGTATCGATGTCGCGTGGCCGGGGATCGGAATTGACCGAACTCGGGCACAAGCTGGTGTGGGCCGACCGCCGCGTCACCGCGCGTCTTGGCCCCTCGCTTGACAGCCTCGCCTCGGAACTCGAGGCCGAGATCGAAAGCATCGTGCGCCATGCAGGCAGCATCGTCCACATCCACGCCAGTCACGGCTTTGCCGTCGAGACCCTGCGTACCTTCCTCGTTCGCGCCCAGGTACCGATCGATCTCAAGTACCGCAGTTCGCTCGAGGCAGCGGCATCGTTTGCCAACGCCGGCTGCGAGCTGGCGGGCTTTCACGTGCCGATCGGCCCGTTCGAGGCACCGATGCTTAAGCACTACGCGCCGTATCTGCGTGGCCGCGACATCCGCCTGATTCATCTGGCGACGCGTCGCCAGGGCATGATGGTTGCGCCCGGAAATCCGAAGAACATCGACGGCCTTGCCGCGCTTTCCCGTCCGGGCGTGCGCTTCATCAATCGCCAGCAAGGCTCGGCCACCCGCCTTCTGCTTGATCTCCTGTGCGAGCGGGAAAACGTCGAGGTCGAAAAAATCCAGGGCTACCAGGAGGGCGAATACACCCATGCCGCGGTCGCCGCCTTCATCGCCAGCGGCATGGCCGACGCCGGTTTTGGCATCGAGACCCCGGCGCGCCACTTCAACCTCGGCTTCATTCCGCTTGAGACCGAGCGCTATTTTCTGGCCTGCCGCGCCGAGGGCTTGCACACGCAGCCGATTCGCGAGGTGCTGCAAATCCTGTCGCGCCCGGAATACCGCAGCGCCGTGGATGCGCTTGCCGGCTATAGCGCCAAGGGTTCGGGCAAGGTGCAAACCCTCGCCGAGGCCTTCCCGCACTGGCAGGTGCAAGCATGAGCCCGTCCCGTCGTCTCGAACTCGTCAAGCCGGCTTCGCCGCTTCGTCGTGACATCGCGCTTGCCGAGGCCCAGAAGATGAACGGCGAGGCCGAGAAACTCTTGAGCATCGATCCGCAGCAGGCAAGAAAGCTGGCCCGTTCGGCGTTGCAGTTCTCGGCCCACCATGGTGTGCTCGAGACCCAGCCGCAAAGCCGTTTTATCGAGGGCACGGCGATCTCGTTGGCCACCGACTTCGGACTTGCAGCGGAAGTCCTGCAAACGGCTGCGATCGAAGCCGATGCGCTTGGCCAAACCGAGCTTGCCAACCGCTGCCGCAACGGCATCGCCACGATGTATGAACGCACGGGCGAGTATGGCAAGGCGTGCGAGATGCTGCATAGCTGCCTTAGCCTGTCGCTTGCGGTGGCCGACATCAAGGGCCAGTGCCGCGCGCTCACCAACCTTGGCAACCTGCATGCGCGCATGGAGGATTTCGAGCGCGCCGTGGCGCTGCTTGAAGAAGCCGCCGAAGTCGCAAGGCGCGTTGACGACAGCCTGCTTGCGATCACGGTCTTGGCCAATCTTGCCGAGGCCCTGGTGGGCAGCGGCCGCTACAAGGAAGGCCTCGCTATCGGACTTGCCTGCCAGCGCGATGCGCTTGCCGGAGGCTACAGGCTGCAGTGGGGATTCATCGGTGCCATCGTGGTTGCCGCGCTGATTGGCGAAGGTGATCTGAACGAAGCTTCGCGCGTGCTTCTCGGGGTGCGCCAGACCGCCGAGGATCTGGGTGAGCGCGACCTGCTTTGCGATGCACTGCTCAAGCAGGCCGAGATCGCCCAGCGCGAAGGCAGCCTGGTCGATCTGGATTACGCCTTGTCGCGCGCGCTTGCGCTTGCCGAGAGTCTTGGCATTCGCCAGTTCGAATTGCGCGCGCACCAGCTTTCCGCCCGTGCGCGCGCCAGTCAGGGCGACTATCGCGCCGCCTTCGAGCATCAAAGCCGCGAGCTGGCGATCACCAATGAATTGAAGGAGCAGATCATCGGGCGCAAGGTGCAGGTGCTCGCAGTCGAGCTTTCCGTCGCCCAGCACCAGCGCCGCGCCGACGAGGAAAAGCAAAGGAGCGAGGAGCTTGTCGAGCTCAACCAGAAACTCACCGAGACGCTTGCCAAAGCCGAACACTACGCCTCGCACGACAGCCTGACTGCACTACTGAACCGGCGCAAGTTTCTTGCGCTGACCGAAGAAGCGCTGGCCAAGGCGGCCGCGGCAGGCGACATTCTCGGCCTGGCGTTTGTCGATCTGGATGGCTTCAAGCAGATCAACGACGACCTCGGCCACGACGTCGGCGATTCGCTCCTGGTCGAAGTCGCGCGCAGGCTCAAGCACGCCGTGAGGGGTTGCGATCTGGTCGCACGTGCCGGCGGCGACGAATTCATGGTGCTTTTGCGCGAACTCAAGACGTCCACCGAAATCGGCAACGCGGTTGAGCGCATCGGCAGTGTTTTCGATTCCGCTTTCGTTCTGGGTGGCGCCTCGATCATGGCCGGCGGATCGGTTGGCCACGCCATTTATCCCTTTGACGGCGAAACCGTGACGGCCCTGCGCATCGCTGCTGACCGCGCCATGTACGCGCAAAAGCGCACCAGGCGCCTGGCGCTGCGACCGCCTGCGGCCTAGGCGGGAAGGCTGCCAGGCGCGCTGCGAATCCGTAGCAATATTCACAGCGCCGAATCCGCGTGGCGCTCGTATAATCGGCTTCGATTAGGTGTGGCGGGGTGCAGCTTCCGGCCATGCCTTGCGACGGGCGCATGAACACGCCGTACCCTGAAAAGGCCACCGATGCTCCTTGACATGTTGCGAAAGCGTGAGATCTCGCCGCGGCTCTTGCGACTGCGCGAACTGTCGCTGTTCAACCAGTTAAGCGAAACCGAACTGCGTCAAGTCGATGCGCTCTTGCACGAGCGCGAATTCATCGCTGACGAAGTCGTCTTCGATGAGGGCGAGGAAGGCCAGGCCCTGTACATCGTGCTCGAGGGCCGGGTATCGATCATCCGCGCGCGCGACGGCGTTGACACCGTGCTGGCCAATTTCGGCCCGGGCGAATTCTTCGGCGAACTGGCGCTGCTTGACCGCGGCCCGCGCGGCGCTCAGGCCAAGGCGGCAAGCAACTGCCGCATGGCGGTGCTGTTTCGCGAAGACCTGGCGGGGCTGCTCAAGACCCACGCCTTCGTGGCATCGAAGATCACGCTCGAGATGGCGCGGCATCTGGCGCGCATCATCCGCACGACCTCAGCGCCCGCGGCGCCACCGACCATCACCCTATGAGTGCCAAGCCCGAGCAAGCGGCAGTCGCCGAGGCAGCGCGGCTGGCCTCGGTGACGATCCTCGCCAAGCGCAAGGATTTCCGCGACCTGCGGTTTTCCAATCACGATGGCTCGCTGCCGGCGGCCGGGCCGCTCGTGTGGATCTGCGTTCTGGTCATCACCTGCCTCATGCTCTACGTGCTGCAAAAGGTGCTCTTGCTGGTGGTGCCGTTCCTGCTTGCGCTGGTCCTTTTCTATGCGCTCTTTCCGGTCATGGCGCGCATGGTGCTGCAAGGCATGCGGCGCGAGACTGCGGCACTGATTGTCATCGGCGTGTTTTGCATCGTCTCGGCCATCGCCCTTGTGGCCGTGCTGCCCAAGGTGATCTCCGAGTTCAGCGACAACCAGGAACTCATCAAGCGTTACATCGATGGCGGCATCGGCCTTGTCACGCGTTCGGTGACAGCGCTCGAAGCGCACTCGAAGCTGATTGCACAGGCGCACCTGTCGCAGGCACTCAACGACCAGGTGCAAAGCGCAACCGGCAGCTTCGCGGGCAGCGTCCAGTCGGTCATGCTGGGCCTTCTGGCCTGGGGACCGTCGCTTGCCCTGGTGCCGTTTCTGACCTACTTCCTGCTCAAGGACAGCCGCCATTTCAAGCTGTTTCTGAGTCGTGCCGTGCCCAACGCGTTCTTCGAGACGACGTTGTATTTGCTGCACGGCGTGGACAAGGCGGCGCGGGCCTATTTCCAGGGGCTTTTGCGCCTCACCATTCTTGACACGCTCACGCTCGCGCTGGGCCTTTGGGTGATTGGACTGCCCGCGCCATTTGCGCTTGGCCTGATTGCCGCGGTCCTGGCCTGGGTGCCTTATGTCGGCTCGCTGCTTGGCGGCGTCACGGTCGCGCTCGTGGCTGCAACCGACTTTGCCGGCGACCCGTCGATCACGTTCTATACCATCGGGCTTTTCGTGTTCGTCAGGCTGCTTGATGATTTCATCTACATGCCGATGACCATTGGCAAGAGCCTGCGCATCCACCCGCTGATTACGGTGCTGATGATTTTTGTTGGCGGCGGCGTTGCCGGCATTCCCGGGCTGATGCTGGTCTTGCCGCTTCTTGGCATCAACCTCGTGATTGGCGAGACGGTTGGCGTCATGCTGACCAACGCGCGCCTTGTCGCGCGCTATCGCCAGGGCCGCGCGCTCAGGCGCTGGCAGGCTCGGGCCGATCTGGCCATGCCGGGCGGCTAGACTTGCCCGCCGCCGCGCAAAAAAGCGGCGAGCGCGCAAAGTGTAAACTGAGCCGCAATCAAAACCGGAGTGTATATATGGAACGCAAGTTGGCGTGGGGCCCGCGTCTGGCCCCCGAAGAGGACGATCCTGAAATCCCCGAGCCGATCGGACCCGTCCCCACCGAGCCTGAAGAACATCGACCGATGGGATCGCAGGCCAGCGACATCGAACGGCGCCTTTTCAGGCAGCGCGCCGTGCTGATTTTTGGTGCCATCGACGACAAGCTTGCGCGTGAGGTCAGCGCCCGCCTGTTGACGCTCGCAGGCGAAGCCGACCGGCCGATCGACGTCTTCATCAATTCGCCTGGCGGCCACGTCGAATCCGGGGACACGATTCACGACATGGTGCGCTATGTCGACGGCTCGTCACCGGTGCGCATGATCGGCACCGGATGGGTCGCAAGTGCTGGCGTTCTGATCTATCTCGCCGCAGCCAAGGAAAGGCGCGTATGCCTGCCTGCGACGCGCTTCATGGTCCACCAGCCGCTTGGCGGCTCGCGCGGCCCGGCGGTCGACATTGGCATCGAAGCCCAGGAAATCGTCAAGATGCGCGAGCGCCTGAACCAGCAGATCGCGCGCGAGACCGGCCAGAGCTTCGAGAAGGTCGTGAAGGACACCGACCGCAACTACTGGATGTCGGCCGAAGAAGCCATCGCCTACGGCATGGTATCGCGCATCATCAAGTCGCGCGGGGACAGCTAGCGCGCCATCTTGCATCGTCTCAAGAGAGCGGGAAAATCGCCATGAGCGTCATCACCAATATCGAGGATTTGCGCCTGCTCGCCAAGCGCCGGGTGCCGCGCATGTTCTACGACTACGCCGATAGCGGCTCATGGACCGAGGGCACCTACCGCGCCAACGAAGAGGATTTCAAGCGCATCCTGTTTCGCCAGCGCGTCGCCGTCAACATCGACAGGCGTTCGACCGCTGCCACCATGCTCGGCGAGAAAATCGCCATGCCGGTGGCCATTGCACCGACCGGCATGACCGGCATGCAGCACGCCGACGGCGAGATCCTGGCCGCGCGTGCAGCGCAGAAGTTCGGCGTGCCGTTCACGCTCTCGACGATGAGCATCTGCTCGCTCGAGGACATCGCCAGATATGTGCCTGGTCCTTTCTGGTTCCAGCTGTATGTCCTGCGCGATCGGGTCTTTGTCGAGCGCCTGATCGATCGCGCGCGCGCCGCCGGCTGTTCGGCGCTGATGCTCACGCTCGACTTGCAGGTGCTCGGTCAGCGCCACCGCGACATCAAGAACGGCTTGTCGGCACCGCCCAAGCCAACGCTTGCCAATCTCATCAACCTCGCCACCAAGCCGCGCTGGTGCGTGGGCATGCTGGGTACGCCGCGGCGCCATTTCGGCAACATTTTCGGCCACGTCGACGGCGTCAAGGACATGACCTCCCTGGGTTCCTGGACGGCACAGCAGTTCGATCCGACACTGAACTGGACCGATATCGAATGGATCAAGAAGCGCTGGGGCGGCAAGATCATCCTGAAGGGCATCCTTGACGCCGAAGACGCACAGTTTGCGGTCGACGCGGGCGCTGATGCGCTGGTGGTCTCCAATCATGGCGGGCGCCAGCTCGATGGCGCGCCATCGGCAATTGCCGCGCTGCCTGCGATCGTCGATGCCGTCGGCAGCAAGATCGAGGTGTGGATGGATGGCGGTGTTCGCTCCGGCCAGGATGTGCTCAAGGCCTGGGCCCTGGGCGCGAAGGGTTGCCTCATCGGACGCGCTTTCCTGTACGGGCTCGGGGCCATGGGTGAAGCCGGCGTAACCCGGGCGCTTGAGATCATCCGCAACGAACTGGACCTGAGCATGGCGTTTTGCGGACACCGTTCGCTTGACACCGTCGACCGGCGCATCCTTCTCGAGCGCTAGGTCATCGACTTTCGCACCCGCGTGCCCCTGTGAGCGAGAGCATCGATGTCGCCGTGATCGGTGCGGGCGTGGTTGGCCTTGCCGTGGCCCGTCAGCTGGCCATTGAGGGACATGACGTCGTCATCATCGAGTCCGAGGATGTCATCGGCAGCGGAGTCAGCTCGCGCAACAGCGAAGTCATCCACGCCGGCATCTACTACCCGCCGGCCTCGAAAAAGGCGCGCTTTTGCGTGCGTGGACGCGACTTGCTCTACGACTATTGCGCATCCCGCCGCGTCGAGCATCGGCGCCTTGGCAAACTTCTGGTGGCAAGCGGGCGCGATGCGAAGGAGCGCCTTGGGGCCATCAGATCGAATGCGATCGCCTCGGGTGTCAACGACCTCAGGTTGCTCTCGCGCGAAGGGGTGCTCGCCCTCGAAGCCGAAGTTCGTGCCGATGCCGGGCTTTATAGCCCGTCGTCGGGCATCATCGACAGCCATGGCCTGATGACTGCGTTGCTGGCCGACGCCGAAGCGCACGGCGCCGTCCTCGCCTTAAAGAGCAAGGTGGTTTCCGCGTGCCTTGAAGACGGCAAGACGGTGCTTGAAGTTGACGCCAATCCCAGCGCAAGCATTGACTGCGAGCGTGTCGTCAATTGTGCCGGGCTGGGTGCCATTGGCGTTGCGCAG
>CAJCIC010000080.1 GCA_903970185.1 Gammaproteobacteria bacterium
CGGCAATCTTCAGCGCAGCATCGACAACAATGCGCTTGGCATCTCAAGCGAGCAGCGCAATATCGATGACCGCAAGCTCGATATCGCACGCATCAACGCGCGTTTTGACGGCTACGCCCAGCGCCTGCAGGCCTTGACCGCTGCCGATACGGCGTCGGTCAAGCACTGAGCTTCTCCATGAGGATCTGATTGAGCTCCTGCGGATTGGCCTTGCCGCCGGTGGCCTTCATCGCCTGCCCGACAAAGAAGCCGAAGAGCTTGTCCTTGCCGCCACGATAGTCGGCCGCCTGGCTCGGGTAGGCGGCGATGATCTTCTCGACCACCAGAGCCAGTTCGCCTCGATCCGAGATCTGGCGCAGGCCACGCTCGTCGATCATGCGGTCAATTGCGCCAGCGCTCGCATCGGGCTTTTCCCAAAGCGCCTGAAACAGCTCCTTCGCGATCTTTGCGCTTACGGTGCCATCGACCATGCGCGCGAGAAGCTGCGCCAATTGCGCTGCGTTGACCCTGGCCTTGTCGACGTCGATGCCATCGCGGTTGCACTGCGCGAGCACGTCGCCCATCAGCCAGTTGGCGGCGAGCTTGGCATGAGTTTGTCCAAGCGCTGAGACGACGGCTTCGAAGTAGGTGGCAAGGCCGCGGCTTGAGGTAATCACCGTCGCGTCGTAATCATTCAGGCCAAGTTCTGCGACCAGTCGCGTGCGCAGCACCTGGGGCAGCTCGGGCATCTCGCTTTGGATACGCTCGACCCAGCTGGTTGAAATCGCAAGCGGGGGCAGGTCCGGGTCCGGGAAGTAGCGGTAGTCGTCGGCGTCTTCCTTGCTTCGCATCGGACGCGTCTCGAACTTGTCCGGATCCCAAAGCCGCGTTTGCTGCTTGACTTCAAGGCCGTCTTCGATCAGGGCGATCTGGCGCTGTGCCTCGAAATCGATCGCCTCCTGCAGGAAGCGAAACGAGTTCAGGTTCTTGATTTCGCAGCGCGTGCCAAGCGCTGCCCCGGGCCTTCGCACCGACACGTTGGCATCGCAGCGAAACGAGCCTTCCTGCATGTTGCCATCGCAGATGCCAAGCCAGACGACAAGCGCGTGCAAGGTCTTGGCGTACGCCACGGCCTCGGCCGACGAGCGCATCTCCGGTTCACTGACAATCTCAAGCAGCGGCGTGCCGGCGCGGTTGAGATCGATGCCGCTCATGCCGGCGTAGTCCTGGTGCAGTGACTTGCCGGCATCTTCTTCGAGGTGCGCGCGCGTGAGGCGCACGGTTTTCGAGACGAAGCGGCCATCGCCTGAATCCAGCATGAACGACAGCGCGCCGCCGGCGACGACCGGCGTCTCGTACTGGCTGATCTGATATCCCTTGGGCAGATCGGGATAGAAGTAGTTCTTGCGCGCAAATATCGAAGTCGGTGCAATCGTTGCGCCCACCGCGAGCCCAAAGCGGATGGCGCGCTCAACCGCAGCGCGGTTCATCACCGGCAGCGTGCCTGGCAAGGCGACGTCGACAGCGCAGGCCTGCGTATTGGCGGCGGCGCCAAACGCCGTCGACGCGCCACTGAAAATCTTCGAATCGCACGAGAGCTGGGTGTGCGTCTCAAGGCCGATGACGATTTCCCAGGCGCTCATGACCGGCCTTTTGGCGCACGCTGGTGCCAGTCGGTGGCGAGCTGGAACTGGTGCGCGATGCCCAGCAGTTTTGCCTCCGAGAAGTAATTGCCGATGAGCTGGAGTCCCACCGGCCTGGCTTTTTCGCCAAAGCCGCAGGGGATCGACAGGCCAGGGAGCCCCGCCAGACTCACCGACAGGGTGAAGATGTCCGCCAGATAGCTTGCCACGGGATCGTGGCTTTTTTCGCCGATGTCCCAGGCCACCGTTGGCGCAACCGGTGCCATGATGACATCGCACGCGCCAAGCGCGCGCTGGAAATCGTTGGCAATCAGGCGCCGGATGCGCTGCGCCTTGAGGTAGTAGGCGTCGTAATAGCCCCGCGAAAGGACATACGTGCCGATCAGGATGCGTCGCTTGACCTCCCAGCCAAAGCCTTCGGCGCGCGTGCGGCTGTAAAGGCTTGCGAGGTCGTTAAAATCCGCGCTGCGGTGGCCATAGCGCACGCCGTCAAAGCGCGACAGGTTCGAGGAGGCTTCGGCCGGCGCGATGACGTAATAGGCCGGGATCGACAATTCGGTATGGGGCAGGTCGATATCGACAAGACGCGCCCCGAGTTTTTCGTACTCGGACAGTGCCGCCCTGACCGCACGCTCGACCCCAGGCGCCACGCCCTGGCCAAAATACTGGCGCGGCAGGCCGATCACGAGGCCGTCAAGGGGAAGGGCCATGGCGGCCGTGAAGTCTTCAGAAACGCGCTCGACGCTGGTCGAATCGCGCTCGTCAAAGCCCGCCATGGCATTGAGGAGCAGCGCACAATCTTCTGCACTCTTGGCGATCGGGCCGCCCTGATCGAGGCTCGAGGCGAATGCGATCATGCCGTAGCGCGAGACGCGGCCGTAGGTCGGCTTGACGCCGGTCACGCCGCAAAAGGCCGCAGGCTGGCGGATCGATCCGCCGGTATCGGTGCCCGTGGCACAAGGCGCAATGCGTGCGGCGACGATGGCAGCCGATCCGCCTGAAGTGCCGCCTGGCACCGCCTTCTCGTCCCAGGGGTTGCAAACCGGCCCGAAATACGAATTTTCGTTGCTCGAGCCCATGGCAAATTCATCGCAGTTGGCTTTGCCAAGGGTGACCATGCCCGCGCCTTCGCCATCGCTTTGTAGAGGACCAAAGCCCAGTTTCTCGACCACCGTCGCATCAAACGGGCTGACGTAGTCCAAAAGCATGCGTGAGCCTGCAGTCGAGCGAAACGCGCGCGTCGTGTAGATGTCCTTGTGCGCAATGGGAATGCCGGTGAGGGGGCCTGCCTCGCCCTTTGCAATGCGCGCATCGGCTTGCCGCGCCTGGGCGAGGCTGGCATCGGCGTCAAGCGAGATGAAGGCGTTAAGCGACGCGTTGGCGCTCGCGCGCGCAAGCGCCATTTGCGTCAGTTCGACGCTTGACACCTTCTTTTGCGACAGCGCAAGGCCGATGTCAAGAAGACTTGAATCGATCAGATCGGGTGACATTACTCGACCACCCTTGGCACCAGGTAGAGTCCATCGGCATGCGCGGGCGCGATGCCCATCAGCGCGTCGCGCTGGTCGCTTTCGGTGACGCGATCCTCGCGCATGCGAAGCGTGATGTCGCTGATGGCGGCAAGCGGTGTCGTCAGGGGCGCGACGTCAGCGGTGTCAACCGCCTGCATCTTTTCGATCAACGCGAAGATGTCAACGAGCTGGGCGAGCGTGGCTTCGGCTTCTGCTTCGGATAACTCGATTCGCGCGAGGCTCGCGATCTGGGCAACGTCAGTGCGTGTCAATGACATGGGGGCGATTCGTGCGTAGGTGTGAGAAGGCGCGCTCTGGCCATTGCAAGCGACCGAAAAGGTCGCGCGCCCGGGGTCTGAAAGTCGCGACTTCTACCCCGTAAATGCGCATCCGCTACGGGCAATTTGACCGAAATTATAAGGTATCATCGCCCTTTTGATTGACGGTCGATGGTTGCTCATGTCGGGCATGCCCAAGACACGGCCGTCACTTCGCCAGGGGCCGCGTTCTGCGCGCTGTGCGGGGGCTTGCAGGAACACGAATGTTCGGATTTTTGCGCAGTTATTTTTCTAACGATCTGGCGATCGATCTTGGCACCGCCAACACCCTGATCTACGTGCGTGGCAAGGGCATCGTTCTTGATGAACCTTCCGTCGTCGCGATCCGTCAGGAAGGCGGCCCCAACGGCAAGAAGACCATCCAGGCGGTCGGCAAGGAAGCCAAGGCGATGCTCGGCAAGGTGCCAGGCAACATCGAGGCCATCCGGCCGATGAAGGACGGCGTCATCGCCGACTTCACGGTGACCGAGCAGATGCTCAAGCAGTTCATCAAGATGGTTCACGAGTCGCGCCTGTTTTCGCCTTCGCCGCGAATCATCATCTGCGTGCCTTGCGGCTCGACCCAGGTCGAGCGCCGCGCCATCCGCGAATCGGCGCTCGGTGCCGGCGCCTCGCATGTCTACCTGATCGAGGAGCCGATGGCTGCCGCCATCGGCGCGGGCCTGCCGGTCGCCGATGCGACAGGATCGATGGTCGTCGACATTGGCGGCGGCACCACCGAAGTCGGCGTGATCTCGCTGGGCGGCATGGTCTACAAGGGCAGCGTGCGCGTGGGCGGGGACAAGTTCGATGAAGCAATCATCAACTACATCCGGCGAAACTACGGCATGCTGATTGGCGAGCCGACGGCCGAATCGATCAAGAAGGAAATCGGCTCGGCCTTTCCGGGATCCGAAGTGAAGGAAATGGAAGTCAAGGGGCGCAACCTGTCCGAAGGTGTGCCGCGCTCCTTCACGATTTCGTCAAACGAGATTCTCGAGGCGTTGACCGATCCGCTTAACAATATTGTGTCCGCAGTGAAAAGCGCGCTGGAGCAGACCCCGCCTGAGCTTGGCGCCGATATCGCCGAGAAGGGCATGATGTTGACCGGTGGCGGCGCGCTGTTGCGCGATCTCGACCGCCTGTTGATGGAGGAGACCGGGCTTCCCGTGATCGTCGCCGAAGACCCGCTCACCTGCGTCGTGCGTGGATCCGGCCTTGCCCTCGAGCGCATGGACAAGCTCGGCGGCATCTTCACCTCAGAGTAATGACCCGCCAGCACGCCAAAGAGTCAAGGCGTGTCACGACCAGCTCGCGCGCCCGGTCGCATCGGACGCGCGCGCGACTGAATGGAATATAGTCCCCCCCCTTTTTTCAAGCAGGGCCCTTCGGCCCGCGCGCGGCTCCTGTTCTTCGCAGTCCTCGCCATCACGCTGCTTGTCGCCGATGCGCGCTTTAACGCGCTCGTCACCGTCAGGCGCGCCATCGGTACCCTGCTTTATCCCCTTGAGCGACTCGCCCTCGTGCCCGGGCAGGCCTACGACAGCGTGGCCGCGTTCTTCGCCTCGCAGCATGCCTTGCAGGCGCAAAACGACCGGCTTGCCGCGGCCAACACGGGCCTTGCCGGTACATCCTTGATCACGCAGCAGGTGCTGCTCGAAAACGCCGAGCTGCGCCGCCTGATCGGCATGCGCGATCGGCAAACCGTGGCCTCGGTGGCCGCTGAACTGCTCCACGATGCGCGTGATCCCTCGTCGCACAAGATCATCGTCGATCGCGGCAGCAGCGATGGCATCTCTGCTGGCAGCCCCGTGATCGACGATGCCGGGGTCATCGGCCAGGTGACGCGGGTCTTTCCCTATATCACCGAGGTGACGCTTTTGACCGACAAGAACCAGGCCATTCCGGTGCAGAACCTGCGCTCGGGTGCCCGTGGCGTCGCCTACGGCGGCGCAAGCGGCGGCCTTCTCGAATTGCGCTTCATGGCGACCAACGCCGATGTCAAATCGGGCGACGAGCTCGTCACTTCGGGCATTGACGGCGTCTATCCGGCGGGCCTGCCGGTGGCGCGCGTGGTCGGCGTCGAGAAGAATTCCGCCGACGCCTTCGCGCGCATCACGTGCGTGCCGATTGGCGGCACCGACCGCAATCGTCATGTCCTGGTGCTATTGGTCGACAAGCCGATGCCGCCCGCGTCACCGCCCGAGGCAGTCTATGAGCAGCACCGAAATCGCAAACTTGCGCCATGATCAGTAATCCCCAGTACATCCTAAGACCGGTCAGTCCGCCCTTTATCGCGTTCTCCCTCGCCTTTGCCCTGGTTCTCAATCTGCTGCCCTGGGGCCAGCGCGTGTGGGTGCCGGATTTCGTCGCCCTCGTCCTGGTCTTCTGGAACATCCACCATCCGCGCAAGGTCGGCATCGGCGTGGCCTTCCTGATGGGCGTGCTGGTCGATGTCAACGATGCCACCTTGCTTGGCCAGCACGCACTGGCCTACACGCTTTTGTCCTACGGCGCGATCATGGCGCATCGGCGCGTGCTCTGGTTCACGCCGGCGGTCCAGGCCATCCACGTCCTGCCGCTTTTTCTGATCGCGCAGGCAGCAACCTTTGTCGTGCGCTTCGTGGCCGACGGGTCGCTTCCCGATGCTTTCATCCTCATCGAAAGCCTGGTGACTGCCGCGCTCTGGCCGCTTGCGAGCTGGCTCTTGCTCGCGCCGCAGCGCCGCCCTGTGCACCGCGACGAAAACCGGCCGATCTAGCGCTTCATGACCGAATTCAAGAATACCCAGCGCGAGCTTCACTTCTTCAGGTGGCGCCTGGGTGCAGCCGTGATCTTCGTTCTCGTCTGCTTTGCCCTTCTTTTTGGCCGCTTCGTTCATCTGCAGGTGGTGCGCCATGACGATTACGCCGCAAGGGCCGAGGAGAATCGCATTTCGGTGGTGCCGATTCCGCCCAATCGCGGCCTGATCGTCGACCGCAATGGCGTCGTGCTTGCGCGCAACTACTCGGCCTATACGCTTGAGATCACGCCCTCGCGCGTGGCCGACCTCGAGGGCACGATCGACCAGCTCGCCACGGTGGTCGAAATCCAGCCGCGCGATCGCAAGCATTTCAAGAAACTGCTCGAGGAATCGAAGGGCTTTGACAGCGTGCCGATCCGAACGCGCTTGACCGACGACGAGGTCGCGCGCTTTGCCGCGCAGCGCTATCGCTTCCCCGGCGTCGAGATCCAGGCCCGGCTGTTTCGGCAATATCCCCTTGGCGAAGTCGCCTCGCATGTCATCGGCTATATCGGCCGCATCAGCCAGAAGGACATCGATAATCTCTCCGACCAGGAGGATCGCGACGGCACCGACCTGCTCTCCAACTACGAGGGCACCGATTACATCGGCAAGGAAGGGCTCGAGAAAAGCTACGAAGCGCAACTGCATGGCACGACCGGCTACGAAAAGGTCGAAGTCTCAGCCGGTGGCCGGGCCGTGCGCACGCTGTCAAGAACGCCCGCGATTGCCGGCGACAATCTGGTGCTGTCGATTGACGTCAAGCTGCAGCAGATCGCCGAAGCCGCCTTTGGTGACAGGCGCGGCGCGCTGGTTGCGATCGAGCCCGCCACGGGCGACGTGCTGGCCTACGTCTCGAAACCGACCTACGATCCGAATCTGTTTGTCGAAGGCATCGACTCGGCCAACTGGGATGCGCTTAACAATTCCCCCGACAAGCCGCTTTTGAACCGGCCGCTGTCGGGCAGCTATCCGCCCGGCTCGACGCTCAAGCCGTTTCTCGCGCTGGCAGCGCTTGAAGACGGCAAGCGTACGCCACAGTGGGGCTTTAACGACCCGGGCTATTTCATGCTCGGCGCACACCGCTTTCGCGACGACACCGAAGGCGGCCACGGCTATGTCAACATGTACACGTCGCTTGTCAAGTCATGCGACATCTATTACTTCATGCTGGCCAACGACATGGGCATCGATGCCATCTCCTCGTTTCTCAAGCCCTTTGGCTTTGGCCAGCTGACGGGCATCGATCTCGACGGTGAACGCACCGGTGTGCTGCCCTCGCAGGAGTGGAAGCGCCACGCCTTTCACACGCCGGAGACGCAGCGCTGGTATGCCGGCGACACCGTCTCGATTGGCATTGGCCAGGGCTTTAATGCCTATACGCCCTTGCAGATGGCACACGCCATCGCAACGCTGGCCAACGACGGCATCGTCATGAAGCCGCACCTGGTCAAGATCGTCGAGGACAGCGTCACCGGCAGCAAGACCTTGACCGTGCCCAGCGAGAGTTTTCGCATTGCGCTGAAAGCGGAAAACCTGGCCATCGTGCAAAACGCCCTGATCGGCGTCAATCGCGAAGGCACGAGCGCTGCCGCCTTCAAGAACGCCGAATATGTCTCGGCGGGAAAAACCGGCACCGCCCAGCTGTTCCAGATCAAGGAGAACGAGAAGTACCACGAAGGTCACGTCTCCGAGAGGCTGCGCGATCACGCCTGGTTCATCGCCTATGCGCCGGCCGATCATCCGCGCATTGCGGTTGCCGTGCTCGTCGAGAACGGCGGCTGGGGCGCGCAGGCGGCAGCGCCGATTGCAAGGCTCGTGTTCGACTACTATCTGCTTGGCAAGGCGCCTGGTGAGAAGGCTGCGGTGGCGCCGGTCATCGACGTCAACGATGACTGATCGCCCCTGGCAGACTGCGCTTTGGCAGCGGCTGCGCCCGCACGTGGCGGTGTTCGATGCGCCGCTGATGGTGTTTCTCGGCTTGCTCATGGTACTAAGCCTTGTCACTGTCTATAGCGCCGGCTACGATTTTGCCGGCCGCTTCGAGGGGCAGATCCGCAACTTCGTTGCAGCCTTCATCCTGATGTGGATCATGGCCAATATTGCACCGCAAACGCTGATGCGCTTTGCCGTGCCGATCTATACCATTGCCGTTGCGCTTCTGGTCGCGGTGGCGCTTTTTGGCACGATCAAGAAGGGCGCGCGCCGATGGCTTGACGTCGGCGTCGTGGTGCAGCCATCGGAGATCATGAAGATTGGCATGCCGCTGATGCTCGCCTGGTACTTCCACAAGCACGAGACGATGATCCGCGTGCGCGATTTTCTTGCCGCCGCGATCCTGCTTGCCGTACCTGTCGGTCTGATTGCCAAGCAGCCCGATCTTGGCACGGCGATCCTCGTTCTTGCCGCCGGCCTTTATGCGATGTATTTCGCCGGCCTGTCCTTCAAGCTGATCGTGCCGGTGGTCGTCGCCGGACTGATTGGCGCTGCCAGCCTGATCTACTATGGCGATCGCATTTGTGCGCCCGACGTCGCCTGGCCTGGCATGCACGATTACCAGAAGCAGCGCGTGTGCACCCTGCTTGACCCGACCACCGATCCGCTTGGCAAGGGCTTTCACACCATCCAGGCGGCGATTGCCGTGGGCTCGGGCGGTGTCACGGGCAAGGGCTTCCTGCAGGGCACGCAGTCGCACCTCGAATTCATTCCCGAGCGCACCACCGACTTCATCCTTGCCGTCTATGCCGAAGAGTTCGGCCTGATCGGCAATGTCATCCTGATCATCCTGTACATCGGCCTGGTGGTGCGCGGGCTCATGATCGCAGGCAATGCGCCTTCCTATTTTGCGCGCCTTCTGGCCGGCTCGATCGCGCTGATGTTCTTCACTTACGCGTTCGTCAACATGGGCATGGTCTCGGGCCTGATTCCCGTGGTGGGCGTGCCCCTGCCCTTCATGAGCTATGGTGGCACGGCACTTGGCACACTGGGCGTTGGAGCGGGTATCCTGATGAGCGTGCAGCGACACCGCAAACTCGTGCAGACCTGACCCATGCGAGGCGGCGCGCGATCGCTTTTTGCAGGTGCTGTCGGTGCCGCACTCGTCGCAGGGTGTTCGACGCCATCGCACCCGCCCGCGCATACCCCGGCTGCCCCCGCCCATGGGGGTGGCTATTACCAGGACGACGGACCCGCAGCCAATACGCCCGCTGACCTTGACCGCGTCCCCGACGCGGTGCCGCGCATCGAGGCCTACGCCAGCGGGCCGAACAAACCCTACAGCGTTTTTGGCCATGAATATGTCCCCGACCTGAGCGATCGGCCCTTTGTCGAGCGCGGCATCGGCTCCTGGTACGGGCGCAAGTTCAACGGCCAGCGCACGTCCTCGGGCGAGACCTACGACATGTTCGCCATGACTGCGGCGCACCCGACCCTGCCGATCCCAAGTTACGCCCGCGTCACCAATCCGGCCAACGGCCGCTCGGTGATTGTGCGCATCAACGATCGCGGACCGTTTCACCCCGGCCGCATCATCGACCTGTCCTATGCCGCGGCCTACAAACTGGGCTATATCGGAAGCGGCAGCGCCCCGGTCGAAGTCGAGCGCATCCTGCCTGCCGATATCCGCGCGGGCAGGATTCCCAATGCCACGCCAAGCGCGCCGCCCGCATTGCAGTACGCGAGCGCCGAGCCGAGGCCGCAGGCGCTGGCATTGCCGCCGCCAGCGCCGCTGCCGCAAGCCATTGCCGCCCCGGTTGATGTGGCCAGCGTGCCGATCACGGCGCCGATCGCGCCCGGGCCTGAGCGGGCACGGGAAAGCGCCAACCTGTATAGCGAATTGCCGCCCGACCTGGTGCCCGATGAGGTCAATCTCGTTGCCGCGGCGCCGGCCACGGGCGCTGCCGATACGGCCGGCATGATCGCAAGCGGAAGCGGCGCCGTGTTCCTGCAACTCGGCGCCTTTCATGTCAGGGCCGGTGCCGAAGGCCTGGTCTCGCATCTGCAAAGCGAGCTCGAGCCGCAGCTCGCGCAGCGCCTGAGGGTGATCGCCGCGGAGAGCCTGTATCGCGTCCAGCTCGGTCCGTACAATGGCCGCGGCGAGGCCGCCGTGGCCGCGCAGCGGCTGCGCGAAGACCTTGGCATTGAGCCGGTGTTCGTCACCCCTCGCTAGCTGCGGATGCGGTCTTCAGGATCAGCGCACGCGGATACACCGTGTTCCTCGCGGCGCCGGTCAGATCGCACGTGATGGCCACGGCCTCTGACAGCGGCAGCGAGCGCAACAGGCGCGAGAGCAGCGCGTCGTTGGCATCGATCGCCTCCCCGCTTTTCGCTTCTGCCTCGACGATGACAACGAATTCGCCGCGGTGACTTTCACCCGCAAGCGAGGCATTGAAAAGCGCGCCAAGCGGGGCCGCCCGAATGGTCTCGAAGACCTTGGTCAATTCGCGCGCAAGCACGGCGTGGCGATCGCGCCCGAACACTTCGCACAAAAGCGCAAGCGTCGCATGGATACGGTGCGGCGCCTCATACAGCACGATATGCACGGCCTGGCTGGCATGGGCCTTGAGCGTCGAGCGCGCCGCCTGGGCCCTGGCCGGAAGAAAGCCCAGAAAGAGCAGCGGCGCGTCGGTTAAGCCCGCGGCTGACACCGCAGTCGCAAGCGCGCTTGGCCCGGGCAGGGGAATGACCCGAAAGCCGGCTTGGCGCACCGCCTTGACAAGGCGCGCGCCGGGATCGCTGATGCCAGGCGTGCCCGCATCGGTGATGAAGGCGATGCGCTCGCCCAAGCCAAGCCTTGCGATCACGTCTTGCGCGGCGAGCGCTTCGTTGTGCTGGTGCAAGGCGAAGGTCTTGACGTGAATGTCAAAGGCGTCAAGCAGGCGCCGGCCAATGCGCGTGTCTTCGCTTGCAATGGCGTCCATGCGCGACAGGCAGTCAAGCGCACGCAAGGTGACGTCGCGCAAATTGCCAATCGGCGTTGCCACCATATAGAGGCACGCGCCGGGCCAGTCCTGCTCCTTTTGCGCGCGCGCTTGCCAGCCCCTGAGAAGAGCGGATTGCGGCGGCGGCGTTTGGCTTGGCATGCGGCATTGTGCAGACCGATGCACTTGTGTGCAAACCGTAACGGGAACCAATGCCAGCGGGCCCGGCTCTGAGGTTGGGATCGTTATAATCCGGGCGATGGACCTCGAGGCGCGCATTCACGAACAGTTCGGCGAGCACGGCACGGCACTTTTGGCTTCGTCGCTGGCGCTGGCAGTGCCGATTGCGCGTGCCGCCGAATGGATGGTCGAGGCGCTGTCTGACGATCGCAAGATCATTGCCTGTGCCAACGCGCCAGCCGATGCCGAATGCGAGCGCTTCGTTAGCGCCTTGCTTGGGCGTTTCGAGCGCGAGCGCCTGGCGCTTGCGGCAATCTCGCTGTCAGCCAGGAGGCCACCGCCAGGCGTTAACGCCGGCAGCGACATGCTGCCGCACTTTGCGCGGCAGATCGAGGGCATCGCACGACCCGGTGATGTGCTGGTTGCGCTCTCGGCAAGCGGCAACTGCCAGAATGTCGTCGATGCCGTGATTGCTGCCCACGAGCGCGACATGCGCGTTGTCGCCATCACGGGCCAGTCAGGCGGCGCCCTCGCGGCGGAACTCTTCGATAGCGATGTGCACCTGGCGATTCCGGCTGAGCGACTGATTGTGGTGCAGGCGATCGAGCGCGTCGTCTTCAATTGCCTGTGTGATGCGATGGACTGGAATTTCCTGGGAGACGAAGCATGATGAAGACGTGGCCGCTCGCAACGAGCGCATTTCGCAGGGCCGCTGCCGCTCTTCTCGCGGTGGCGCTGGCCTCATCGATTTCGGGCTGCCTGCCGGTCATGATCGGTGCCGTGGCCTATGGCTCGTATGCAGCCACCGATCGGCGCAGCCTCGGCGCCCAGACCGATGACAAGGTCATCGCGGTGCGCGCCGAGAACCAGATCGGCGATCGTTTTGGTGCCGCAGCGCACATCACCGTGACCAGTTTCAACCGCAAGGTGCTTCTTACCGGCCAGGTGTTAGACGAGGCCGGCAAGGCCGACGCCGAGCGCATCGTGCGCGAGAGCCCGGAGGTCAAGGATGTCGTCAACGAACTGACGCTAAGCGCGCCAAGTTCGTACGGCGAGCGTTCCAACGATGCCTTCATCACCACCCAGGTGAAGACCGCCATGGTCAATCACAGTGACCTCTTTGCCAACGCCTACAAGGTCGTGACCGAGCGCGGCGTCGTCTACCTGATGGGTATCGTCACGCGCCGCGAGGGCGACTACGGCGCCGGCATCGCCCGCGGCGTGTCGGGGGTGACCGGTGTTGTCAAGGTGTTTGACTACATCTCCGAAGATGATCTGCAGCGCATGCAGACCCAGGCGGTACCCACCGATACACCCCCCCAGCCGCCGGCGCAGGGCCCCTCGGCTGCGCCAGCCTCGCCGACATCGGGCGTCGTCACGAGTGGCTCGGGTGCCCCTGTCCAGTAGCACGAAAGGCGCGCTGACATGAAGAACGTGGCGGGCTCCTGCAGGGCGCTGATTTTCTGTGTGCTTTGGCCATTGCTCGGCTGTGGGTCCGTAGCGCATGCCGAGGCGCCGCGGGGGTTTATCTACAAGGTCGTGGCGCCAGGCGCAGACTCGGGTGCGGTGCTCTATCTCTACGGCACGCTGCACCTGGGCAGCGCCGCGGGCGAAGGGCTTGACGCGCCCACGCGTGATCTGATTGGCAAGAGCAGCCGGCTCGCCATCGAACTCGACCCGCGCAACACCGCAGCGATCGGACACGCCTTGCAGACCTTTGGGCTCTACCCGGTAGGCGATTCGCTCGCCCGGCACATTTCAGAAGCGCTGATGGCGCGCACCGCAACGCGGGCAGAGCAGCTGACGCTGCCCGAGGAGCGCATCGAGCAGATGCGGCCCTGGGTCGCAGCCAACCTGCTCTCGGTGCTCACGCTCGCTGCCACCGGGCTTGACCCGCGACGCGGATCCGAGGCGCTTCTGACCGCGGCGGCGCTTGGCGCAAACGTGCCGGTGATCGAGATCGAAGGTGCCGATGTCCAGTTCAAGCTGCTTGGCGGCGCGCCCGAGGCAACCCAGGTCGATGCCCTCAGACGCACGCTCGACGGCCTTGACGATGGCCGCATCGCGAGCGAGGCCAAGCGCCTGATTTCGGCCTGGCAGACGCACGATGCCAGCGTGATCGAAAAGATGCTCATCGAGTTGCACGAGGAGCCGGGATTGTTTCCCCAGTTCATGGCGAGCCAGCTCATTTCAGCCCGCGATGCGTCCATGACCGATGCGGCGATTGCCGAGCTGAACCTGGGCGGCCAGACGTTCTTTGCCGTCGGCGCCTTGCACCTGTTTGGCGATGACGGCTTGATCAGCCAGCTCAGAAAGCGCGGCTACAGCGTGACCTCGCTCAACTAGGCCACGTGATCATCAAGCGGTGATGCCGGTTGCCCCGAAACGGGCGCAGCCGAGCCGCCATGGCCATCGCCAAGCAGGCCCATGCTGGCCAGCTTGGCCTCGGTCAGGCGCCTTTGGCGCGCCGCCATCAGGCGTCCCCAGCGATCCAGGTAGGTGTAGATCACCGGCACGACGACGAGCGTTAGCAGCGTCGAGGTCAAGACACCGCCAATGATCGCTCGTCCCATCGGGGCCTGCTGCTCGGAGCCTTCGCCAAGCCCCAGTGCCAAGGGCAGCATGCCAAACACCATGGCAGCGGTGGTCATCAGGATCGGCCGCAGCCGCACCTGGCCTGCGGTGACCAGGGCGTCGAATTGCGACATGCCCTCGGCCTGCGCGCGATTGGCAAAGTCGACCAGCAAAATCGCGTTCTTCGTGACCAGACCCATCAGCATGACAAAGCCGATCATCGAGAACAGGTTCAAGGTCGTGCCGGTCAAGGCCAGCGCGAGCAATACGCCGATGAATGACAGGGGCAGCGAGACCATGATGGCAAGCGGCTGCAGGAAACTTGCAAACTGTGAGGCGAGGACCAGATAGATGAAGATCACCGCCAGCGCCAGCGCGGCAAGAAGCGCCGCGCCCGATTCGTCTTGCTGCTCCTGCTGGCCGCCAATCGAGATGCGGTAGCCTGGCGGCAGCTGGCGCGCCTCGACCAGCTTCTTGATGTCCGAGCCGACGTCGCCCTTGGCGCGGCCCTCGACGTTGCCGTAGATGGCAACGCGCCGCTGCAAGTCCTGGCGCTTGATCATCTGCGGGCTCTCGGCAACCACGATGTCTGCCACCTGGCGCAAGGGCACAAGGCGCGCTGCGCCGTTGCCGTCGAGCTTGTTGGTACTGATCAAGAGGTCGCCGATGGTGTTCGCATCGGTGCGCTCGTCGCGCGGCAGCTGCACGCGCACGTCGTAGTTCTGGCCATCCGAATTGAGCCAGTAGCTGACGGTCTCGCCGCCGACGAGCGGCGCCAGCGCATTGCCGATGACCGAGGTGCTAAGGCCGAGATCGGAGGCGACATCGGGGCGCGGTCGGATCGAAATCGCGGGAACGCCTGGCCGGTTGCTGGAGTAGAGATCGACGACGCCTGGAATCTTGGCGATGTCATCGGAGAGCGCTTGCGCATACTGGTTGAGCTTTTGGGCATCGGGCCCGAGCACGGCAATATAGATCGGCGTCTCGTAGCCGACGGCGGTCTGGATGCCCGGGATATGTTCGAGCTGGTCGCGGATGACTTTTTCCAGCTCCTTTTGCGAACGGTGGCGCTCGCTGATGGGGGTCAGCACGAGGTTCACCCGGACCTGGCCGCGGCCTTCGCCGAAGATGTCGATGTCGACGTGCTTGATCTCGGGAATCCTGGCGAGTTCCTTCTCGACCTGCGCGGTCTTTTCGTCGGCATAGCTAAGACTCGCACCGACGGGCGTGGTGATGTGCAGGCTGATGAAGCTTTCGTCGACATCGGGAATGAACTCGCTGCCGATGAAAGGCATCAGTGCAATCGCGCTGCCGAAAAACAGTCCAACGGCAATGGCGATGGTGCTGCGGCGATGCGATAGCGCCCAGCGCAGCGCCCGGTCGTAGACCCGGTGCAAGCGCTCCACGCCGTTTTCGACCTTGTCGAGCAAGTAGCGCAGCGGCGGGAATTCGAGCAGGCGCGAGTGCGGCGGGTCGACCCAGATCGAAGACAGCATCGGGTCGAGCGTGAAGCTGACAAACAGCGACACCAGCACGGCCACCGTCACGGTGACGCCAAACGAGTAGAAGAATTTGCCAACCACACCCGACATGAACGCCACCGGCACGAACACGGCGACGATGGCAAAGGTCGTGGCCATCACCGCCAGTCCGATTTCCTCGGTGCCGTCGCGCGCCGCCTGCAGGTGCGACTTGCCCATGCGCAAGTGGCGCACGATGTTCTCGCGCACAACGATGGCATCGTCAATCAGAAGGCCAACGCAAAGCGAGAGGGCCATCATGGTCATGAAATTGAGTGTGAAGCCCAGGGCGTAGAGCGCGATGAAGGTTGAAATCACCGCGATCGGCAGCGTCAGGCCGGTAATCACCGTGCTGCGCCAGCTGCGCAAGAACAGGAAAACGATCAGGATGGTCAAGACGCCGCCTTCGAGCAGGGTCTTTTTCACGCCGTGCAGCGAGTCGTTCACCCAGTCGGCGTCGGAATAAAGCGTGACCACCTCGACACCTTCGGGCAGCCGCGGCTTCATGCGCTCGATGGCTTCGGCAATCGAGCGCCCGGTATCGACGATATTGGCGTCTTGCACCTTGAAGACGTTAAGGCCGATCGACTCCTTGCCGTCGGTTCTGGCCAGCGTTTGCGGCTCTTCGACGCCGTCGGTGACGGTGGCCACGGCGTTGAGATAGACCGGCGCATCGGCACCTGCCGGGCCGCGCCTTGCGACCACGATGCGATTGAAGTCGTCGATGTTTTTCAGCTTGCCATCGACGCGCACCAGCGCTTCGGTCTTGGAATTGGAGATGCGTCCGGCGGCAATATCCTGGTTGGCGGCGCGAATCGCATCCATGACCTGATCGATGCCGATGCCGTAGGCCGCGAGCTGGTCAGGCCGGACCTGGATTCGAACCTGGCGCGCGCGCGCCCCGGAAGTCACGACGCGGCCGACCCCCGATGTCTTTTGCAGCTCTTTCACGATGACCTGATCGGTCAGGGTGCTCAGTTCACGCATCGAGCGCGTGGTCGACACGACCGCCAGTTGCACCACCGGCTGGACATTCTCGGAGTCGGCGCGCTCGACCAGCGGCTCCTTGGCTTCGCGCGGAAAAGTCGGGCGGATCTGCGCAACCCGGTCGCGAACTTCCTGCGTGACGCGCGCAACGTCGGTGCCCACCCTGAATTCGACGGCGGTGTCCGATCGGCCTTCGAGCGACGTCGAGCGCAGCACCTTGATGCCAGACACCGTGTTGACGGCGTTTTCGATCGGCTTGGAGATGTCGTTTTCGACGGCTTCAGGCGACGCCCCCGGGTAGAGCACGGTGATCGAGACCACCGGAAAGCTGACGTCGGGCAAGGACTCGACGCCAAGGCGCACATACGAGAAGGTGCCCAAGACGCACAGTCCGACCATCACCATGGTCGCAAATACCGGGTTATTGATCGATACTTTGGTGATCCACATGGCTTGTCCCTGGCTCGGAAGACTCAGGCGTGGGCGTGCGTGTCTTGCGGCTTGGGTGCGCTGTCATCGCCTGCTGCCAGCGCGCGCGCCGGTGCGCCTTCCTTCAGGTCATCGAACTTCGATGCCAGTACGGGCACGGCGGCGTCGACGCCCTGCTTGATCTCGACCCAGCCGTGGCTTAGGTCCTGAAGGCCGAGCTCAACCGGTCTGCGTTTTAAGGTGTTGTTCTCGACCGTCCAGACAACCGACTGGCCGGCATCGGTGCGCACGGCCGCAAGCGGCAGGGACGGCCTTGGCGATGAGCTGCTGAGCACCACGTGTCCTGAGGCATACATGCCCGAGCGCAGTTTGTGTCCGGCGTTGGTCACCGAGAAGAAGGTCATGATCGAGCGCGTGCCGGTCTCGGTCTCCGGGCTGATGCGGTCAAGCGTGCCCAAGAAGGTCTGGTCGGGAATGCCATCGACGCTGATCGCCACCGCCATGCCCTTTTTCAGCCGCGTGACTTCGGCGGCCGGCACCAACGCCTGGAATTCGAGCGAGTCAAGATCAACGATCGAAAACAGCTGGCCGTCGACCGAGGTTTTCTCGCCGACCTTGATATAGCGCTTGCCGATGATGCCGGAGATCGGCGCGACCACCGTGGCCTGGTTGAGATCGATGCGCGCCACGTCGACTTCTGCTGACGCGGCCTCGAGCGTGGCATGGTTGGCCTTGTAGGTGCTGTCGAAATTGTCGAAGGCATTTTGCGAGATGAATTTCTTCTCGAGAAGCTCGTGGTTGGTGGTGCGATTCTTCTCGGCCATCTCGAACTGGGCCTTGGCCGAATCGCGCGTGCTGATCTTCTGGGCCAGACGCGCTGCGAGCTGCGCCGTGTCGAGTTGCGCCAGGACCTGGCCGGCATGCACGACATCGCCTTCGCGCACCAGGATTTCCTTGACGTCAAGCGCTTCCTTGGCCCTCACCGTGGCTTCACTGCGCGCCTCGAGGTTGCCCGTGATCTCAAGTCTTGCCGCAAGTGCGCGCGGAGTGACGTAGGTCAAATCGCTTGCGGTGAATTGCAGCTCGGCCGGTGCCTTCTTGTCGGAGGCGTCGGCGTGTGAGCGCTTGCTTAGCATGACTGCGCCGCCGACCAACAGGATGGCCAGTAGTGCGCTCGCGGCAATCGCGATGCGGCGCTTGTTGGAGAAAGGGGAGTAGTTCATGTGCGGGGCGCCCGTCTTGCCGGGCGCGCAAATTATCTCACAGGGGATTTTAGGGATTACCCGCAAGCGCACGAGGAGCATGCGACAAAGCGCAGGAAACGGCGATGAACTGCAGATTCGGGCGTTCAGGCGGGGCAACGCCCGCTCGGGCTATGCGGTTGTCTGCGGCACCTGCTCAGCCAGGACCTCGTCGCGCAGCGCGCGCTTGCCGAAGACTTCCACCATGCGCACGTCCGAGTTGGGGTTTTCCTGCTGCAGGCGATCGAAGTCGGCGCGAATTTCGCCGGTAAAGCCGACCGTGCGGGTCAGCGCCAGGCGACCGTCGACGATCACCGCCACGGCCACGGGCCGGCCCCACAGCCGGATCAGCGCGACATGGCGCTCGGGGAACTGCAGGCAGGCGCGCTCGTAGAGTTCCCACATGCTGTCGATTTCCTCGAGCGGCGCCCGATGCATGTTTTCCCCGTCAACGCGCAGGATCATCCATGCCGGGCGCTCCTGGTGGCGGGAAAAGGGCGTGTTATCCATCGTCATCGGACTCGAACACGGGGCGGGAGAAATTGTGGTGCGCTAGTGTCGCACCAAAAGCGACGCCAACCAATGATGCATTCCGCACTTTGCCCACCGTTCCTAATCGGCAATCGGCAAGGCCGTGGTTTCCTTGATGCGCTCTAGCGAAAAACTTGATTTGACGTCGACCACCGCCGGATGTTTGAGCAGGTGCCCCATGACAAAGCGCGAGTAGTGCTCGAGGTCCTCGACTTCGACCCGAAGCAGATAGTCCATCTCGCCCGTCATGGCGTAGCAGGCAATCACCTCGGGCCAGCCCTTGACGGCCTGGCGAAAGGCGTCGACCGGGGAGCGTTTTTCCGCATCGCCGTGCTTTTCCAGGCGCACGGTGGCAAAAGCCAGTAGCCCGATGCCAATTTTAGCCGCATCAAGCAGCGCGACGTACTGGCGGATCACGCCGGCCTCCTCGAGCCGCCTTATGCGGCGCAGGCAGGGCGAGGGCGAAAGCGCAACGCGCTCGGCAATCTCCTGATTGCTAAGCTTGCCGTTTTCCTGCAGCAGCTCAAGGATGCGACGATCGATGCGGTCGAGTTGCACGCGCGGCCACCAGTCTTAATTAGTCCATGCATTCTAGTCGAGCCGGGTTTTTGCCCCTTCGCCACGGTAGAAGACGCATGGTCTTGGTGCAGGAAATCTGGCCGGCGCACGGTTTCCGGGCGCGTTGCGACTGCAGGGCCGCGCCCTGGCAAGCCGGGTTGGCGCATCGCTCCTACAGGCGCCAGCGCAAGGAAAAAAATCATCGGCAACGAATCGTCGTGCAAATGGCACGCCTTTCGCATAAGCCACCCGGTCACCCGTGCACAAAGCCGAATCCGGCTGCGTGACCTCGCTGCACCGCGCAGTGCCGAGGACAGGCCCAAAACGCTTGCCCGCCCGGCTCCCGGGTGAAACGACTGGCCACGCCCTTGGGGCAAAGCAAGGCGTGGGGGTGGTCGCTGTCCAATCGGAAATCCAAATTACTGGGAGCAATAATGAAGCGTAGAACCGTACTGAAACATCTCGCCATGACGAGCGGGGCCTTGGCCGTGGGCGGCATGCTCCCGGCTGCCCGCGCAGCTGAAACCATCAAAGTCGGAATTTTGCATTCGCTATCGGGCACCATGGCGATCTCCGAGACCTCACTGAAGAACGTGGCGTTGATGACGATCGACGAAATCAACGCCAGCGGCGGCGTGATGGGCCGTCAACTCGAGGCCGTGGTCGTCGATCCGGCCTCGAACTGGCCGCTTTTTGCCGAGAAGGCGCGCGGTCTTTTGACCCAGGACAAGGTGGCCGTGGTGTTCGGCTGCTGGACCTCGGTGTCGCGCAAGTCCGTGCTGCCGGTGTTCAAGGAACTCAATGGCCTGTTGTTCTACCCGGTTCAGTACGAAGGCGAAGAGCTCGAGCACAACGTGTTCTATACCGGCGCTGCGCCAAACCAGCAGGCCATCCCGGCCGTCGAATATCTGATGAGCAAGGACGGCGGCAGCGCCAAGCGCTTTGTTCTTCTGGGTACCGACTACGTTTATCCGCGCACGACCAACAAGATCCTGCGCGCATTTCTCAAGTCCAAAGGGGTTGCCGAGACCGATATCGACGAGGTCTACACGCCGTTTGGCCATTCCGATTACCAGACCATTGTCGCCAACATCAAGAAGTTCTCGGCGGAAAAGAAGACCTGCGTCATTTCCACCATCAACGGCGACTCCAACGTGCCGTTCTACAAGGAACTTGGCAACTCCGGCATCAAGGCCACGGACGTGCCGGTCGTGGCGTTTTCGGTGGGCGAGGAAGAGTTGCGCGGTGTCGATACCAAGCCGCTGGTCGGCCAGCTTGCGGCATGGAATTACTTCGAATCGCTGAAGAACCCGACCAATGCCGCCTTCATCAAGGCGTACAAGGCCTACGCCAAGGCGAAGAACCTGCCGAATTACGATACGGTGGTGACCAACGATCCGATGGAAGCGACCTACATCGGTATCCATATGTGGAAGCAGGCCGTCGAAAAGGCCAAGAGCATCGACGTCGACAAGGTCATACCGGCGGTGTGCGGCCAGACCTTCAAGGCGCCTGACGGCTTCACGATCGAGATGGACCCGACCAACCACCACCTGCACAAGCCCGTGTTCATCGGCGAAATCCAGGCTGATGGCCAGTTCAACGTGGTCTGGAAAACCAAGGAGCCGATCCGCGCCCAACCCTGGAGCCCGTACGTCGAGGGCAACGAGAAAAAGCAGAACATCTAGAGCGTCTAGCGCGTGTGCCCGAGGTGGGCCACGCGCGTTTTTTTTTGGGATCGCCCACATGAATTGCACCACCGCGCGCTCGATGCCGGCCGCAAAGCGCGCGGGCCTTTTCTGGCTTGCGCTTTTTCTCATGACGTTCGCGCTTGTGCGCCCCGCCAGCGCGCAAACGCAGGTGCTCGACCAGGCGCTGGTCAACGGCCTGGCCAGCGACGACTCGGACGTGCGTGTCGACAGCATCGACAAGCTTGGCCTTCTTGCCACGCCCGAAGCCTTCAAAATCCTCAACGCACTGAACACCGGCCACCTCGATGCCACGCCGAAAGGCGAGGTGCTGATCGTCGATGATGACGGTCAAGCGCACGACCCGATCACCAACGCCACCGTCGAGTTGCCCGAAGGCAGCGACACGCTCGAAATCAACAACCGCTTGCGGCGCCACATCGAGACGGCGCTTGCGGCCTCACGGATTTTCTCGCCCGATCGCGACACGCGCGTACGCGCTGCGACCGACATGTCGCAGCAGCCTGATCCGGCGCAGCGTGCGCTCCTCGTCAGGGCCCTGGCAAGCGAGAAGGATCCGGCCGTGGCCGAGCCTTTGCGCTTTGCGCTCGCGACCATCGATTTGCACGACCCGCTGCCGGCCAATCGCATCACCGCAGCGCACAATCTGCTTGGCACAAGCAACGCCGGCTTGCGGCCGGTGCTCGAAGCGCTGCTGGCCAAGAATGCCGATGGCACCTACGTCGAGCCCGATGCCGATGTCAGGAGCGCGCTTGCCGATACGCTCAATGCGCTCAAGCGCCACCTGACCCTGCTCGAATGGATCGGCAACGTCTTCTACGGTGCCAGCTTGGCGAGCGTGCTGTTGCTGGCTGCGCTCGGGCTTGCCATCACCTTTGGCCTGATGGGCATCATCAACATGGCCCACGGCGAGCTGCTGATGATTGGCGCTTATGCCACCTACCTCGTGCAGGGGGCCTTTCGTCACTATGCCCCGGGATTTTTCAACGACTATGTGCTGGTGGCGATTCCGGTGGCGTTCGTGATTGCGGCGGCGGTTGGCATGGTGCTTGAGCGCACCATCATCCGCTGGCTCTACGGACGCCCGCTCGAGACGCTTCTGGCCACCTGGGGTATCAGCCTCATTTTGCAGCAGACCGTGCGCACGCTCTTTGGCGCGCAAAACGTCGAAGTCGCCAATCCCTCGTGGATGTCAGGCGGCATCACCGTTCTTGGCGGGCTCGTTCTCGAATACAACCGCATCGCCATCATCGTCTTTGCCGCAGCCGTGATGGTCCTGGTGTGGGCGCTTCTGAACAAGACCCGCCTTGGCCTTTTCGTGCGCGCCGTGACGCAAAATCGCCGCATGGCGTCGTGCGTTGGCGTATCGACCGGGCGCATCGACATGCTGACCTTCGGCCTGGGCTCGGGCATTGCAGGCTTGGGCGGTGTCGCCTTGAGCCAGCTTGGCAACGTCGGCCCCGATCTTGGCCAGGGTTATATCGTCGACTCGTTCATGGTGGTGGTCTTAGGCGGCGTTGGCCAGCTTGCAGGCACGGCCATCGCCGCCCTGGGTCTGGGCGAATTGAACAAGTTTCTCGAGCCTGCGGTTGGCGCCGTTCTCGCCAAGATCAGTATCCTCGTGTTGATCGTTCTCTTCATCCAGAAGCGGCCTTCGGGACTCTTCGCACTCAAGGGGCGCAGTCTTGACTGAGTTGACCGAATCCGGCTCCGTCGCGGTTGCGCCCTTGCCTCTGGCTGCACCGACCGCGCTGCTCGAGAAGCGCGGCGTGCGCCGCGCGCTATTCGTTTGCGTCGTCCTGCTCGCCCTGATTCCGGCGGCCAACCTGGTTTTTCCGGAATCAAGCCCATTGCACCTGTCGAGCTATGCGGTGGCGCTCACGGGCAAGTTCATGTGCTACGCGATCGCGGCACTCGCGCTTGACCTGGTCTGGGGCTACACCGGCATTCTCTCGCTTGGCCACGGCCTCTTCTTTGCGCTTGGCGGCTACGCCGAAGGCATGTACCTGATGCGCGCCATCGGCCACGATGGCGTGTACCAGAGCGACCTGCCTGACTTCATGGTGTTTCTCGACTGGAAGGCGTATCCCTGGTACTGGTCGTTCACCGATCATTTCCTCTACGCCTGGTTTCTGGTCCTCGTCGTGCCTGCGGCGCTGGCCTTCGTTTTCGGTTTCTTCGCGTTCCGCTCGCGCATCAAGGGTGTTTACTTCTCGATCATCACGCAGGCGCTGACCTTTGCCGCGATGCTGCTTTTCTTTCGCAACAACACCGGCTTTGGCGGCAACAACGGCTTCACCGACTTCAAGCGCATCCTCGGCTTTACCATCACTGCGCCTTCGACCAAGGCGGCGCTCTACTGGGTCACGCTTGCCGTCCTGGTGGGGGCCGTCTTGGTTGCGCGCGCCATTGCGCGCTCGAAACTGGGCCGGGTCCTGACTGCGATTCGCGATGCCGAAAGTCGCCTGATGTTCGTTGGCTACGATCCGCTTTGGTTCAAGCTTTTCATCTGGACCTTCTCTGCCATGCTTTGCAGTATCGCCGGCGCGCTCTACGTGCCTCAGGTTGGCATCATCAATCCCGGCGAGATGTCGCCTGCCAATTCGATCGAAATGGTCATCTGGGTCGCAACCGGTGGCCGCGGCACGTTGATCGGACCGCTGATTGGCGCATTTTCCGTGAACTGGCTGAAAACGTTCTTCACGAGCGTCTTTCCGGAATTCTGGCTTTACCTTCTTGGCGCCATCTTCGTGCTTGTGACCCTCTTCCTGCCGCAAGGCATCCTCGGCATCTGGCAGCAGTGGCTAAAACATCGCCAGCAGCGCGCCATGATCCGCAGCGCCTCCGAGCGCGCAGCATGAGTGCGGCCCAAAGCGGCATGGCCAGCGGCAACGAAACCGGACTTGCCGGCGGCACCAGCTATGCCCATGTCAAGGATGGTGAGGTCGACACGCGCCACGGTGCCATTCTCTATCTCGACGACATCACGGTCAGCTTTGACGGCTTTAAGGCCCTCAATGCGCTGACGCTTGACATTGGCGTTGGCGAACTGCGCCTCATCATCGGGCCCAACGGCGCTGGCAAGACCACCATGATGGACGTCATCACGGGCAAGACGCGTCCGGATTCGGGCACGGCGTTTTTTGGCCAAAGCATGGACCTAACGCGCATGAGCGAGTCGACCATCGCGCGCGCTGGCATCGGACGCAAGTTCCAGCGTCCCACCGTGTTTGAGAATCACACCGTGTTCGAAAACCTCGAACTCGCCATGAAGACCAACAAGACCGTGCACGCAACGCTGAGGGCCAAGCTCACGGGCGAGCAGCGCGAGGCGATCGAATCGACGCTCGAATTGATCCGCCTTAAAGGCGAGGTCCATCGCATGGCGGGCTTGCTCTCCCATGGTCAGAAGCAGTGGCTTGAGATCGGCATGCTGCTGATCCAGGAACCCAAGCTCCTGCTGCTCGACGAGCCTGTTGCCGGCATGACCGACGCCGAGACCGAGCGCACCGGCGAGTTGCTCAACGAGCTGCGCGGCAAACATTCCTTGATGGTGGTCGAGCACGACATGGATTTTGTCGCGCGCCTGGCCACCGGCAGCACGGTGACCGTGTTGCATGAAGGCAGTGTGCTGGCCGAAGGCTCCATGGCGCAGGTGCAGTCCGACCAGCGCGTAATCGAAGTCTATCTGGGGCGCTAAGATGCTGGTGGTGCAAGAGCTCAATCAGTTCTATGGCGGCAGCCACACCTTGCGCTCGGTGTCGATGACTGCCGAGCGCGGCCAGTGCACGGCGCTTCTGGGGCGCAACGGCGTTGGCAAGACGACGCTTCTCAAATGCCTGATGGGCGTGCTGCCGGTGGCAAGCGGCAGTGTCCATTTCGAGGGCCAGGACATCACGCGCAAGAGCTCGTATGAGCGCTCGCGCATGGGCATCGCCTACGTGCCGCAGGGGCGCGAGATCTTCGCGCGCCTTACGGTCCTTGAGAACCTGCAGATGGGCATGGCCAACAAGCCGGCGCGCGAGGCGCGATCGATTCGCCCTGATATCTATGAATTGTTCCCGGTGCTCAAAGACATGCTGCAGCGGCGCGGGGGCGATCTCTCGGGCGGCCAGCAGCAGCAACTGGCGATTGCCCGGGCGCTGGTTGCCGATCCGCGCATGATCATCTTCGATGAGCCGACCGAAGGCATCCAGCCCTCGATCATCAAGGATATCGAACGCGTCATCGCGCTTTTGCGCTCGCGCGGCGACATCGCCATTCTGCTTTGTGAACAGTACTTCGATTTCGCCCGCGCGCTTGCCGATCGCTTTGTCGTGCTGTCACGCGGAGAAGTGGTGGCTTCGGGCAGCGCCGACAGAATGGACGGCGAAGACGTGCGCAAGCACCTTGCGGTCTGAAATGATGCTGACCCCACTTCAGTCGACCCCTACGGCGCGCGCGCCAGATCTGCCAGACGAGCTCGCGCGAGGCGCAATGGCCGATGGCGCAGTTGCGCAGGGCGAGCCCCTGGGCTGCGCCCGCATTCAGTGCGCTGCAAGCGAGGCGAGTGGCCAGGCCAGGCTGATCGCATGGATCTCGGAGATCATGTTGGGACGGGCGGGCGGACCCTGAAGTCGCGGGCGTTTTTTTGATGCGCAAGGCGTGAGCCGGGCTGCCATCGCCCTCATTGCCTGGCAAGCGCAGCACCCGCGCAATTGAATTGCGCATTTAACGCTCAATTAGAAGTTTTATTGCCGAAACAGCGCCAATCGCGCCTCGATTTGCAATCCTAAGTCCCGATCGGGCGCCTATACTTCGAGCTTACGGATCGAATCACACGGAGACGGCGATGCAGGTCAAGACTTGGGACAATCCGATGGGCACCGCCGGTTTCGAGTTCATCGAATACGCAGCACCCGATCCCAAGGCAATGGGCGAGGTGTTCCAGAAGATGGGCTTTCGGCCGATCGCCAAGCATCGTCACAAGCAGGTCACGCTGTATCGCCAGGGCCAGATCAATTTCATCATCAACGCCGAGCCGGATTCCTTCGCCCAGCGTTTTGCGCGCCAGCACGGCCCCTCGGTTTGCGCCATTGCATTTCGCGTCCAGGACGCGGCATCGGCCTACCGCCGTGCGCTGGGCCTTGGCGCCTGGGGATTTGCCAACCAGGCGGGTCCGGGCGAACTCAACATTCCGGCCATCAAGGGCATTGGCGACTCGCTGATTTATCTGGTCGACCGCTGGCGCGGCAAGAACGGCGCGAAGGACGGCGAGATCGGCAACATCGGCTTTTACGATGTCGATTTCGAGCCGCTGCCTGGCGCAGAGCTTGAGCCTTTCGGCAATGGCCTGACCTATATCGATCACCTCACGCACAATGTCCACCGCGGTCGCATGGACGAGTGGGCAGAGTTCTACGAGCGCTTGTTCAACTTTCGTGAAGTGCGCTACTTCGATATCGAAGGACAGGTCACGGGCGTCAAGTCCAAGGCGATGACATCACCTTGCGGCATGATTCGCATCCCGATCAACGAAGAGGGCAATGATCGCGCCGGGCAAATCCAGGAATACCTCGACGCCTACCACGGCGAGGGTATCCAGCACATCGCGATGGGCTCGGGCGACCTTTACGCCACGGTCGACAAGATGCACGAGAAGGGTATCAAGCTGCTGGATACGATCGACACCTATTATGAATTGGTCGATCGCCGCATCCCGGGTCATGGCGAGCCGGTTGACGAGCTCAAGAAACGCAAGATCCTAATCGATGGCAAGCCCGGCGAATTGCTGCTGCAGATCTTCTCCGAGAACCAGCTCGGCCCGATCTTTTTCGAATTCATCCAGCGCAAGGGTGATCAGGGCTTTGGCGAGGGCAACTTCAAGGCGCTTTTCGAATCGATCGAACTCGACCAGATGCGCCGCGGTGTCCTTAAGGGCAAAGAGCCCGCGACGGCGCAGTGACATGAGCGCGATTGCAACCGGCGAGTTTCACGACGGTATCAACAAGGGTGTTGCGCCTGTCACCTACGGCAAGGGCGATCGGCCGCCGCGCGGCGACTACAGCAGCGCCAGGGCCGATTACACCTGCGACCAGGATTTTGCCGCCTACACCGCAGAGGAACACGCCCTTTATTCACGACTCTACGAGCGCCAGATCAGGCAGATGCCAGGCTTGGCCTCGCAGGAGTTCATTGCGTCGCTGGCTGCGCTCGATGCAGCCACGCACATTCCCGATCTGGAGAAGGTCTCGCGAAAGCTTCGCACCCAGACCGGGTGGGAGCTGGTTGCGGTGCCCGGCCTGATCCCCGAAGAGGCGTTTTTCAGCCTCCTGGCAAAGCGCCGCTTCCCGGTGACGAAGTGGTTAAGGACACCTCTGGAATTCGACTACGTCGTCGAGCCGGATATCTTCCATGACTTCTTTGGCCATGTGCCGCTCCTGTTCAACCCGGTCTTTGCCGATTACATGCAGGCCTATGGCATTGGCGGCCTGAAGGCGAGCAGCCAGGATGCCTGCGAGTTTCTGGCGCGGCTTTACTGGTACACGGTCGAGTTCGGACTGATTCGCAACGGTAACGAGTTGCGCATCTATGGCGCGGGCATCCTGTCATCGGCAACCGAGACGCGTCACTCGCTTTATTCGACCGAGCCCAATCGCGTGGCTTTCGATCTTGAGCGCATCATGCGCACCGAATACACCATCGACAGCTTCCAGGGGACGTATTTCGTCATCGATTCGTTCGATCAGCTGTTTGAGGCGACGGCGCCCGATTTCTCGCCGATCTACCAGCGGCTCAAGCAACTGCCTGCCTATCCGCCCCGTTTGCACCTGCCAGGCGAGCGCACCTTTCCTGCCAATTCCGCGTAGCATCTTCTGCGATTCGTCGCGAAGGGGACTCCGTTGCCGATAACCATGCAGCGCCAGGCACGTTCTGGCACGGCGCTTTTAGCCATGACCGATGCCGAATGGCAGGCGCGCATCGCGCTTGCCGGCTGTTATCGCATCTTCGACATGCTGGGCTGGGTCGAGCTGATCTTCAACCACATCACCCTGCGCGTGCCTGGCAGCGAGCGCCTGTTCCTCATCAACCCGTTCGGTTTGACCTACGCCGAAGTCACCGCGTCGAATCTGGTCACGGTCGACATCGACGGCAATCCGGTCAGGCCCAGCCCCTTTCCGATCAATCGCGCCGGGTTTGTCACGCACAGTGCAATTCACGCCCATATCGACGAGGCCCATTGCGTCATGCACACGCACACGACCTCCGGCATGGCTGTCGCCACGCTCGAGTCGGGCCTCTCGCACGACTCGTTCTACGGCGCGCAACTGCACGGGCAGATCGCCTATCACGAGTTCGAGGGTGTCACCGTCAACGAGGACGAACGCTCGCGCATGGTCAAAAGCATCGGCTCGAAAAAGGCCGTGATCCTGCGCAATCACGGGTTGCTGTCATGGGGCTCGAGTATTGCCGAGGCTTTCCTCTGGCTTTGGACGCTGCAGCGCGCCTGTGACATCCAGGTTGCGGCGGCATCCGCTGGGGCCTTGCACGCGCTAACCGATGCAGTCCTTGCGCAGACTGCACGCGAAGCCGGGCCGGCCGAGCCTTCCGTGTGCGATGCAGCTTACGCCGCGCTGCTGCGCAAGGTCGAGGCCAAGGACGCGAGCTTTCGCCAGTAGGCGCTAGGGGCTGGTTGCGCCCCTGAGCTAAACTGCCGATGCCTGATTGGCATTGCAGGCATCTGGAGACCCCATTGAACATCGTCGTGCTCGCAGCCGGGCTTGGCAAGCGCATGGCTTCGCCACGTCCAAAGCTGCTTCATCCGCTTGGCGGCAAGCCCCTTCTCGAACACGTCATCGGTGCCGCCAAGGCACTCGAGCCTGACCGCCTTGTGATCGTCGCAGGTCACGGTGCCGATCAGTTGCGCCTGGCCATTGCCGATGCGACCCTGCTTTGGGTCGAGCAGGCGCAGCAACTCGGTACGGGCGATGCCGTTCGCTGCGCACTTCCTGCGCTTGGCGATGACGAGGTGACGCTGGTCATGAATGGCGATGTGCCGCTGATTCGACCGGCAACGCTGGCTGCGCTTGTCGCAGCGTCGGCAGGTGAGCGTCTTGCGCTTCTGACCGTGGTCCTTGACGATGCCACCGGCTACGGGCGGATCATTCGCAACGAGGCAGGTGCCATCGAGAAGATCGTCGAGCACAAGGATGCGACCGGGAAAGAGCTCGACGTGCGCGAGATCAACACCGGCATCATGGCGATTCCGACGCGCAGACTGGCGGACTGGATCAGGCGGCTCGACAATCACAACGCCCAGTCGGAGTACTACCTGACCGACATATTTGCATTTGCGCGCGCTGACGGCGTCGATGTCGTCTCGATCGCGACTGATCGCATTGCAGAGACGCTTGGCGTGAATAACCAGCTGCAGCTGGTGCAGCTTGAACGGCTCTTGCAACGCTCGCGGGCCGAGGCCCTCCTCGAGCAAGGCGTGATGCTTGCCGACGCCAATCGCATTGACATCCGTGGCACCCTGGCTTGCGGCGAGCAGGTCGCAATCGATGTCAACTGCATCTTCGAGGGCGATTCGCGTCTTGGCGATCGGGTCACCATCGGCGCGCACTGCATCTTGCGCAATGTCGACATCGACGAGGGCGCCGTGATCGAGCCCTACTCGTATCTGGAGGGTGCGAAAATTGGCGCGCATGCCCGCATCGGACCCTACGCACGCATTCGCCCGGGCACCACGGTTGGCATCGAGGCGCACATCGGCAACTTCGTCGAAGTCAAGAACAGCGACATCGGCGCGCAATCGAAAGCCAATCACCTGAGCTATGTCGGCGACGCAACGGTTGGTGCGCGCGTCAACATCGGTGCGGGCACGATCACCTGCAACTACGATGGCGCCAACAAGCATCGCACGCTGATCGGCGATGATGTCCACATCGGCTCGGACGTGCAGCTGGTCGCACCGGTGAGCATCGCAGACGGTGCTACCGTTGGCGCCGGCACGACGGTGTGGAAAGACGTCAAGGCGGATGCGCTCGTTGTCAATCCGAAGACGCAAGTCGCCGATGCAACCTGGCGCCGCCCCAGGAAAAAGTCCTGAGCCCTTCTCGCGCTCAGTCGGGCAGGCTGCGCGTATCGAACTTGGCCCGACGCGTTGAAAACAGCACGCGCACGTTGCGCACGTTGCTGTCGCCGCTTAAGAGGCGATGGGCGAATTCGTGATACTGGTCCATGTTGGCAACCTGGATGATGAGGACGAAATCGAGACCCGCCGATACGCGGTAGCACTCGCGCACGGCGACGTCTGAAATTGCACCCTCCTCGAAGCGATCGAGCAGTTCGATCGCCTGGTGATCCAGCGTGACTTCGACGATCGCATGGAGCGGCACGCCGATTTTCTCGGCGTCAAGCAGGGCAACGATCGATGTGATCACGCCCAAATCGTGCAGTTGCTTGACGCGTCTTAGGCAGGTCGCAGGCGAGACGTGCACGCGCCTTGCGAGTTCGAGATTGGTCTGATCCGCCCGCGACTCCAGTTCGCGCAGGATGCGCAGGTCAAGGCTGTCCAATTCCACGATATTTATGATTAGTCATGATGAATATTTCGAAATAATACGTCATCGGACGTCAAGCACAAGTTATTGAACCATTCTTGCGGTTATTTAGATATAAAATTGCACGCCAGCGTTGCTACCATGCGGGACGAACCGGGAGCCCGTCATGTGTGGAATCGTCGCCGCAGTTGCCAAGCGCAATGTCATCGAGACGCTTTTGGAAGGATTGCGGCGGCTCGAATACCGCGGCTACGACTCCTGCGGACTCGCGCTGTCTTGCAACGGCGAGCTGCTTCGCTCGAGGAGCACCGCGCGGGTCGCCGATCTCAGGCACCAGGTCGAAGAGGCGCATCTTGCCGGATTCATGGGCATCGCCCACACCCGTTGGGCCACCCATGGCGTACCCGCGACAAGCAATGCCCATCCGCATTTTTCCAGGGGCAGGATCGCGCTGGTGCACAACGGCATCATCGAAAATTTCGAGGAGCTTAGAGCCGAGCTTCAGGCCGCGGGCTATGTCTTTGAAAGCCAGACCGATACCGAAGTCATCGCCCACCTGATCGAGAGGCTTTACCAGGGCGATCTGCTCGATGCCGTGCGCGCAGCGCTGTTGCGTTTGCGCGGCGCCTATGCGATTGCCGTGATTGCGCGCGATGAGCCGCATCGCATTGTCGGCGCGCGCCTCGGCTCGCCCCTTGTCGTTGGCCGTGGCGACGGCGAAAATTTTCTGGCTTCCGATGCCATGGCGGTGTCGGGCGTGACCGACCGCATCATTTATCTTGAAGACGGTGACGTGGTCGACCTGCAGTTGCAAGGGGTGTGGATCTTTGATGCCGAGGGCAACAAGGTGACGCGTGAAACGCGCATCGTGCACGCCCATACCGGCAGCGCCGAGCTCGGCCCCTATCGGCATTTCATGCAAAAGGAAATCTTCGAGCAGCCGCGCGCGGTGTCCGACACGCTTGAAGGCGTCGACGCCGTTTTCGCCGAGATCTTTGGCGATGGCGCGTTCAAGACCTTCGAGTCCATCGACAAGGTCCTGATCCTCGCCTGTGGCACCAGTTACTACGCGGGCCTCACAGCACGCTACTGGATCGAGGCGATCGCGAAGATTCCGACCGCGGTTGAAATCGCGAGTGAATTTCGTTACCGCGAGGGCGTGCCGGACCCGAACACGCTGGTTGTGACGATCTCGCAAAGCGGCGAGACCGCTGACACCCTGGCCGCAGTCAAGCACGCCCGCACCCTTGGCATGTCGCGCTCGCTTACGATCTGCAACGTCGCCTCAAGCGCGATGGTGCGCGAATGTGCGCTTGCCTACGTGACGCGCGCCGGTGTCGAGATCGGCGTCGCATCGACCAAAGCCTTCACCACGCAACTGGTTGCGCTGTTTCTTTTGGCGATAACCCTTGCCGACGTCAAGCAAAGGCTGGATTCAGCCGCCGAGGCCAGATACCTGCGCGAACTGCGCCATTTGCCCGCCGCACTTAACGCCGTTCTTGCGCTTGAGCCGCAAGTGATCGCCTGGTCCGAGGCTTTCTCCAGAAAGGAAAATGCATTGTTTCTCGGACGTGGCCTGCATTATCCGATCGCGCTGGAAGGCGCCTTGAAGCTGAAAGAGATTTCCTATATCCATGCGGAAGCGTACCCCGCGGGCGAACTCAAGCACGGCCCGCTCGCACTCGTCACGGCCGCCATGCCGGTCGTCACCGTAGCGCCAAATGACGCGCTACTGGAAAAGCTGAAATCGAATATGCAGGAGGTACGCGCACGTGGTGGAGAGCTGTACGTGTTTGCCGAT
>CAJCIC010000081.1 GCA_903970185.1 Gammaproteobacteria bacterium
CGACACGTCGAGCGCGACCGCCGCAAGCAGCAGCACCAGCGAGTCTGCAGCCGCTGGCACCGCCACGGGCACAAGCACAGGCGCAAGCACCGTCTCCGCTACGACAGATTCGTCGCTGGAAGCAACCACAACGCCGGCGCCAACCGCCGTTGGCACGCCGACCGTCAGCACGGCCACGGCGCAAAGTACGGCGCCGACCTATACGCCGGCGTCTACGCCCACGGTGCAGCAAGGAACAGCACCGATCAATTTTTCCGAGAGCTATTCGCTTTTGATCGCCCATACCGGCATCTATACCGGCACGCAGCCGTGCTCGTCGACTTGCGGCACGGGCTATTTTTCAAACAGCACGTCCTTGCCGGTACAAACCTTCACTTTCACCAACGTGCTCTATCCGCAAGGCACCGACCCTGCATATATAGCGATGCAAACCCAGCCCGATCTCAACTATCGCGAGAACGCCACGCAGTACACCGTGTCGGTGGCCCTCGATTCCGGCACGACCATGCCTGGAACCTTGTCGCTCATGAAAAGCGCATCGACCCAGGTCGCATCGGTCATGACCTCCGACGGCCTTGTGACCTGGGGCGTGTATTTTCTTAATCTCACGCAATCGGGCAGCACGGTCGACAACAACTATGTCGAGACGACCTACGAGCATTGGCTGCAAGGGCCGCCTGTGACGAACCTGCCCACCAGCGGCGTATTCACCTACGCCGCGGTGGGGGGCACGCGCCCAACCGATCAGAGCGGCAATCTCGGCACCGTGACCAACGGCGGTTCATGGACGGTTAATTTCGGCACCAATACGATTGCCAGCGCCTCGCCTGTGACCTGGACCATGCCCAGTGGCACGAGCTACGCGGTCAACGTCACCACGCCGCAACCGTTCTCGGTGACCGTGACGCCCTACGCTACCGGGCCAGGGCCCGCCGGCGGCACAATCGGTTCGGGCGGAACCCAGATCGCCACGCTTGACATCAGCAATTTCACTTCGTGCAATGGCAACTCCTGCTCGATCATCTTCTCGAAGCTTGCGCCATTGCTCGCGCCGCATCACATGGGCGCGTCGATTTCAACTCTGGCCAGCGTTTCGGGCGGCCAGGAGGTGACCGGCCAGATCCGCGTCTACAGTCGCTGACCGGTTTTTTTCTGGCCGGGCGCAAGCCGGCGCCAGCGTGAAGTTGCACGACCATGGCTTTCGTTAAGATTTGTGAGCGATTATGCTGCGTACAAAACTCTCGCTCGCGAAAGGCTCGGTAACATGCGAGAGCGTCCTAAGGTCCCTTAAGGCGCAATTCCAATGCGCCACTTTTTAGCCACGGCTTTTGGCGCTTGACGACGGGAGAGACGCGCCATGATCTTGAAAACCGTATCGATCAGCTTGCTGGCTTCGCTCGCACTGCTTGCGAGCGGTCCGCTTTGGGCGCAGCAGGAGACGACCATGCCGGGGCAGGCGGGCGAGCACCGTGGGCCGCCGCCTGCGGCCATCGACGCGTGCAAGTCGCTTGCCGCCGATGCCGCCTGCAGCTTTACCGACAAGAAAGGCAACGAGCACGACGGCGTGTGCCGCGCGCCGCAAGACCAGCCGCTCGCATGCGTGCCGCCGCATCACCGCCGTCCGCGCGAGGGCGCAGCAGATCAGTCGCCACCGCCACCCCCACCGCCCAAAACCCAGTAACCAGTAGGCAGTAGGCAGTAGCCAGTAAGCCGCGTTCGGGCCCTGCTGGCGCGACAGGTTTTGGCCTGGCGCTGTCTTTTGCGATCCCGTGTCGTGCCAAAACGACATGGCGTAGCATGGCTTGTCGAAAAAAAACAGCCGGGAGACATCGATGGGCACCAATCGAAGGCAGTTCCTTAGGGCAGGCGCAATCGCCGGGGCAGGCGTCCCCGCGCTTGCATTTTCAGGCGAGGCGATGGCGCAAAATGGCCAGCTGCCAGCCGCACCAGTGTCGCAGCCAGGTGCACTGCCGCCGCCGCAAGTCACGCGCATTCTCGCGCGATATATCGTAGGTGCGCGCTTTGAGGATCTGCCTCAGAACGTCAGGCGCGAGGGTGGAAGAACGCTTCTGAATTGGGTTGGCGTTGCCATCGGCGGCTCGCAGCAGGAAACGGTCGGCATCGCTGTTTCTGCACTAGCGCCCTTCTCGGGACCGCCGCAGGCGAGCCTGCTTGGCCGGCACGAGCGCTTTGACATCATGAATGCGGCGTTCGTCAATGGCGTTAGCAGCCACATCTTCGATTACGACGACACGCACTTGAAGACCATCATCCACCCTGCAGGCCCGGTCGTCTCCGCGATCCTGGCGCTCTCCGAATATCACCCGGTGTCGGGCAAGGATTTCCTCAACGCCCAGGTGCTCGGCATCGAGGCCTGCTGCCGCATTGGCAATGCGGTCTATCCCAACCACTACGACGTCGGCTGGCACATCACCGGCACTGCAGGTGTCTTTGGCGCGGCCGCTGCCGCCGGCAAAATCCTCGGCCTAAGCGAAGAGCAGATGATCTGTGCCTTGGGCCTGGCAGCGTCGCAGCCGGTGGGTCTGCGCGAATCGTTTGGCTCGATGAACAAGAGTTTCAATCCCGGCCGCGCCGCGGCAAACGGTCTTTTTGCGGCGCTATTGGCCCAGCGCAATTTCACGAGCTCCAACGGCATGATCGAAGCCAAGCGCGGCTGGGCCAATACGGTCTCCACCAAGCAGGACTATCACGAGATCATCGACGGTCTGGGCGAGCGCTACGAAGCGGCGCTTAATACGTATAAGCCGTTTGCCTGCGGCATCGTCATTCATCCGGCACTTGACGCTGCCATCCAGCTGCGTAACGCGTATCACCTGGCCCCTGCCGACATTGCCTCGATCGACTTGCGCGTCAATCCGCTCGTGATCGAATTGACCGGCAAGAAAACGCCACAGATCGGCCTTGAAGGAAAGTTCAGCATCTACCACGCGGTTGCGATTGCCTTCATCGATGGCGCGGCAGGCGAGAAGCAGTTCAGCGATGCTGCCGTGCGTGATGCGCAGACGATTGCGCTGCGCGAGAAGGTGCACACCAGCATCGATCCATCCGTCAAACCCGAGCAGGTCGATATGACCGTGACGTTGACGGACGGGCGGGTGCTGCACAAATTCATCGAGCACGCCATTGGTAGCGTCGAAGTGCCAATGACGGATCAACAGTTTGCGGCCAAGTTCACCGACCTTGCCCAGGGCATCCTGGCCGATGCGCAGATTGCGCGCGTCATGGCCTTGTGTACGGGTGTCGAATCGTTACCTGCGGCAAGCGCGATTGCGCTTGCCGCAGTGCCAAGGACGGCGTGATCGCCAGGATGAACTGAAGCAGAACTGAATTTGCCTCGCCTGAGCGAATTCAGCTGTCGCCAAACAGGCCGCCCAGAATCGTTCCGGCAACGCCGCCAACGACAGCGCCGCCAAGCCCGCCTGCGGCGCCACCCATGCCGGCGCCAAGCGTCGTTGGCGTCGCTCCGGCTTCGCGCGCCATGTAGGGCGTCAGCGCATGGGCGAGATTGGGCATCGTCAGCGTTTGCAGCCAGACCTTGCCAGGACCCGTCAGTCGCCCGACGAAAAGGCCATCGCCTCCGAAGATAATGTTCTTGATGCCCGGAATGATGGTGATGTCGAAGTTGACCGTGCTATCGAACATGCCGATGTGTCCGGGGTGCACGATCAGCTGCTGCCCGGGGGTCAGATCGTACGTGAAAACTTCGCCGCCCAATTCGACCCATGCCGTGGCATTGCCGCTTAAGCGCTCGAGGATGAATCCGTCGCCGCCAAAAATGCCGGCGCCCAGGGATTTCTGAAAGCCGATGGCGAGCTCGACGCCGTCGGTGCCTGCCAGGAAGCCGTGGCGATGGATCATGTAATTCTGGCCCGGGGAGACCGCCACTTCCATGATCGTGCCTGGCACCTTGCTCGCAAATGCGACGATGCCCGAGCTGCCCTGGGCCTGGTATTCGTTCATGAAGATGCCGCCTCCGGCCAGGGCACGGCCGATCACGCCCCAGATGCTCTTCGCGCCGGCGGTCATGGCCGATGTCTGCAGCTGGATGTTCGGGCTCATCCAGGAGAACTGGCCGGGCTCGGAGATGATCTTGTCGCCAGGATCGAGCTCAAATTCGAGAACCGGCAAGGTCGTGCCGAGGATTTGGGCTTTCATGGACATCACCTTTCAGAAGGGGCGACCAAAGTCGCGGGGTTAGCGGGGGTAATGGGGTTAACGGGGTGTTCGGGGTTAATGGGTTAGGGGGCGGGCGCTCAAGCAGGAAATCCCGTCCCGCTCGTGTCGCGCGCTTGCGCCAGGCGGATGGTGACATTCTGGCATTTACCCGTCTATGGACTATGTCCACACTGTTTCTCCGAGCCATTCGTCCTTCGATCGCGCATCTTTTTGCGCCCAGGCGCCATAGCCAGGGGGCCCCCTAAAGGCACGAGCCGCCTGACGTCCAAACTCGCCTTGCCGGGACCAAATCCTGCGACTCAAGCGAGCATGTTTCAGCATGCCAGATTCTGTCGTGATGCTCCGGCCATTTTCCAGAAATCAGGGCGGGGCGCTTCGCGGCCGAGCGTTCGCGTCGTCGGCAGGCCTGATGTCGCGTTCGCGCTCACCTTACTACCGTGGCGGACCCATTGATGTCTGAAGAAGCGCCAAGCCTGTCGACGGCACATTCGTACCTCGGCTATGCACTGCATACCGAGTTCCAGCCGGTCGTCTCTGCTGCGCACATGCGCAGCGTCGGTGGCGAGGCGCTGCTGCGCGCAACCGGTGGCCCAGGCGGCGAGATTGGCCCGCTCGATCTCTTCGCCAAGGCCGCGGTCAGGCGCGAGAGCAAATTGCTCCATGACGTGTCGCTCGAGGCGCATCTTCAGCACTGCGCCGCGGCGATCGGCCCCGATCGGTGGATATTTCTGAACTGCCAGCCCGAGGCACTGCGTCTTGAAAGCGATGGCCGCTCGGCGCTGCAGCGCACGGTTGCGCGTTACGGCCTGGCATCCACGCGCATCGTCATCGAAGTGCTCGAAGATGCGGCGTTCTCAAACGAAGATGTCACGGTGTCGATCAAGGAGCACCAGTCCGAGGGCTTTCTGGTGGCCATCGATGATTTCGGTACGGGCTCGTCCAATTTCGATCGGGTCTGGGGGGTACGCCCGGATTTTGTCAAGCTTGACCGCTCGCTCGTGCACCGGGCGTCCTTGAGCCGCTCGGATCGCCGCGTCGCCAAGCTCCTCATTTCCATGATTCATCGCATGGGAGCGATGGTCGTGGCCGAAGGCGTCGAGACGTCCGAAGAAGCGCTGGCGATGATGGATGCCGACGTCGATTTCCTGCAGGGGTTCTATTTCTCGCCACCGGTCGTTGACTGCGAGCTTGCCATTGCCCGGGCGGAGAACGTCGTGCGCGATCTGTGGCCGGCGCTTGGACGCCTGAACAACGAAGTCGGTGCGCAGGAGCGCGCGCACATGGCGTCGGTCAGAAATATGCTTCTCGCCGCCGTACGCATCTTCCAGTCGACCAAATCGCTGCTGGCCGCGGCAAGGCAACTGTTCCAGGCGCCAAACGCATTGACCTGCATGTTGCTGGATCACCGCGGCATCCAGGTGGGCGAAGCGATCCATCGTGAAGTTGTGCCAGGCGCAGACCGGCTGCGCCCGCTCGCCAAAAGCAGTGGCGCCAACTGGTCGCGGCGCCCGTATTTCAAGGACGCCATAAGGCGTGAAGGGCGGCCGGTCGTGCATGGGCCGCACTATTCGCTACTTAGCGGCGCCTTCATCTACACCATGGCCGTGACCATGGATGTCGGCGCCGCCCAGATGGTCCTTTGCGCCGACTTTCGCGTCGACTCCGAAGAACTGTCGATCACGCTCATCGACTTCGCCGCGTGAGAGACTTCGGGCGGCTCGGTTATCCTCGCAACGAGGGCAGACGTTGCCAGGCAATCGCCGGGGGTCATTCAAGCCTGGTCAAGTCGCCCATCTGAAAGAGGACAAGCCATGATCCACGTCGTTGCAAGACTCGAGTTTCACGAAGGCGCACGCGAAGCCTATCTTGCTGCCTTCGCCGCCAACGCACCCACGGTTCGTGCCGAAGCGGGGTGCATCCAGTACGTGGCGACAACCGACTACACGCCGGGTCTTTCCTGGCAGAGCCTCAACGGTCCCAATTGCGTCATGATCGTCGAGCGCTGGCAGAGCATCGAGGCCCTGGAGGCACACAATGTGACACCGCATATGCTCGCCATCCGTGAAAAAACGCGGTCGCTGATCCGCGATCGCACCATCTCGGTTTTGGTCGAGGCGTAACAGCCGGCGGGAACATCCCCCTCGAAAAACCATGCAATTATGCCATCGCATGGCATAATTGCATGGTTATGATCCAGCGTGACATCGAAGACCATGTGGCCGAGCTGCTGGGCGAGTTTCCCGCAGTGGCCTTGCTCGGCCCGCGACAGGTGGGCAAGACCACGCTTGCGCTGCGCCTTTCGAAGCGTCTGGGCGATGACGCGCTTTATCTCGATCTCGAATTGCCGTCCGATCGCGCCAAACTCGCCGATGCCGAGCTTTACCTCAACCAGCACGAGGATCGCCTGGTGATTTTCGATGAAATCCACAGGCTGCCGGGCCTTTTCGAGACCTTGCGCGCTTTGATCGATCGCAGGCGAAAAAAGGGCAGGCGCAACCGGCATTTCCTCTTGCTTGGTTCGGCTTCGATCGACCTCCTGCAGCAATCCAGCGAGACACTTGCAGGACGCATCGCGTACGCATATCTGGCGCCGTTTTCCGTTGCCGAGGTGATGCGCGCAATGCCCGATGCGGCTGACCGGGTATGGCTGCGTGGCGGCTTTCCGGATAGTTTTCTTGCGGCGAGCGAGAAGGCGAGCTTTCGCTGGCGCAGTGCCTTCATTGCGACCTATCTGGAGCGGGATGTTCCGACACTCGGGCCCCGTATTCCTGCAGAAACGCTGCGTCGATACTGGCAGATGCTTGCGCATAACCAGGGCCAGATGCTCAACGCGGCCCAGCTTGCAAATGCATTGAGCGTGAGCGGCCAGACGGTCGCCAGATACCTTGACATCATGGTTGATCTGTTTCTGGTTCGCCGTCTTGCCCCATGGGTTTCAAACTCCAGAAAGCGCCTGGTCAGATCGCCCAAGGTTTACGTGCGCGATAGCGGCTTGCTGCATGCGCTTTTGAACATCGAGGACAAGGAAGCTCTCCTTGGCCATCCGGTCGTTGGTGCGAGTTGGGAAGGGATGTTGATCGAGAATATTCTGCAGAAAATTTCATCGAGCGCCAAGGCGACGTTCTATCGCAGTAGCGCCGGCGCCGAGATCGATCTCGTGATTGAATTCAGTGCCAAGGAGCGGTGGGCGATCGAAGTCAAACGCTCGATCAGCAATCCGAAGCCGGCAAGGGGCTTCTACATTGGCTGCGACGATATCAAAGCGACGCGGCAGCTGGTGCTCTATCCCGGTGAGCAACGCTTTCCTGTCGACAAGAACACCGAGGCGATGCCGCTTCAGACACTTCTTGCCGACCTGTAGCCGGGCAATTGTCCCTCGGGGTCCACGAATGCGAGCCTGCGCGGATCAGTTCATCAAGGCCCAAAGTCTCGGCCAGGCATCGACCCAGCAGCAGCGATGATCAAAGTCGTCTTCGCGCACCAGGTGGGCGTGCGGCATGCCGGCTGTGAACGCTTCGGTGAGATTGGCGGGCACGACTTCGTCGGCGCCGCCAACGAAGTGCCACTGATCGATGTGCACCAGCTGTTGACGTTCATCGGCGGGATCAAGCGAGCCTCTTAACGGGCTCAAGAATTTCGCATCGGTCCAGGCCTTGATCGACAGATTGCCCGCCACCGTGACGAGGCGCACGACATCGCTTCGTCGCGCGGCAAGAAGCGCTGCGATCGCGGCACCGCCAGAGTAGCCAACGAGCGTGAGGCGGCTTGCCTGATAGCGCGCTTTCAGCGTTGCGACCGCCTCGTTCATCGATTCGATGACCTCGGGCGAAAAGCGCCTGTCGGTCCAGTATTTGCTCGAGCACGTATCCGCATGCGCGAGATACTGGCACGGCCGCGCGAGGGAGACGGCAAGACCCTCGGGTTGTGCAACGGCGAGCGCAAGCGCCAAAGGCGCGACCGGTGTTGGATCTTCCGAGATGCGCTCGGCACCCAGATAGGCGAGGCCGTCGCCCTCGATGTAGATCCAAAGGGCGTCGGCCCTGGCATCTATCGACTCCTCAGGTCCCCATGTCTTGAGCACGAAAGCGCGCGTATCGATCTGCGTTTCCTGCCAGCCGCGTTTTGCAGCCATGGCATGGGCGGTTTCCAGACGCTGGCCTAAAGAGGGCGGCGCAGTCGCGCACGCGGCGATCAGCCCGAAGAGCGCGAGCGTGCACACGGCAAAGGCACGTCTCATCGCCTTTGCGCGTACTTGCCAAGCGCTTCAACGAGCGGCTCGAGATACGCCTCGTAGTGACGCCAGCGTTCAACCGAGCGGGTGTAGAGCGGTTCGCGCACCTGCGTCACGCTGGAAGTGCGGATGTTGCGCCGCGTCTTGTGAAAGGCGAGGCATTTGTCTTCCCATGGCAGGTCGCAATAGTCGATGAGGCGCCGCGCCTGATGGTCAATGTCGGCCACGATGTCTTCGTAGCGCACGTCGAGAAAGCGGCCGGGCAGCAGCGCGCGCCAGTGGTCCATCAACTCGGCGTAGCTGACATAGAGCCTGCCGACCTCGGCGAGATCGTAGGTCGCCGCATGGCTCCTGCCAAAAAGCCGCGTGAAGCACGACACGCACGTGTCAAGCGGGTCGCGCATGACGTGGATGATCTTGGCGTTGGGCAGCATCAGGGCAATCAGCCCGAGCGCGAAGTAGTTTGCCGGCATCTTGTCGGTGACGCGGGCAAAGCCGCGGCCCGATGGCGGCAGGCGCGCAAGATAATCGCTCGCCCAGGCATCGAGCGTGTCGCGGGTCAGCGCGCTCAGGTTTTCCGGATAGATCGGCTCTTCCCCCGGTTCAAGCGAGCGCTGCACGATCTCCATCAACGCGGGCAATTCGCCAGCGCCAAACACCTGCGAGTGACTGGCAATGATCTGCTCGGTCAGCGTGGTTCCCGAGCGCGGCATGCCAAGGATGAAGATCGGCTGGCGCGATGCGTTGCCCGCGCCCTTTAGGCGATCCAGAAACTTCGCATCGATGACTTCGGCGATGCGGCGTGTTCTGGCCTCCTCCCAGGCGGCATCGTATTGAATCATGCCGCGCTTGATCGCAGCGCCGGCAAGATAGTGGCCAAAGGCATCGGCATACTCGCCAAGGTCATCAAGCCCTTTGCCCACGCCATAGTGCGCTGACATCAGGTCCGCCGGCGGCAGCCGTCCGGAGCTGATCAGGGTCTTCAAGCGAACCAGCGCGGCACTGCCTTGTTCCACGCGTTGGGCAAAAAGCAGATGAAACGACGCGCCGACATGGTCGGGCTCAATGGCTAGCGCCTGCTCGAAAAGTGCGACAGCCGCATCGCTCTCGCCCGCCTCCAGGCGCAGGTTGCCAAGGCCCACCAGCGCCTCGGGAAACTCGGCGCGCAAGGCCAGGGCACGCGCAAAGGCGGCCTCGGCATTTTCGGTAGCGCCCAACTGCGCGAGGACCGAGGCGTAAAGAAAAAGCAGATCGGGCGAACTCAGGCCAGACTTGATGGCATCGTCAAGCAGCGCGTGGCCGGCTTCGAGCCGATCGGTATCGATCAGAACGCGGGCCAGGCCGACCACGCTTTCGACATGGCGCGGCCTTAACTGCAGCGCACGCGACAAGAAGCCTTCGGCTTCCAGAAAGCGCGCGGCACCGTAGTGGGCAAGGCCGAGATTGCACAGGGCCTCGGCGAATTCCGGCGCAATCGCAAGCGCCCGCTCGAGCGGCGCGATGGCTTCCTCGTTGCGCTGGTCCTCAAGCAACACAGCGCCAAGGTTGCTCAACGATTCGAGGTGGGTGGGCGCAACCGCAAGCGCCCGCCGATACCATTCGGCGGCACTTTGGCGCCTTTCGCGCTTGCGCTCGATACTGCCTAGCGTGTTCATCGCTTGGATCAAGCGCGGCTCGAGTTCGAGCGCGCGCTTTTCCGCCGCCTCGGCATCTTCGAAGCGCTCTGCGTCATAGTACGCAATGCCCAGGTTGGCGTGCGCGAGCGCCAGTGCCGAATCGAGCGCGATGGCGGTCTCACCTGCTGCGATGGCTTGGTCGAGCTGGCCGTCCTGGCGCAGCATTTCGGTGAGATTGGCATGGTAGAGGGCCACCGAGCCGTTCTTGGCAATGGCCTGCGTGACCCATCCGATGGCTTCCGCTGGTCGTTGCAGCTGGTGCGCGATGACGCCCAGAAGATGCAGGGCGTGGGCGTTTTGCGGCTCGCGCGCGATCACCTCGCGAAGGAGCGCCTCGGCCTCGTGAAGCCGTCCCGCGCTTTGATGGCGCGCCGCCATTTCCACGGCTTGCGCGAGATCGACGGCCGGCGTTTTTGCGCTGGCCTTGGGCTCGGCCAGCTGCGTGCGCTGCGAGCGGGCCTTCTCGCGCCTTGGCGCCGGATACTCTTTTAGCGCATGGCTCACGCGATGGATGACCGAGGTCCAGTCGCCAAGCGCAGGCTGGGTAAAAATTCGCACCGTCGGATACCACGGGCTGTCTTCGCGCTGGTGCAACCAGCGCCATTCGCCATCGAAGCGATTCAAAAGCCATACGGCAACGCCGAGGCCGCCGGCAAGATGGACCAGCGCCGAGTCGATCGAGATCACCAGATCGAGATTGGCAACGAGTGCTGCCGTGTCGGCGAAATCGGCGAATTCGCCGGTCCAGTCGAACCATTCGATGCCCTCTGGCGGTGCCGGGCGGATATCGTTATTCGCCCACTTCTGGAGGCTGACCCAGGAGATGGCGGTGTTTTCAAAGAGCGGCGTGAGCAACTCGAAGCCCATGCTGCGACGCGCATCGTATTGATGCGCACGGCGGCCGGCCCAGGCGATGCCCACGCGCAAGGCGCGGCTTGCATTGCGCTCGAGCCTTCGTTGCCAGAAGCGTCGCGCCGGCGCTGCGACCTTGAGGTAGGGCACCTCAGCGGGAATCGAATCAGGGCGCGTCTTAAATGCGCGCGGCAGTGACAGGAGCGGGCATTGCAGGTCCCAATCTTCGAGTTGCGAGGGCAGACGGTCGGTGATCGCGATACGCTCGCCAAAGCTCCATTCCATCAGTCTTAAGGTCGGCTGCGAGCAGGCAAAGCCGACCTCGCGAAAACGCTGGCCAAGGAGCGCGAGGTAGCGCGCGAACTGGAACGTGTCGCCAAAGCCCTGCTCGGTGATGACAAGCAGGCGCAGCGCTTCGGTATTTGCTTCGCCATTCCATTGCGCAAGCGGGCTCACCGCGCGGTTGAGCGTGCCCGCCATGCTTTCGGCAGATCCGCTCCAGCGCGCTTCGTAGTTCTCCCAGCCGATATCGAACTGGCCAAGCTTCAATTGCACCATGGCAAGGTTCAGCCGTGCCATGGCGTTACCTGGCGCGAGTTGCACGCACGCGTCAAACGAGGCGCGCGCCGCTTCAAGTTCGCCCAATTCCTGCAAGACGAATCCGCGCCCGTTCAAGGCCGCCTCAAGGCCGGGACGCAGGCTAAGCGCTTCTTCATAGCGGGCAAGCGCTTCGCGCCGCAAGCCCTGTCGATAAAGCGCAAGGCCTTCGCTGCACAGCCGCTCGGCGTGTCTGGCATTTTCGGCGGCATCAGGCGAGGCGCTCGATTGTGCGAGCGCGGCAAGCGTTGCCACATCGAGATCGTCGCTGCCCCGATAGGGGCGAACGACGTCAAAAAGGGGTCCCAGGTGGCGGGCAAAGCGCTGCCAGCGTCCGATCGAGGTGGCATAGATCGGCCGTCGCACCTGCGCGACGCTCGCGGTGGCCACGTGCCTTGGGTTGTCGTAGAAGGCAAGGCAGCCCGGATCCCAGGGCAGGCCTAAAAAGTCGGTCAATTCGCGCGCCTTGTTCTCGGTATCTGAAACGATCTCCTCGTAGCGCGATTCGAGGATCCAGGCCTTTGGCAGAACGCGCGACCAGTGGTCCATCATCTTCGCGTAGCGCTCGAAATAGCGCGCGATCGTGCAGAGCTCGTAGGTGAATTCCATGCTCGATTCGAAATGGCGCGTGAAGCACGACCAGCAGGTGTCCATCGGATCGCGCAGGGCATGGATGATCTTCGCGTGCGGCAGCGCAAGCCTGATGAGGCCAAGGTGAAAGAAGTTGGCCGGCATCTTGTCGGTCACGAACTGGCTTTTGGGCGAATGCGCGAAGGCGCGATCGAGATAGCGCTTGCCGATGGCCTGCAGGTCCCGCTCGGAGAGCCGCTCCATGGCGCTGGCCCGATCAAGTTTCGCATCCAGCGTGTCGCGAATCACGCAATCCAGGTCGGGCAATTCGCCCGCGCCAAAGACCTGCGGGTGGGTGGCCAGGATCTGCTCGATCAGCGAGGTCCCCGAGCGCGGCATGCCGACAATGAAAATCGGCGTACGCGCATCGACATGGCCGGACCAGTGGCTGCGCTTCTCGAAAAAGGCCGCAGTAAAGGTCTCTCTGACGGCATCGAAGTGGGCTTTGGCGAGCGCCACATCAAACGGTGTCAGCGCGTGCTGGAGCGCGTTGCCTTCGGCAAAGGCGGCAAACGCCCCGTCATTTTCGCCGGCGTCTTCGAGCGCCTTGCCAAGCGCAAAGGCGTACTCGATGTGCGCCTTCGGGGCGAGCGTCTCGCGCGCGCCGGCAAGCGCCAAGAGCTCGATCAGATGAGGATCGTCGCGTCGATAGGTTTTCAGCGTGGACAGGTTGTAGTGGGCTTCGATGAAGCCGGCTCGCGCATCGATGGCAGCGCCAAGATGGTGCCGCGCCTCATCGAGCTTGTTGGCTTTCAGAAGCAGTGCGCCGAGGTTGTTTTGCGCTTCGGCGCGGCGCGCATCGATCTTGACGGCCTCTCGGTAGGCCTTTTCGGCGCCGCTTATGTCACCGCTGTGTTCGAGCGCCGTGCCGAGGTTGTTGAACGCCATGCCGTGCAACGGCGCCAAGCGCGTGGCGCGGCGATAGCATTCGATCGCCTTTTTCTCGTTGCCAAGATCGGCGTGGGCGAGGCCGAGGTTATAGAAGGCGTCGGCATCCTTCGGGGCCAGGCGCGTTGCGGCCACGCCGCAGGCAATCGATTGCTCGAATTGTCCAAGGCGCCTGAATAGCTCGCCAAGATCGCGCTGGTAGAGCGCCTCGTTAGGCTTGATGACGACCGCACGCGCAATCGCGTGTGCCGCCCCGGTCACATCACCCCGCTGAAGGCGGTGAATGCCAAAGGCATGCAGCACTTCGCCGCTTTGCGGGTGGGCGCGCAGGATGTCGGCAAAGCGTCGCTCGGCAGCGTCGAGATCCCCGCGCTTTTCAAGCGCAAAGGCTTCAGCAAGCAGCGACTTCAGTTCGGCAGGAGGCGTCATGCGTCGGGCGGGTGCGGATTTCCTTCAAAGCAAACGAGAAAGCGTCGGGCTGCGCGTGGCTTTGTCTCAGGTGGGCCCAGCGGCGTGTCGCCCTCGTCCTCGTCCTCGTCCCCGGACTCTACGCCTTGGTGAGGATTGGCGTCAGCATGCTCAAGGCAGCGCTTCTCACCGCTCATCCTGATGGTCAAGGCGAGGGCAGAAAAAGGCGCGCGAACAAAGCCGAAACGGGCGGGGCAACCCTGACCAGAAGCCAGGGGCCGCCCCGCCTTAAGGGAGGTGAGCGGTTTTGCTAGAACGCCCAGCGCAGCTTGGCCGATACGCTTTGCTCGTTAAAGCCCGATCGGTTTGCGACATCGTAGCCGACCGAGATTTCAGGCCCGCCCTTGGGCGTGTAGAGGACGCCAAAGCCGCCGAAGCCGGTCCACGGCTTGGTGCCCACACCCGGCGTTGCAAACGCCAGGCCCGGAGCGCCGGCGTAGGCTGCAGTCACCTCGGTGCCGCGCGCAAGCGAGTCGTAGCCGACACCGAGGTTGCCGTAGAGCGTGGCGCTATCGGTCAGGCGCTGTGTGATCTTGGCATTGACCGAAGTCAAGAGCTGCTCGAGCGATGCCGACTGCACGTGCAGATCGAGCGGCCCGGCTCCGCCTTCGGTATAGGCGTCATCGTGAATCCAGGTGTAGTCAACGCGAATCGAGGGCGTAATCACGGTCGCGTCCGAGAACGGCAGGTTGCGGCCGATGCCGATGCCGGCATGCGCCGTATTAGAGTCATAGCTTGAGCGCGCAATGGCACTGATGAGGTTGATGCTGCGTGATCCGGTGTTGGTGTTCATGCCGCCGTCGAGTTGCCAGTTGACTTCGGTCAAGGCATCGAGCGTGTAGCTGCCGTAGCCGATGAACTGGTACAGATCGATGTGGTTGCTGTTGGGTGTCTGCGAGCCAGAACCCTGCACCCCGGTGTCGGCATAGGCGAAGGCAAGACCGACGCGTCCTTGCGGTGAGAAGGCACCATCGGCGCCCATGGCGATGCCCGCGATCTGGGCGGTAAAGCCCGGCGCACTGTTCTGCTCGTTCTGGCTCGCCCACGACCCAAACGGTTTCACCCACGCGCCACGGTCACTTAACATGTACGGATCGCCAGACGAAAGCCCGTAGTTGCCGGTTCTGGATTGCACGATATGGTCGATGTCATACAGCGTGCCCAGAACCGCGACGTTGGAATCGCCAGACAGCAGCGGCAGCGTCTCGGAGGCGGCGTTTGAGACTTGCTGCGAGGTCTGCAGCCTGGCGATGGCATCAATCACACTGCCAAAGGCACCGGTCGTGCCACTGGTCTCGATGATTTCATCGAGCACGGTGGCAGCGCCAATCGCCGCGGTGTTGTGGTTGGCAATCACGTCAGGCAGCACCAGCGCGTTCTCGGCGATGACGAGATCGACGCCAGTGCCATCGATCTTGCCCGTGAATTTGAAAAGCGCAGAGTTGTCGGTGACATCGAAGGTCGATGCGGTCAGGCTCGTGCCGCTGATGACACCCACCAGCGTGCCCTTGTTGGGCAAATCCTCGTTGCCGGCGACATTGACAAAAATGCTCGCAGCAGCAGGCAGGCTGACCGCGCCGTTGACCGCGAGCTGGCCGTACTGCGAGGCGCTTTTCGCGCCCATCGAGAAGGTGCCACTCGACGCCTGGGTGTAGCTGCCGGTGATGTGCGCCGTGCCAAGACCTACGCCTAGCGTGCCGGCGTTGTTCACGCCCTGCGAGGTCGTGATGCCGGCGGCATCTGCGGCGGTACTGGCCATCGCGCCCATCATGAGTGTCGCTGTCGGATCGATCGAAAACGAGGCGACGTTAAAGGCGTTGGTGCCGGTAAACGACGAGCCGGAGGTCAGCGTCACGGCACTGGCCGGCGCGTAGACATCACCGATGAACCTTGCCGTGTTGCCTGATATCGTGATCGGACCGAGCGAAGATGTCGCATCGACGTAGACCGCATACGGGCCACCCGCAATCACGCCGCTATTGATGAGGCCTCCACCGACGGTGGCGTTGGTGGTCATGCTGATGCCGGCTTTGGGTGCCGTAATCGTGCCGGCATTGATGATCGCGCCCGTCACCGTTGCGTTGCTCACGTCAATGCCGTTGGTGGCAGTGGCGATGATCTTCGCACCGGCGGCGTTACTGATCGAGCCGACTGTTGCCTGGTACAGCAAGATGCCTTCGCCACCCGTGATGGTGCCCCCGGAAAGATTGGAGACGGCGCCCGAGATCGTCGAGCCGCTGACCATCACGCCAGCGTATGTCGTGCCGGAAATCAGGCCGCTATTGGTGAGGCCGCCAACGACCGTACTGCTCGTGAAGACACCGACGCCGACGCGGCCTCCTGAAATCGTGCCGGAATTGATGATGGCGCCAGCGACGGTTGCGCCACTTTCGAGATTGATGCCGTAATTCACGCCGTGGATCACGCCGGCGTTGGAAATGCCGCCGGACAGGGTCGCTGACGATAGGAGGATGCCGGACTCGGATCCGTCCGGGCCGCCAATGCCGGTGATGGTCGCACCCGCTGCGTTGTAGATGAAATCAAGCAGTCCTTGGTAGACGGCGATACCGCTTGCACCCGAAATCACGCCGCCGGCGAGATTGGTGATGCCACCCGTGACCAGCGCGCCGCCAAGGATAACGCCAGCATAGGTCGTCCCGGAAATCAGGCCGCTGTTGACGATCCCGCCTGCAACCGTAGAGTTGGACATGATGACACCGGCGTAGGATCCGGTGATCGCGCCCGAGTTGCTAATTGCAGCGGTTGCACCAAGGCCGCTGAGGGTACTGCCATGGACGCCGATGCCATCTACAAGTCCCGAGAGGGTGCCTGCGTTCGATAGGGTATCGAGTTTGCTGCTGTAAAGCGAAATTCCGCTTGCCCCGGAAAGGACGCCGCCAGCAAGGTTTTTGATGCCGCCGGAGATGGTCGACCCACTTGCGAAGATGCCTGCAGAAAGACTCGTGTTCGTGGCCAGGATCTGGCCGCTGTTGGTCATGCCGCCGGTGACCGTCGAGTTCATCACAAAAACCCCAATTCCGCCCGTGATCAGCCCGGCGTTTAAGAACTGGCCGAGGCTCGATGCCGAGATGTTGACGCCATAACTGGTGCCTGTGATGGTTCCGCCAAGCAGGTTCGACAGCGTGCCAACGCTTGCGCCTTGCAGCACGATGCCGGTGTTGTCTGTGCCGCTAATCAGGCCGCTATTGGTGATGCCGGCGGTGAGGGTGCTGCTGCGCACGAGGATGCCGTAGCTGCCGGCAGTCACCGTACCGGCGTTGGAGATCGAGCCAACGATCGCGCCGTTACCCACGAAAATCCCGGCGGTACCCCCGGAGATGACCGAGAGCGAACCACTGTTGACGATGCTGCCAACGGATGCGCCTGCGCCCTCGACCT
>CAJCIC010000082.1 GCA_903970185.1 Gammaproteobacteria bacterium
CCCGTGTGGTGCAAGACATCGACGCGCACTTGCATGCTTTTCACCTTGCCGATATTCACGCCCCTGAAGGTGACCGGAGATCCGACGCTTAGGCCAGAGACGGAGCCCTGGAACACGCCCACGATGGGGACGGTCCGGGTAAAGAGGTGCAAACTGCCAAATGTGAGGATCGCCGCCACCGCGAGGGCAAGGCCGCCCAGGACGAACGTTCCCACAAGGAGCGGCTTTTTGCTGATCATGGTGTGCGCTCCGCAACGTTGATGGCGTCGGCGTTCGGTTTCTCACGCGTCATGAACGCATGTACCGTGACGTTGTCGCAGCGATCACGCAACATCGTTGGGGCACCGCGCGCAATTACCGACCGTGATTGCGCATCGAGGAAGATGCCATCATCGCAGATGCCAAAAAGGCTCGCCAACTCGTGACTGACCATCACCACGGTAACGCCAAAACCGTCGCGCAGCTCAAGGATCAGATCGTCGAATCGCTTGGCCGCGATCGGGTCGAGACCGGCAGAGGGTTCATCCAGAAAGAGTATTTCGGGATCGAGGGACATTGCGCGGGCGAGCCCGGCACGCTGGCGCATGCCACCGCTCAAGTCAGCCGGCATGCTCGTGCGGCCACTGTCAAGACCCACCAGCGAGAGTTTCAACTGGACCAGCGCGTTAATCGACGCCGGGCTTAGCCCGGTAAACATTTGCAGCGGCAGGGCGACGTTTTCTGCCACGGTCATCGAACTCCACAGAGCTCCACCCTGAAACAGCACGCCGATGCGCTTGCCAAATGCCTCTCGCGTTGGGTCTTCCATCGACCAGTAGTCCTGAGCGCCAAAATGCAGCGTGCCGGCGCTCGGGCGCAATAGCCCGATAAGAACCTTGAGCAGAGTGCTCTTGCCGCAACCACTTTCGCCCATGATGGCAAAGATCGATCCCTGCTTGACCTCGAATGAAACATCGATCTGCACCGCTTCGCCGCCATAACCGAAAGTCAGGCCGCGCGCTTTGAGTGTCGGCGTCGCTTGCGATGCGTCCATTTAAGTCAGATACCCAAGGCGTTGGCACAAACCGCAAATATGGCATCGACGACGATGACACCGACGATGCCAACCACCACAGCGTGCGTCGCTGCATGTCCCACGTCGGTTGTGCTGCGTCCGGCCTTCAGACCGATGCGGCAGCCCGCAATCGCGATGAGTGCGGCAAAGGCGATGCTCTTGGTGAAGCCGAAAATCACCTGAGTCATGGTCACGGCGTCGCGGGTTTGCGCGATGAAAAGTTCAGGCGACATGTCGAGCATGCTGACGGCGACGGCGAAGCCGCCCAGAATGCCAACGAAGCTTCCATACAGATACAGCAGCGGCGTCATGAGTGTCAGTGCCAGAACGCGCGGAAGAATCAAGTAGTCTTGAATCGGAACGCCAAGGACGCTAAGTGCATCCAGTTCGTTGCTCGCCTGCATCGATGCAATCTCGGCAGCGTACGCGCCACCGGTTCGGCCAGCCATGACGATCGCAGTCATGACCGGTGCCATCTCGCGTACCTGGGCGATGCCAACCAGATTGGCGATGTAGACTTCGGCACCGAAACGGCGCAGTTCTATCGCACCGACGAATGCCAAAATGGCGCCCACCAGGACGTTTACCAGAGCGACCATCGGAAGGGCGGCAATGCCGGCGTCATATATGCAGGTCAGCAGATCGGCGCGACGCATCCGTGCCCGGCCGAAACTTGCCGCGCCGGCTTGCAGGATCTGTCCTCCGAGCAGTGTGGTGACGGCAGCCAGCTCGATCCACGCCGAAATGGCCGCAACTCCAAGTGTCTCTACGAGTCCGGGGCGGCGCGTTGGAGCGGCCGGCGCAGTTGCGCTTTCCGGTAGCAACGCCAAAAGGCGCTGTGCAGCGACCGGAATGCCGCCGTCATCGAAGCGTATCGAGCGCGGCACGGCGTTGCGGCGCAAACCCGCCAGGTACACGAGCAGGGAGCTGTCCCAGCGGCCAAGCCGCCGCGTGTCAAACACAATGGCTTTCAGGCCCTGGCGATCGAGCCACGTTTCGCGCTCGGCAGCAGCCGCTTCGCTATCGCCTATCGTCCAGTCACCACTTAGGATCACGAGCGTATCTGCACCATCGACCTGGATGGCCAAGCCACGGCCTGCGGATGCATCGTTCACGACGGCGTCGTAACAGCGGTGCGGGCTAGCGGCAAGATTTCCATGGCATTGCGTTCGCGCATCCACCACGCCTAATGAAACGGAACGCGCAGACGCGACGACGTCTTTGCGATCAGCAGGTAACCGTGACGGAAGTCCGCCCAATCCCTTCGGCAGTCATGGTCCGGGATGGGATGATTTCCACATCGAAGGCGATCTTGAATCGTCCGCCATCAGCCAAAGTTAGTTTTTGTTCCTGATCCTGTCTGTGCGTTAACAGACATTGCCGATTTGCGCCGGGACGCTGCGACTCAGTCATTCGTTGCGCCTAGCTCAAGGCGCATGGCTGAAGAAGCGAAAATCAATTCCGCCTCCAGCGCAGGAGAAATCACGGGAGGTGTTTGCGCGATAGGCGGATCCGAAGTTACGCCGGCGTTCGCTGATAGCATCCGGAACGCATGTCCGCATCTGCGAACTCGTGCGATCAATTCGTTATCGAGCGGGTCCAAGTCTCATATGCGCGACACCATCCGTGTGCTTCGACCAGGCGATCCGTGAAGGTCTGACACGGGCCCGTTGCACTTCCCATGATCCCTCTATAGCGCCTGCATGTGTTGCAGCTTTGCGCCGAATCGAATCGAGGATCACTCCCGTATTCGACGTCTCGGGAGTCCTGGCGATAGCCGAGTTCCGCGGCTCGCGGTTCGCCTTCG
>CAJCIC010000083.1 GCA_903970185.1 Gammaproteobacteria bacterium
CGCACCGTCGGAATTCGCGTGCCCGATTCCGAACCCGCTGCGCGCCGCGTGGAAAACCGCGTCATTGGCGTGGACGCCAACCCCTATGTCGCATTTGCCGCGACCTTGGCGTGCGGCTATCTCGGTTTGATGAACAAGATCGAGCCGCTGCCTGAATTCAAAGGCAGTGCCTATCACACGGAATTTCAATTGCCGCGCGGCCTGCACGAGGCCTTGACGGAAATGCGCTCGGCAGCCGCGCTGCACGAAATTCTCGGCAAGCGCTTCGTTACCTTGTATGCCGCCGTCAAGGAGGAGGAGTACGCCGAGTTCATGAAGGTCATCAGCCCGTGGGAGCGTGAGCACCTGCTGCTGCACGTCTGAGCGCTCACGTGCTTGCCACCTAGGATCTCGCCATGAACGCGCCTTTTTCTGCACCCCTTTCAGCGCACGAATTGAGCCTCATCAAAACGCGCGATGCGGCGCACTATCTGCACCCGTTCACCGATTTCAAAGCCTTGGCAAAGCAAGGTTCGCGCATCATCGTGCGCGCCGAAGGCATCTACATTGAAGACGCCGAGGGCCATCGTATCATCGATGGCATGTCGGGCTTATGGAATGTGGCGCTTGGCTACGGTCGGCGTGAGCTGGCCGATGCCGCCTATGCGCAAATGATGACTCTGCCGTTTTACAACAGCTTTTTTCAGACCTCGAATATCCCCGCGGCCGAACTTGCAGAGACGCTTTGCTCGCTTGCCCCACCTGACATGAAGCGGGTGTTCTATTCCAATTCGGGCTCGGAAGCCAATGACACGATCGTGCGCGCGGTCAGGCGTTACTGGCAATTGATGGGGGCACCCGAGCGCGACATCATCATCGGTCGCCACAATGGCTACCATGGCAGCACGATGGCCGGCGCTTCGCTTGGCGGCATGGCCGGCATGCACGCGCAAGGCGGCCTGCCGATCCCTGGCATCGCACATATCGAGCAGCCGTACTATTTCGACCTTGGCGGTGATCTTTCGCCGGAGGCGTTTGGCATCAAGGCGGCATCGTGGCTCGAAGATAAAATCCAGGCGCTTGGCGAGAAGCGCGTCGCGGCTTTCATCGGCGAGCCGGTGCAAGGCGCAGGCGGCGTCATCATTCCGCCTGCGACCTACTGGCCCGAGATCCAGCGCATCTGCGACAAGTACGGCGTGCTGCTGATTTCAGACGAGGTGATCTGCGGCTTCGGACGACTGGGGACGTGGTTCGGCTGCCAGCATTTCGGCGTGCGGCCGGATTTCATCGCGTTTGCCAAGGCCGTGACCTCGGGTTACTTCCCCCTTGGCGGTGTCATCGTGAGCGATCGCGTCAGCGACGTGCTGGTTCAAAAGGGCGGCGAATTCAACCATGGCTACACCAATTCGGGCCATCCGGTGGGCTGCGCACTCGCGCTTGAAAACATTCGCATCCTGCGCGACGAAGGCGTGATCGACAACGTCCGCGCAACGCTTGCGCCTTATCTCGCGCAAAGGTTCAAATCGCTTGGCGAGCATCCGCTCGTGTCCGCGACCGAAACGCTTGGCCTCGTCGGTGGTCTCGTTCTGTCGAAAAACAAGGCGACGCGCGAAGCCTTCGATGCCGGCCTCGAGGTCGGCATGATTTGTCGCCGGCACTGCTTTGATGGCGGCGTTGTCATGCGTGCCGTTGGCGACCGCATGATCATCGCGCCGCCGCTTGTGATTACACCGGCCGAGATCGACGCCATGATCGCCCTGATTCGCAGGAGCCTCGATCTGACGCTTGCCGAACTGACACAAAAAGGCATCTTTTGATGGCAGCGTCAACGTGCGGATGGCCATGCTTGACGGTCCGTTTGCGGGCGGGCTGCTAGATGCCAGGGCGAGGACATCTGGCCCGGGTGAGGAAGCGATGATGCCCCTCGTTTGCCGCTTCACGCTAATCGCTGCACTTTGCGCGCTGATTGCATCGTGCTCAGGCGGTGCCGCCGCGACACCGATCTTGAACGTCTACAACTGGTCGGACTATATCGGCGATGGCACGATTGCCGAGTTCGAGAAGGCCACCGGCATCAAGGTGCATTACAGCACCTTCGATGCCAACGAGACGCTGCACGCCAAGATGCTTGCGGGCCACAGCGGCTATGACGTCGTCGTGCCTTCGTCGCATTGGGCCGGCCTGCAGATCCAGGCCGGTCTGTTTCGAAAGCTCGACAAAACGCAGATCCCCAACTACGCCAACCTCGATCCGGCGGTGCTTGCGAGCTTGGCCGCGGTCGACCCGGGCAACCAGTATCTTGCGCCGTGGCTTTGGGGCATCACCACGGTGGGCATCAACGTCGATGAGGTCAAAAAGGCGCTTGGCGATTTGCCGATGCCCAAAAACGCCTGGGACCTGATTTTCCAGCCGAAGTATGCCAATCGGCTCAGGTCGTGCGGCTTGTCACTGCTCGATTCCGGCGACGAGGTCTTTCCGGCAGCGCTTAAGTACCTGGGCAAATCCCCGTACAGCCGCGATGCCAGCGACTATGAGGCGGCAGCGCGGCTGCTGATGGCGATAAGGCCCGACGTGACGCTATTTTCGTCGTCCGAATACATCAATGATCTGGCTGCCGGATCGATCTGCGTGGTGATGGGCTGGAACGGTGACATCGGCATCGCTGCACGGCGTGCGCGCGAGGCGAATAACGGCCAGCACATCGAAATCGAGGTGCCGAGTTCGGGCGCCGTGCTGTTTTTCGACACCATGGCGATCCCGCGCGATGCGCGCCACGTCGGCGAAGCCTATCAGTGGATCAATTTCATCTACCGGCCGCAGGTTCAGGCGGAAATCGTTGACAAGGTGTCCTACGCCAATCCGGTACGCGCAGCCGATGCCCTGATCGATCCGACTGTCCGCGGCGATCCCGCCGTGTTTCTGGCGGGCGATGACTTGAAGCGCATGTCGCCCCCGGGTCTCATCAATAACGACATCCGGCGCTTGCGCACCCGGCTTTTCACCACTTTCAAAACCGGAGCGTGACGCCTTGAACGATGTCGTGAGCCCGATGCGATCGCAAGGCTTGCCCACCCAGGGCGGTGCACCCCGCGAGGCGGCGCCCTTTGTCGATATCCAGTGCCTGACCAAGCGATTCGACGGCGTCGCAGCCGTCGATGAGGTTTCCCTTGGCATTGGCCGCGGCGAGATTTTCGCATTGCTTGGGCCTTCGGGCTGCGGCAAGTCGACGCTTTTGCGCATGCTCGCCGGCTTCGAATCGCCAAGCGCCGGTCGCATCCTGCTCGATGGCCACGACATCACGAGCTTGCCGCCCTACGAACGCCCGATCAACATGATGTTCCAGTCGTACGCGTTGTTTCCACACCTGTCGGTATGGGAGAACATCGCCTTCGGACTGAAACGCGTGGGCAACAGCAAGCAGGCGATAGCCGCCCGGGTCGATGAGATGCTGGCCCTCGTACAGCTCACGGCGCTCGCCAGACGCAAGCCGCACCAGCTCTCGGGGGGGCAGCAGCAGCGCGTCGCCCTGGCCCGCAGTCTTGCGCTTGAGCCCCGTCTTTTGCTGCTCGATGAGCCGCTTGGCGCGCTTGACCGCAAGCTGCGCGGCCAGACCCAGTTCGAACTGAAGAGCATCCTGAAACGCGTGGGCGTGACTTGCGTGCTTGTCACGCACGACCAGGAAGAAGCGATGATGATGGCTGACCGCATCGCCGTTCTGAATCGGGGCCGGACCTTGCAAGTCGGTGTTGCCAGAGACATCTACGAAACACCGAATAGCCGCTTTGTCGCCGATTTCGTGGGCAGCGTGAATCTGCTCGATGGCACGCTAAAGGAGGATGAACCCGATCATTGCGTGATCGAAACCGCGCATGGCGACTTTTATGTCAGTCATGGCGTCACGGGCGTTCTTGGCATGCCGGTGTCGCTTGCCTTGCGGCCGGAAAAGATCCGGCTCATCGACAAGGCCGAGGCCTTGCCCCTGCACAACGCCTTTTCCGCGCGCATTGTCGATCAGACCTACTTTGGCAGCTCCTCGGTCTATCGCGTCGCGCTGGCCAGTGGCGCCATTTTGCAGGTCGCGCACACCAATAGCGACAGGCACGGCGAGGTGCTGGCCACAGGCGCTGCGGTGACGCTTGCGCTTGAGGCCGAATCGATCGTGGTCCTGACCTCATGAGCGCTGCGCTGCCCATGCCTCCTTTTGCAGCGCAGGCCAAACCGAAGCTGTCGGAAGCGCTCGCAAGAAGGCTTGGCCGCGGCTTGATCATCGGCATCCCGTTCGGCTTTCTGATCCTCTTTTTCTCCCTGCCGTTTCTTGTCGTGCTCAAGATCAGCCTGTCGGACACCGATGGCGTTCGCTACGTCGATCTGATGCATTTTGCCAATGGCGTCGTGACCCTCAAGATTCGCCTCGCGAGCTACCTGTTTCTCGCGCGGGACTCGCTTTATCTGCGCGCCTATGGCTATTCGCTTGAGCTTGCCGCCCTGAACACGCTGATCTGCCTGGCGCTGGGCTATCCCTTCGCCTATTTCATGGCGCGCTCGCCCGCGACGCAACGGCCGGCGCTGGTGATGCTGGTATCGCTGCCGTTCTGGACGTCGTACCTGCTGCGCGTGTATGCCTGGAAAGGCCTTCTTGATGACCAGGGCATCATCAACGACCTGCTGATCTGGCTGCATCTTGTCGATCACCCGCTAAAGATGATGTACACGACCTTCTCGATGACGGTTGGCATGGTCTACACCTACATCGCGTTCATGATCCTGCCGCTTTACGCAACGCTCGTGAACATGGACATGCGCTTGATTGAAGCTGCCTACGACCTTGGCGCGTCACCCTGGAAAACCTTCTGGCTTGTCACCGTGCCGCTGTCCAAGGCCGGCATCATCGCCGGCTCGATGCTGGTCTTCATCCCAAGCGTTGGCGAATACGTCATCCCCGACCTGCTGGGCGGGCCGTCCACGCTCATGATCGGGCGCGTGCTCTGGGATGAGTTTTTCAGCAACAACGATTGGTCGATGGCGTGCGCCGTCGCCGTCACCATGGTGCTTCTGATTCTCGTGCCGCTGGCCGTGTTCAACCGCGCCAACGGCGAAGTGGGGCAGGCCGCATGAATAGCCGCCTCGGTCGCGCCTGGCTTTTTGCCGGCTATTTCTTTCTTTACGCGCCGATCGCCTGGCTGATCGTTTTTTCGTTTAACGCCAGCAAGCTGGTGACGCTTTGGGGCGGATTTTCGTTGCGCTGGTACCGTGACATCCTGGACGACACCGAGATCATCGATGGACTCGGCTGGTCGCTCAAGATCGCCTTTCTGACCGCGTGCGCCTCGGTGGTGCTCGGCACGCTGGCCGGGCTTGCGATGGCTCGCTTTCCCCGCTTTCGCGCGCGCGCGCTTTTCATCGCACATATCAACGCCCCCCTGGTGGTGCCGGAAGTCATCACCGGCCTGTCACTTTTGCTGTTTGTCGTCGCCTGCCAGGACACGCTCGGATTTCCCGAACAGCGCGGGCTCCTGTCGGTATGGATTGGCCACACGTCGATATTTGCCTCGTATGCCGCCGTCATCATCCATTCACGGCTGTTGAACATGGATCGCTCGGTCGAAGAAGCGGCGATGGACCTTGGCGCGCGTCCGCTCGCGGTATTTTTCCTGGTGACGCTGCCCGCAGTCTATCCGGCGCTGATGTCGGCCTGGCTGTTGACCCTGACGCTGTCGCTCGACGACGTCGTGACCACCACCTTTCTTGCCGGGCCGGACACGACGACCCTGCCGATCGTGATCTTCTCGCGCATGCAGCGCGGGCTCAATCCATCGGTCAATGTCGTGGCTACCCTGACGGTGCTGGTCGTGGCCATCGGCGTGCTGATCGCGACCCTCTGGCTTGCCTGGCGCGAGCGCACGCGCGCGCGCGACCAGTCGCTGGCACTTCGATCCGACCTTGATGCGCTGGTCCCTGTCGAGGCAAGCCGATGATGCGCCGACACTTCGCACCTGATCGGACGTGCAGGACTTTTTCACTCCCGGATGAGACCCATGGCTGAAATCGACTGGCACGCGCGGGCAGACCAGCTCCAATGCGATGGCCGCGCGCTCATTGCAGGCGTGAGAACCGCGAGCGCCAGTGGCGAGACGTTCGAGAAGCGATCCCCCGTTGATGGCCGCGTCCTGGCGCAGGTCGCGCGCGCCTGGGCGGCCGATGTCGATGCCGCGGTGGCTTCGGCGCGCGCGGCCTTTGCCGACGGTCGCTGGGCCGATCAGGCGCCGGCAAGACGCAAGAAAGTCCTGCAGCGCTTTGCCGAACTGATCTTAAGCCATGGCGAGGAACTGGCGCTGCTCGAGACGCTTGACATGGGCAAGCCGGTCGCGCAGAGCCTTGCGGTTGACGTTGCTGCGAGCGCCCGCTGCATCAACTGGTATGCCGAGGCGATCGACAAGGTCTATGACGAGATCGCGCCCACCGGTCCTGGCGCGCTGGCGCTGATCACGCGCGAGCCGATGGGCGTCATCGGTGCCATCGTGCCCTGGAACTATCCGATGATCATGGCCGCCTGGAAAATCGGGCCGGCACTTGCGGCGGGCAACAGCCTGATCGTCAAACCTTCGGAAAAATCGCCCCTGACGGCATTGCGCCTGGCCGAGATCGCGCTCGAGGCCGGGCTGCCTGCAGGGGTTTTCAATGTCGTTCCAGGCTTCGGGCACGAGGCCGGCGAGGCGCTCGCGCTGCATCACGACGTGAACGCCATCGGTTTCACCGGATCGACGCGGATTGGCCGAAAAATGCTCGAATACGCAGGACGCTCCAATCTCAAGCGCATTTTCAATGAGCTCGGTGGAAAATCGGCGAATCTGGTCTTTGCCGATTTCAACGATCTTGAACGCGCAGCACAAACCGCCGCAGGCGCAATCTTCTATAACCAGGGCGAGTCCTGCAACGCGCCTTCACGCCTGCTTGTCGAGGCGTCGATTGCCGACGAGTTCGTCGCGCGCGTGGTCGCGCTTAGCGCCAGGTATCAGCCAGGCGATCCGCTGCTTGCGGATTGCGCGATGGGCGCCATCGTTGACGAGGCGCAACTCAATACCGTGCTTGGCTATATCGAGAAGGGACACGGCGAGGGCGCCCGCCTGGTCGCAGGCGGCATGCGCATGCGCGACGCGAGCGGCGGCTTTTTCGTGGCGCCGACGGTCTTTGACGGGGTCAAAAATGGCATGACCATTGCTCGTGAGGAGATCTTCGGACCGGTGCTTTCGGTTTTGCGCTTTGACAGCGAGGACGAAGCGATCGCAATCGCCAACGATTCGCCCTATGGCCTGCAGGCCGCGGTCTGGAGCAGCTCGCTTGACCGCGCCCATCGCGTTGCGCGCAAGCTCAAGGTCGGCACGGTGCACGTCAACCAGTATGACGACGATGACATCACCGTGCCTTTTGGCGGCACCGGCCAAAGCGGCAATGGCCGCGACAAGTCACTGCACGCGTTTGACAAGTACACGGAACTCAAAACGACCTGGATCAGGCTGCAGTGAGAGGTGCCAGGGGGGCGAAGACAGGGATCAAGGCACTAAAAAGTGCACAACCGGAGCGATACGACTTTTCTTAAGGACGCAGGCTTTTAACCAAGGGGATTGACATGGCAGATCAAAGCACGCTGGGACCGAGGCTATCGGTCCTCTCCGCGACGCTCGTCGTGCTGGGTGTGATCAGCGCACCAGGTTATGCGCAAACCGCGCCCGGTGCCACTGGCGTTTCGCAGCCGGTGGCATCCGATCCGGCGCCTGCCACTGCAGAAGGCGCGCAGGCCTCGCAGCAGATTGAAAAGACCTTTGTCACCGGCTCGAACATTCGCCGCACCGACACCGAGACGCCCAGTCCGGTGCAAGTCATCACCGCCGATGACCTGAAGAAATCGGGCTACACCAGCATTGCCGACGTGCTGCACAACATCACCGCCAACAACATGGGATCGCTAACGCAAGCCAACCCGGCGGCATTTGCAGCAGGCGGCAGCGGCGTATCGCTGCGCGGCTTGACTGTTGGCGCAACGCTGGTCCTGATCAACGGCCACCGCATGTCGCCGTATCCGATGCCAGACGACGGCGAGCGCAGTTTTGTCGACCTCTCGGCGATTCCCTTTGACGCTGTCGAGCGCATCGAAGTGCTCAAGGATGGTGCGTCGTCGATCTATGGTTCGGACGCGATTGCCGGGGTCATCAACGTTATCCTCAAGCGGGATTTCGTGGGCACCACGGTCAGCGTCGAAGGTGGTACCTCCTACAAGGGCGACGGCTCGACATCGCATGCGAGCGCCACCACCGGCTGGGGCGATCTTGATACCGATGGCTATAACGCCTACGTCGCCCTCGAATACCGCCACCAGGACGCCATTGCGCTGGATAACCGGCCGTACCTGACACGCACCGACTGGACAAATTCCGGCGGCACCAACCTCACGCTTGGCGTGAACAACCAGACCGTTGTCACCGGCTTCCCGGGTTCGTTAAACGGTTATCTGGTCAATCCCGCCAACCCCTACAACACCACGACACTTGCCAATGGCACCAGCATTTACACGGCTGCACCGATAGCAACCTATGGCAGCTGCAATTCCGCCATGCTGCTTGCCAACGAATGTTCCTACGTCAATCATGCCCTGACGATCCAGCCGTCAACCCAGAACATCGACCTGCTCACGCGCTTCACGAAGAATCTGGACGACGGCTGGCAGTTCAATTTGCAAGGCTCGATGTTCAACAGCCAGGCGCAGCAGGCAGGCGTATTCAATGCCACCGCACCGCTTGGATTTTTCGGTGTCACGAGCCTGAACTTCGGACCCAAGGTCAATCCGCCCCAGCCCTATAACCCGGCCAACTTTCCGTTCGTCGTGACGGTGCCTGCCAACTACCCCGGCAATCCCCTCGGTGCGCCCGCAGGCCTGATCTACAATTTCCCCGATCTTGGCGCACAGGTGCAGCAAACCGACACCACGTCGTACCGCTTCGTCGGCGAGTTGACCGGCTCGCTGGGCGCATGGGACATCGACGCCTCGGCAGGCGTGACGCGCGTTACCACCGACCTGACCAATTTGCACTACCTGAGCCTGTCGGGGCTGCAGGCGGCACTGAACAACCAGAGCTACATCGTCGGTGGCCACAATACCGCCGCGGTCCTCTCGCAGATCGCGCCGGAAGCGGCCTCGACGTCGACGAGCGATCTTGACTTCATCACGCTTCGGGCAACCCGCGACCTGTTCGAACTGTCAGGCGGACCGCTATCGTTTGGCACCGGCATCGATTTCATCCATAACGCGCTCGATGAGGAGTTTCCGCCATCGTTTGCACGGGGCGACCAGGCCAGCCCGATCTATTCGTTTGCCGTCGGCGACCAGAACGTGACTGCGATCTACGGTGAACTGGTGGCGCCGTTCTACAAGAACTTCGAAGTCGACGTTTCCGGTCGCGCCGACCATTACGGCGAATTCGGCACTGCCTATACGCCCAAGCTCGGCGTCAAGTACGAGCCGATCAAGGAACTGGTGCTGCGTGCCACCTATAGCCAGGGCTTTCGCGCGCCGAACATCGCCGAAAGCGGCAACGCCGGATCGACCTCGGGCGTTCTGAGCGCAGCGGTCAACCCGCTCACGGGCCAGCTGATCTACGTGCCCAACATCCAGCTGTCGAGCTCGAACCTTAAGCCCGAGCGCTCGGACTCCTACACCGTCGGATTCATCTGGGAGCCCAACCGCATCTTCAACGTGTCGGTCGACTATTACGACATCACTCTTAAGGACCAGATCATCTCGGTTGGACAGCTAGGCGAAAACCAGTACCTCTATCCGCAGCTCTATGGCGTCAAGTTCTATCCGAACCTGCTGAACATTGCCTACGACACCTATCCGTTCATCAACGCCAGCCGCACGCAGACCAATGGCGTTGACGTGGACTTGCAGGGCAAGCTCGATTTCAACGATTACGGCAAGCTCAAGACCGAGTTCCAGTTAACGCGCATGTTTGCCTATAACCTGACGCTGCCGCTGCTTGGAACCTTTGATCTGGCTGGAACTCACGGACCGAGCTTCGTCTCGGGCGATACCGGCACGCCGCGCAACCGTGCCGCCTTGACCTTCGATTATTCACGCGGCCCGCTCGATATCACGACGACGATCAACTACGTCGACAGCTATAACGTGCTCGATCCGAGTTATGGCATCACGACGTGCGCCATCGCGCTTGTGGCCGAGTTCAACGGCGCCAATCCGCCAAGCAACTTCTGCCGCGTGCCATCGTTCACCGAAGTCAACCTGAGCGCGCGCTATCAGCTGACCAAGCGCTGGGAGCTGCACAGCTCGGTGACCAACCTGTTCAACCGCCAGGCCCCCTACGATCTGCAGACATTCGGCTCGGCAGGCAACGGCGCTGGCACCGGCGGCGCTCCGTATGACCCGGCGCTGGCCCAGGATGGCGCGGTGGGACGCTTCTTCATGGTCGGCGCGCGCTACTCGTTCTAGGCGGTTTCTGTGGCGGGCCAGCGCCGGCGGCAGCAGCTTTCGGACTGGCCCCACGCAATTTCGCCAAGGTGGCTCTGGGTTGCCGCCTTGCGAGTGGCTATCATCGGGAACAGACTGCCAGATCCCGGGGGATGCCATGAATGCGCCGATTGCCTTTTCAGCCAACGCCTCCTTGCTTGCCCGCAAGGACGCGGCGACGCCGCGCGGCGTGGGCGTGATGGCGCCATTTTTTGCGGCGCGTGCCAAAAACGCCGAACTGTGGGATGTCGAGGGGCGTCGCTACATCGACTTTGCGGGCGGAATCGCCGTGCTCAATACCGGTCACTTGCATCCTGCGGTCGTAGGCGCCGTGTCGGCGCAACTCGAGGCCTTCACCCACACCTGCTATCAGGTCGTGCCCTACGAAAGCTACGTCGCGCTCGCCGAGCGCTTGAATGCGCTCGTGCCTGGCGACTTCAAGAAAAAGACGATGTTCTTGTCGACCGGTGCCGAGGCCATCGAAAACGCCGTCAAGATCGCCCGGGCGGCGACCGGCCGCAGCGGCGTCATCGCCTTTTCCGGGGCATTTCACGGCCGCACCATGATGGCCATGGCGCTCACCGGCAAGGTGGTGCCCTACAAGGTCGGTTTCGGCCCGTTTCCCGCCGAGGTCTATCACGCACCGTTCCCGGCCTTGGGGATTTCGGCTAGCGAAGCGCTTGCCGCGCTTGGCAACCTGTTCAAGTCCGACATCGATCCGGCGCGCGTGGCGGCGATCATCGTCGAGCCGGTGCAAGGCGAGGGCGGATTTAACGTGGCGCCCCTGGAATTCATCGTCGGCTTGCGTCGCCTTTGCGATGCCCACGGCATCGTCTTCATTGCCGATGAGGTCCAGACCGGCTTTGGCCGCTGTGGCACCTGGTTTGCGATGGAGCAATTTGGCGTTGCCGCCGATCTCGTCACGAGCGCGAAGAGCCTGGCTGCAGGCCTGCCCCTTGCGGCCGTGACCGGACGCGCCGAGTTGATGGATGCGCCCTCGCCTGGGGGCCTGGGTGGAACCTATGCCGGCAACCCGCTGGCCATTGCCGCGGCGCTTGCCGTCATCGACGTGATCGAGAACGAACATCTGCTCGAGCGCTCGCAGCGCCTGGGCGAGCGCTTGCGCACTGCGCTTTCTGCCCTGCAAAAGAAAGTGCCAGCGATTGCCGATATCCGTGGCCTTGGCAGCATGATCGCCATCGAATTCACACGCGCCGGCACGGGGGAGGCCGACCCCGGCTACACGCGCCGCGTCCAGGCCGAGGCACTCGCGCGCGGCCTGATTCTTCTGAGCTGCGGCACGCGCGCAAACGTCATCCGCTTTCTCTACCCCTTGACGATCTCCGATAGCGTGTTTGGCGAGGCGCTCGCGATCCTCGAGGACGCGCTTTCGGCTGCAGCCACGCCCTGAGCGGCCGCTCGCCTGGGCGGGCGACAAGGTGGATCGCATATGATGTAGCCCGGTCATCACTTTGCGGGCGTCGTGCGCCAACGTTTTCAATGAAATCGGGTCATCCCAAGAAGGCGCGCGGCATCACGTGAGCGAGCTCCTCGCGTTGTCCAAGGTGTCGTGCCGGCGTGGCCGCATCACCCTGTTCTCGGACATTGACGTCTCGCTTGCAGCCGGGCAGCTCCTGCGCGTTGAGGGCGCTAACGGCGCTGGCAAGACCAGTCTTTTGCGCATCATTTGCGGGCTGCTCTCGCCAATTCAGGGCGAGGTGCGCTGGCGCGGCGAAAAAGTGACGCGGCTGCGCGACAGCTTCTACTCCGAATTGCTCTATCTCGGACACGCTGCGGCACTCAAGGATGATCTCACCGTGCTGGAAAATCTCGAGATCGCAACCACCCTTGCGGGCGAGCGCGCGAGCGCCACGGCCATGCACGAGGCGCTTGCCAAGGCCGGGCTTCTGAGCCGCGCGGGCGCGCTCGCGAGGACGCTGTCGCAAGGACAGAAGCGCAGGGCCGCGCTGGCTCGCCTTGCGCTTTCCCGGCATCACCTGCTGTGGGTCCTTGACGAGCCTTTCAACGCGCTTGACCGCGCCGCAGTGAGCTGGCTTGCCGGTGTCATCGAAGCCCACCTGGGCGCGGGCGGCATGGTGGTGCTGACCAGCCACCAGGGCGTGGCGTTTTCCGAGCAGATTTCGGCAAGCACGGTGATGCTGTGAGCGAGCCGTCGTCGCTGGTGCTCGCGCTGCGCGCGGTTTGGGCCATCGTCCTGCGCGATCTTCGCATTGCCCTTAGGCGCAAGTCGGACAGCACGGCGGCGCTGTTTTTCTTTCTGATCGTAGCCAGCCTGTTTCCGATTGGCGTGGGTCCCGAGCCGCAGCTGTTGCGCGTGATCGCGCCTGGCATCGTCTGGGTGGCGGCACTGCTCGCTTCGATGCTTTCGCTTGGCCGCGTGTTTGCCGACGATTACAGCGACGGCACGCTCGAGCAGTTGCTGCTGTCAGCGCATCCACTGCCGCTTCTGCTTTCTGGCAAGATCCTCGCCCACTGGCTAAGCAGCGGCCTTTTGCTCAGTGTGATTGCGCCCGTGCTTGCGCTGCAGTTCGACCTGTCGCTTGCAGCCACCTTCGAGCTGGTCCTGACGCTCTTGCTTGGCACGCCGCTGCTGAGCCTGGTTGGCGCCATCGGCGCTGCGCTCACGGTTGGCGTGCGCGGTGCAAGCGTGCTCGTCTCCATCCTGGTTTTGCCACTTTACGTGCCGGTACTCATTTTCGGCGTTCTGGCCATCGATGCCAGCAATGCCGGCATCAGCACTGCAGCGCAGCTTTCGCTTCTGGCCGCGATGCTTGCGGCGGGTCTCTTTCTGGCTCCCCTTGCCGCAGCCGCGGCGCTCAGGATTTCGATCGAGTGAGTTCCTGCGCTACGATCGGCGCGCATTTTGGATAAGCTCTCGCCCATGCTTGCAAACATCAACTGGTTCTACTTTGCCGCGCCGCAGCGCTTTTATGCACTCGCCGGCAGGATCATCGCCCCGCTTTACATCCTTGCCGCTGTCCTGGCTGCGGCGGGCCTTGTCATTGGCCTTGGCATCGCGCCAACCGATGCCCAGCAGGGCGAGGCCTACCGCATCATTTTCATCCACGTGCCGGCGGCCTGGATGTAGATGGTGATCTACGTCGCCATGGCGTTCTGGTCCGGCGTCGGCCTCGCCTTCAATGCGCGCCTGGCGTTGATGCTCGCACGCGCGCTTTCGCCAACCGGCGCGCTGATGACCCTGATTGCGCTGGTGTCGGGCTCGCTTTGGGGCAAGCCGACGTGGGGCACGTATTGGGTCTGGGACGCACGCCTGACATCCGAGCTGATTCTGCTTTTTCTTTATCTCGGCTTCATGACGCTGCATGCCGCAATCGAAGACGAGAGGCGCGCTGATCGCGCCGCGGCGCTGATCGCACTGGTTGGCGTTGTCAACGTGCCGATCATTTACTTCTCGGTGAAGTGGTGGAATACGCTGCATCAGTCGGCGTCAATTACCCTGACGCGAGCCCCAACCATCGCAACTCCGATGCTGCTTGGCATGATGATCATGGCCCTGGCGTTTTGGGCCTACGCGATCGCCGTGGTGCTCGCGCGCACGCGCCTTATCATTCTTGAGCGGGACGCCGAATCGTCCTGGGTGCGATCGCTTTGGAGCGCCTCGTGAACTGGGCAAGCTGGTCCGAGTTTTTGGCCATGGGCGGGCAGGGACGTTTCGTTTGGGGCGCCTTCGGCTTTGCGCTTGCCGTTGTCGTCGCCGAACTCGTGCAATTGCGCCTAAGACGCGCCAACCTTGAACGCGCAGCTGTAGCGGCTGGTGAGGTCGTTGATGAAACCAAGAAGTAGGCGCGCGCTCGCGATTGTCGCAGGGCTGATCTTGATCGGCGCCGCATCGGCACTGGTGTTGAATGCGTTTCGCAGCAACCTGGTGTTTTTCTTCAGCCCGTCGCAGGTGGCAGCGAAGGAAGCGCCGCAACAGCGCAGCTTTCGTCTTGGCGGACTGGTCAAGGCCGGCAGCCTCAAGCGGGCACCGGAAGGGCTGACGGTGAATTTCATCGTGACCGATCTCGCGCGTGAAATTCCCGTGACCTATACCGGGCTGCTGCCGGACCTGTTCAAGGAGGGCAAGGGCGTTGTCGCCGAGGGCAAGCTGGATGGCAATGGCGTGTTTCACGCGGACCAGGTGTTAGCCAAGCACGACGAGAATTACATGCCGCCCGAAGCGGCCGAAGCCCTTGCGCGCGCGCGCAAAGGGGAACTGCCGCCGCCGTCAGGGCAGCCCCTATCCCAAGCCAGCCCGCGCTAGGCATCCAAGTCGCGCACCGGGACGCTGCCGCTGGCACGGATCGGCGACGCTAATGGGGCGCTCGTCCACGCGCTTTGCCCAAAAAAGCGGCACGAGACCCATGCGGGCGCGCTTGCGACAGGATCGGGCAAACCCCGTGGGGAGGGTTTTGGCGTCTGACCCGGTCAAGGCGTGCGGTCCATTGACAGTTTTTAAAGAACCCTCTAGATTTCCGTCACGCCTTAGTCGCAGTCGTTGCCTTTGGTGACATTTCAGCTGTTTTTTTTCTTCAATTCCTTCATGCAAGGACTCCACGTGCCAAAACTCCCAAGCAGACTTCTTTCCGTTGTCGCAGCGCTTGCGCTTCCTGCAAGCGTTGCACTGGCCGGTGTGCCGATCCCGAGCGCAACGACCCCCAAGCCGCTCGATTTGGGTGCTCTTGAAGCGACTTCAAGCGGCCCGATTACGGTGACGATTGCGATGAAGCTGCATGATCCCGACGGCGCCCTGGCCCTGTTGCAGGCGCTCTACGATCCGAAGAGCGCGTCGTTTCACAATTTTCTTAGCGCCGACGAGTTTCGCGCACGCTTTGCACCAAGCGCAGCCGATGTCGCTACCGTCACGGCGAGCTTTGCCAAGTTCGGCCTGAGCGTCGAGCGGGCAAGCTCGACCACGCTTCGCGTCACGGGAACGCCAGCGCAACTCGAGGCGGCGTTTGCGACCAACCTGCATCGCTTTAGCGTCGCTGCCGAAGGCACCAAGGAGGCGTACAGCTTTCGCGCGCCAGTGAAGGCGGCGACGATTCCTGCCGAGGCTGCGCCGCTGGTGCAGGCGGTGATCGGCCTGAGCACGCGCCCGGCGTTTCACCCGCACATGAAGAAATTGCCCGATTCGATCCGCTCGGTGGCTTCCAAGCCGCAAGGCAGCGCTCCAGCCGGCGGCTCGGGCTATCCTCCGGGTGAATTCCTCGTCAACGACTTCGCTGCACTGTATGGCGTCGATCCGCTATACGCCAAGGGCGTGACCGGCAAAGGCAAGACGCTTGGCATCGTCACGCTGGCGGCGTTTACGCCGAGCGACGCATTTGCCTACTGGAGCGCGGCTGGCCTTACCGTCAATCCGAACCGGCTGACGGTGGTCAATGTCGATGGTGGCCCGGGCGCCCCCAGTGATGCCTCCGGCTCGGACGAGACCTCGCTTGACGTCGAGCAGTCAGGTGGCGTTGCACCCGGTGCCAACGTCATCGTCTATCAGGCGCCCAATACCAGCCAGGCCTTCGTCGATGCCTTCGCAAGCGCCATCGATGCCAACATCGCCGACACCATCTCGACCAGCTGGGGTGAATGGGAATGGTTCGACAACCTCGAGAACAGTCCTGTCACGACCCAGTACAACGGCAGCACGCAAGTCTCGACCCTTCAGGCCTACGACGAACTGTTCCTGCAGGCGGCGCTGCAAGGCCAGAGCCTTTTTGCCTCGGCAGGTGACTCGGGCGCCTACGACGTCAACGACGCCAGCTACGGCGCCGTGCCGCCCAACGTCAGCCTCGCGCTGACGGTCGATTCGCCGGCGTCGGATCCTTTCATCACGGCCGCGGGGGGCACCACCTTGCCCGGGACGCAGACCTTCACCTTCAACGATCCGTCGCTGCCGCCGTTTTCGGTGACGATCAAGAACGAGCGCGTGTGGAGCTGGGACTATCTTGACGGGCTTTGCACCGAGCTCGGTTATACCCCGATTGCCTGCGGCATCTTCCCTGTGGGAGGTGGTGGCGGCGTCAGCGTGTACTTCAAGACGCCGTTCTACCAATCCTTCACGCCAGGCATTCGCCGCAGTCAGCCGAATCAAAGCGTGACCGACTACGCGGGAATCTTCACCGGCAGCTCGACGCCGACGCTCCTCTACAACCTGCCTGCCAATTATCCGGGGCGCAATCTGCCTGACGTATCGGCCAACGCCGATCCGGATACCGGATACCAGATCTACTACACCTCGGACCAGACCGGCTTTGGCATCCTGACGTTCATTGGCGGCACGAGCTTTGTCGCACCGCAGCTCAACGGCGTCACCGCGCTTTTGAACCAGTACCTGCACGGGCGCGTCGGACTGATGAACATTCCGTATTATCTGATTTCGGACTTGGGCGGATCCGGTGCGAGCAGCAAGTCACCGCTGCATCCGATCAAGTACGGCAACAACGAGTTCTATAATGGTGGCGCGCCGTACACGCCGGCAGCGGGTCTGGGCGTGATCAACGCCGCGAACCTGGCTGAAGCCATGCACGACATCGGGTTTGGGCGCTAAAGCAGTAGCGGGAAGAAAACGCGGACTTCGGTCCGCGTTTTTTTTGGCCGGATGCTACACCGTCTTGCGGCTGCCCGACTCCTGCATCGGCATGTTCTGCACCCCGCTTGGGGGCGCTGGCCGCGGTAATTGCGAGACCTGCTCAAGCGATGCCAAAAGCACGCCCTTGGCATCCGGCAGGCCGCTGACCCGTTGCGCCTTTTCGGAGAAGCGAAACGCAGCGGTCAAGTCACCAAAGGTCTGCCTGCGCCATGCGCTGATGTTGTCTTCGCGCACGCCGGTGACGCGTTCCATGAACTGCAGAATCGACGTGTGATCGAAGCGCTGGCTGCACACGTAGCCGCCCGCGGTCCATGGCGAGACGATGATGCACGGCACGCGAAAGCCGGCACCGATGGGGGCACCACCGACGAATTCGCCAGGCGTGCCCAAGGGCGGCATTGGCGGCGCGACATGGTCAAACAGGCCATCGTTCTCGTCGTAGGCCAGGATGAAGGCGGTCTTGGCCCAAACCGCGGGATTCGAGGCGATCGCTTCGATCTTTTGTGCAATGAAATCTGCACCCGCAGCCGGGGTGAAATCGGGGTGTTCGGATTGGGTGCTGGTGGGCAAGATCCACGAAATCGTGGGCAGCCTGCCGGCTCGGGCGTCGTCCTCGAACGTTCCCTCGGGGGCGCGCGTCAGCCCGCGGATGCTAAGCGGTGAAGTGGCGGGCAGATTCTGGAACTGCTGGAAGTACTCGAGCACGTTGGTGCCGTAGTTGTCTTCCTGCTGATAGACCTTCCAGCTCA
>CAJCIC010000084.1 GCA_903970185.1 Gammaproteobacteria bacterium
GCCGGTCTCCGGGTCGCGCACGTCGGGGCCTTGCAGGCCGAACCCCGCCATGCTGATGAACAGCATCGCGCTGTCGCCGGTGTCGACGACCGCCATGTTGCCCCACGGGCCGTTGATGGTCGGCCCCGTCCAGGTCGCCACCAGCTGACCTTTGGGATCGAGCACCAGCAGGCAGCCGTCGCCCTTGGTGCGGGTGGTGCCGTCGGTGCTCGGTGTGCTGCCGACGATGATCCAGCCGGTCTTGAGCATGGTCATCGCGGTCGTCAGACCGACGCCGCCCGGGCATTGCGCGACCCGCTGCGGCAGCTTTGCGAACAGGGTCGTCGCCTTGGTCGACGGCCGGTAGAGGATGATGGTGCCGCCGGTGCCCTGCAGGTTCGACACGTTGTTGAAATTGTCGACCAGCACGTCGTCCTTCTCGATCACGCCGGCGGATACCGGCGCGACGACGATGGCATAGGGGTTGAGATCGCCATTGTCCGCCACTGTCGAGGTCAGGGTGACGTGTCGGTGAATCGTCTCCAGCAGGCCTTTCGGCTCGTCCGGCCACGCTGGCGTGACCGCGGCCGTGATGGCGAGGGCCGCGGCCAGGGCGGAAAGATGCGGCCACTGAAAACGCGAGAGCTTGGGCACCATGAATTTCGCCTTCTAGGGATCCGGGCTCAGAACAGGATGTTGGTCCGCACGCCGATCACGAACTCGTCGCCGACGCGCTGAGTGGGATTGTTGGGATTCAAGACGCCGCCGCCCGGGTTGAACACGTATTGGAGATCCGGCTGGATCTGCCACCAAGGGGTCGCCTGATACTGGTAGGTCGCCTCGATGAAGAATTCACCACTTCGAACCGGCGTCGGAATGCCCGTTGCCACGATCGTGTCGCGATCGAGCGCGGCTGCGTCGTGGCTGACGTGGGCGTAGCCGATGCCAACGCCGAAGGTGTCGTCGGTGCGATAGATGAACGGGCTGTGAAAGACCATGCCGGCATTCAAGCTGAAGTCGATCAGGTTGCGATTGGCAAGCGGGGTGCCCATGGCGCGTGCGAACAGCGAGATGGTGCGATTCGGATCGGTCTCTGAGCGCCACACCAGCTGGTCGGCAACCGCATACAGGGCATAGTCGCCGTGATGCTGCCGCGGCATGCCGTCGCTGGCCTGCGATGCCAGCGACAAGCCGTTGACATCAAAGCGCTGGTCGGAAAACTGTTCGGTGTCGTACCAGGCGCCGATACGGTAAGTCCAGCCGAGCGGCGGACTCTCGCCTGGCTCGACCATGCTGCCGAGGGCGGGATAGGAAAATTGCGCCTCGATGATGGACAGGGTGCCGTTGCCGGTCGGAAACGTCGTGCCCGAAGCGTTTTGCACCTGGGGATCACCGCTGCTGTTGGCAACCGGACTGCCGCTGTAGACGCCTGCAAGAATCTGCACGCCATTGACCGGGCGCACGCTGATGCGGGCGCCAGGTGCCGAGAGCGGGTAGGCCGGGCCGCCCGCGGGCAGATCGGCAGACGGCAGCATCGGCCAGCCGAACATGGTATTGACGAAATACAGTGCGTCGCTGCTGACCATGTACTCCTGATCGAGGCTTTGCAGGCCGACTTTCACATCGAGCCGGTCTTCCTCGAGAAATTTCTGGTCGTACCAGAGTTCCCAAAGGCGCGTCGCGCGATCGGCCTCGATGCCGCTTGCGGTCTGCAACGAGTCGAGGTTGCCGGCACTCAGATTGGTGCCGTGGATCTGCAGGCCGCTGACATTGAAAAGGCCGCCGTAATAGCCAAAGGCCCGTTGCGTATTGACTTGCAGCACGGCCTGGGTCAGTCCGTCATAGTCAAAGCCGCGGCGCACACCGCCGCTGGTATTGCCGAGATATTCGCTCGTCTCCTGGATGGAAAGGGTCGCACCATAGCGGCTAAGCCACGAGCGCAGCCCCCACATGTCGCCAAGAAACGTGCTGCTGCGATCCAGGTTGTCCAGAAATCCGAAAGGACCCTCATCGGTCTGGGTTTGTCCTGCCTCGCTTGCCGCCGGAATTGAGATCGGCGGCGGCGCGGCCGGTGCGTTCATGGCCAGCGAAGAAAACGCCATCAACAGCGCGGTGCGAACAACTGCCTCTTTCCACATGTGCTCTAAGTTTTCAGTACCGGCGCGGCCTGATGGTTTTCCGTAATAAGAACAATTCTCATTTAGTTTCGCATTAATGTCAAGGGCAGGATTCTCGGCCTCCCGGTCCGCCCCGAGCGAGGCGGCCCTGACTGCGCGATGGGCCAGAGGCGGCCATTCGCCATCAGAATTCCCGTCGCCTTTTCCTCATAGGGCGGCGCTCTGGCCCGGTTGGCGACGGGCCCAGGGCCGGTTTGGCGTGACGTTGGAGGCAGGCCGCTGGCACCCAAACACGATGTCCCCAGCGGGCGCTAAAGAGGTTTCGAATGGCGAACTTTCTTGTAAGATGGGTCGCAAGCGCTCGGGCGTTTCTCACCTCGTTCGCGCGAGGTCGATGCGACTTCATTTGCGTATCCACCGATTTCCCAGGCTGGCTCACGTGCACCTTGCGCCTCTTCGCAACATGCGCTCTGGATTCATGCGTGGAAATGGCGCGCAGGGACCGGTCTTAAGCGGGCGTCGCAGGCGCTGCGAAAGCGTTCGACAGATTGTGTTTTAGGGCTGACCCATGAAGGCACTTCAGAGATTATTCGAACGCATCCAGGCTTTCGTGGGCAACCGCGACCCGCTTGTCGAGGAGGCTAACTGGGTTGCTTTCACGGTCGGCACGCATTTGCCGCTATGGCCGCTTTATATCTGGTGGGCAGCAGGCCCCCAGGCGTGGCCGACGTCGATTTGGACCATCACCTCGACGCCCTTTTTCCTGGCGGTGCCGTTCATCTCGCGCCGCGACGGCTATTGGGGGCGGGTGGCGATGGTCGTGGTTGGCACGGGCAATACGGTCCTGACGCGGTGGGTCCTGGGTCCTGGCTGTGGCACCGAGCTTTTCTATGCGCCTTGTGCCGTGCTTGGCGCGATTCTTTTCAGGCGCAGCGAGCGCTGGTCGATGATCATCCTGTCGAGCCTGCCGCTCTTCGTCTTTACCGTCGCCTCGGGCTATTCGGGCTCGGGCCTGCACCATTACGACGAGAAAAGTGCGCATGGCATTTTCACGCTGAACCTGATCAGCGTGAGCGTCCTCGTTACCGCCTACGGCTGGCTCCAGGGGGTGTCCTACAAGCGCATGGAAACCTAGCTTCGCGACCCGGTTTGCGGCAGTCTTGATCGACGCCTTGCGCGCGCGGCGCGAGCGGCAGCGGCTTGATCCGGAAATTTTTTTCGTTTCGCTCGCGCGATTTCGCACGCTGGTGCAATACCCGATTAAAATCGGATAGCGATGATGAGCGCAGCCCAACGATACAGCCTCCTTCTGGTTCTCGCGTCGTGCCTTGCGGGATGCACCGGCGTGCTCGACCCCAAGGGCCCCGTTGGCGTCGCCGAGCGGCTCGTGCTGCTCGATTCGGTGTTCATCATGCTGGCCATCGTCATCCCGGTGATTCTGGCCACGCTCGGCTTTGCCTGGTGGTTTCGCGCAACCAATCCACGGGCGACCTATCGCCCGACATGGGCGTTTTCCGGCCATCTCGAATTGATCGTGTGGGCCATCCCGACGCTCGTCATCACGTTCCTGGGTGGCATTGCCTGGTTCGGATCGCACCAGCTCGATCCTTACAAGGCACTCTCCGATTCGGCCAAACCGCTCGAAGTCGAAGTCGTCTCGCTCGACTGGAAGTGGCTTTTCATCTATCCCGATGAAGGCATTGCCACGGTCAACCAGCTGGTTTTGCCGGTCGGCACACCGGTGCACTTTCGCCTGACGTCATCAGGTGTCATGAACAGTTTTTTTGTGCCGCAGCTGGGCAGCCAGATCTACACGATGGCGGGCATGACTTCGCAGGTCAGCCTGCAGGCCGATCAGGCGGGCACCTACGACGGCCTTTCCGCGCAGTTTAGCGGCGACGGCTTCGCTGACATGCGCTTTGCCGTGAATGCACTGGCTGCTGCTGACTATGCCAAATGGATCGCCAACGCCAAGGCCGGTAACTCGACGCTCGACGTTCCTGCCTACGTCGAACTCGCCCTGCCCAGCAAGAATGTCCCGGCCGTGACGTATAGCGCTGTGGCCAACAATCTGTTTGAGGCCGTCGTTGCACAAACCCTACCTGAGGCTCCGGCAGCGCCGGGCGATGCGGGCGGCCAGGACCAGCCACAGCCAAAAGAGAAAAGCTAAATGCTCGGCAAACTGACCTGGTCGGCGATTCCGTTTAACCAGCCGATACCGCTTTTGACATCGATCCTCGTGATCCTCGCCATGCTGGCGATCCTCGCCTGGGTGACGGTGAAAGGCCATTGGCCGTACCTCTGGCGCGACTGGATCACGTCCGTCGATCACAAGCACATCGGCATCATGTATTGCCTGCTCGCGCTCGTCATGCTGATCCGCGGCTTTGCCGACGCGATCATGATGCGCGGGCAACAGGCCGTCGCATTGCACGGGCAGGGATTCCTGCCGCCCGAGCATTTCGATCAGATCTTCTCCGCGCACGGCACGATCATGATCTTTTTCGTCGCCATGCCGTTCATGATCGGCCTCATGAATGTGATCGTGCCCCTGCAGCTTGGCGTGCGCGACGTCGCCTTCCCGACATTCAATTCGGTGAGCTTCTGGCTCACCGCCTCGGCCGTGCTGCTTGTCAACGCGTCGCTATTCATCGGCGAATTCGCCCAGACCGGCTGGCTTGTCTATCCGCCTTTGTCCGAGCTCAAGTTCTCGCCAGGCGTGGGTGTCGACTACTACCTCTGGGCGATCCAGATCTCAGGCATCGGCACGCTTTTGACCGGAATCAATTTCGTCACGACCATTCTCAAGGTGCGTGCGCCGGGCATGACCTACACGCGCATGCCGATCTTTTGCTGGACCGCGCTTGCCGCCAACCTGCTCATTGTCGCGGCATTTCCGATTCTCACCGCGAGCCTTGGCATGCTCCTGCTTGACCGCTATCTCGGCTTCCATTTCTTTACGACCGACCTGGGCGGCAATCCGATGATGTACATCAACCTCATCTGGGCCTGGGGTCATCCGGAAGTCTACATTCTCATCCTGCCTGCGTTCGGCGTTTTCTCCGAGGTGATCTCGACGTTCTCGGCCAAGCCGCTGTTTGGCTACCGCTCGATGATCATCGCCACGATGGCGATCTGCATCTTGTCTTTCATGGTCTGGCTGCATCATTTCTTCACGATGGGTGCCGGGGCCGATGTCAACGGGTTCTTCGGCATCATGACCATGATCATCGCCGTGCCTACCGGCGTAAAAATCTTCAACTGGCTTTTCACCATGTGGGCCGGGCGGGTCCGCTTCGAAGTGCCGATGCTCTGGGCCATTGCCTTCATGGTGACCTTCGTTGTAGGCGGCATGACCGGCGTGCTGCTGGCCGTGCCCCCGGCCGATTTTGTCTTGCACAATTCGCTCTTTCTGGTTGCGCACTTTCACAATGTCGTGATCGGCGGCGTGCTGTTTGGCGCGTTCGCTGGCTACTCCTACTGGTTCCCCAAGGCATTTGGCTTCAAGCTTGACGAACGCTGGGGCAAGGCCGCGTTTGGCTTTTGGCTGGTCGGCTTTTACGTGGCCTTCATGCCGCTTTACGTGCTCGGCCTCGAGGGCATGACGCGTCGCATGCAGCACTACGATGTTGACCGCTGGCAACCGTGGCTGCTGGTGGCAGCAGCAGGCGCCGTGCTGATTTTCGCGGGTATCGGCTGCCAGGCGATTCAGCTTGTCGTCTCGATCCGAAATCGCGAGGCCCTGCGTGACCACATCGGTGACCCGTGGGATGGACGCACGCTGGAATGGAGCACGAGCTCGCCGCCGCCGGAATTCAACTTCGCCGTCATGCCCGATGTCACGGGCGATGAAGCCTACTGGACGATGAAGCAAAGGGCCATCGAAGAACGTCGCCTGACCGATCTGCCCAACTACAAGGCGATCGAGATGCCAAACAACAGTGCGACCGGCTTCGTTGTGTCATTTTTTGCCGTGGTGACCGGGTTCGCCCTGATCTGGCACATCTGGTGGATGGTCATCGCAGGCCTTGCCGGTGCATTTGCGACCTTCGTGGTTTTCGCCTGGCGCGACCACTCCGAGCACGAGCTGCCTGCAAGCGAGCTGGCGCGCATCGACCTCTTAAGGCGCAACGCCCGCATTGACCTGGTCGAGGGGCGCGAGAAGCACATTACCCCTGTCAAGCTCGTCGCGGGGGGCGAAGGCGAGGATCCGCACAAGGTGCATGGCGGGCCACCTGATGGCGGCCACAAGGGGCCTGCGCCCAAGCGCATCCTCACCGGCTACGGATTCTGGATTTTCTTGCTGTCCGATTTCATCATTTTCGCTGGCTTCTACGCGGCCTACGCGGTGCTCTCGCACGCGACCGCCGGCGGCCCGACGCCAGTGCAGCTGTTCGATCTCAAGAACGTCGCGCTCGAGACGGCATTCCTTTTACTTTCGAGCTTTGCCTGCGGCATGGCCATGCTTGCCAGCAATGTGCGCAACATGCTCTGGACGCAGGTCGGCTACCTCGTCACGGGTGCCCTCGGCCTCGCCTTTCTGATCCTCGAAGTCACCGAGTTTGCGCACATGCTGGCGCAGGGCGCAGGCCCTGACCGAAGCGCATTCCTGTCGGCATTTTTTGCGCTGGTCGGCCTGCACGGCGTTCACGTGACGATCGGCCTGCTCTGGCTTGGCACCATGATGGCGCAGTATTGGGCGAAAGGATTCAGAGCCGACATCATGCGGCGCGGCATGTGCTTTGCGCTCTTTTGGCATGCGCTTGACATTATCTGGGTCGGAATTTTTACCAACGTCTATCTTTTGGGGACAGCTCCATGACTATGCATGGTGACGATAATGGCGAGTTGGTCGAGGATTCAGCACCTGGCGATCAGGACGCGGGTGAGGCGGGAACTGCCGACGGCATTCGCAACTACGCCATCGGTCTGGTCCTTGCAGCGGGTCTGACGGTCGCGTCGTTCTGGGTCGCAAGCGGCACCGATCTGATCTACTCCCCGGGCGTGGCGATGGCGCTGGCCGCGCTCGCGATCGGCCAGATGGGGGTGCATCTGGCGTTTTTCCTGCACATCACGACGGGTCCGGACAATATCAACAATGTGCTCGCCCTGGCGTTTGGCGTTCTCATCGTTGGCATCGTCATCGCAGGCTCGCTTTGGATCATGTATCACCTCAACGTCAACATGATGCCCGCCGGCATGATGGACATGCATACGCAGCCGTAGGCGTAAAAGGCGCTGCGCATCATCGCGTGATGGCCGAGCGTTTCGGTCTGTGCGCAAAGCAACTCAATGACCTGGCTTTCTGCGCAGGGCGGCGAAGGTCTCGGGTTCCCATTCACGGATGGCAACAAGCACACCGGTGCCGCGTCGCTGGGCAATCGGCTGGCGCAGGCTCTCGTCGTGCAGCGTCGAGAAGTGCTGACGCAGGCGCTGCACGTGTGACTGCAATTCCTCGTTTGCCCCCGCCGTGAGCATGCCGTGCACGAAGGTGAAGGTCTCGTTTTGGGCGGTGAATGTCGACTTCAGGAAGTCCTCCTGCCCCTTGGCCCGGAAGTAGGCGCGGATCGGCCCTTCGGCAAGCCAGTCGAAGTCGCGAGCGACGTTCAGACGGACGCGGTTGCCCGGAAGCAGGTCGATCAGCCGTAATTTGTCGAGCTTGAGCATGTGGCCGATGCATTCCGCCTCGGTCAATTGATACTGGCTGACAATGTCGGCAAGGCCCCAATGGCTAAGCACGCAGGCCGCGACGAGAAACAGCTTCTCGCTGGCCATGATCTCCTTTTCCTGCGCGTGCGTGAGCTGCCTGATTTTCGGTTCATGCTCTGCCGCGCGCGCGACCAGCTCGACCATCGACAGATCGAGCAGCGCGGCGATCGCGGCAAGCCGCTCGAGCGTGAAATTGGATTCGGAAAACAGGCGCTTCACGCTCGGCTCGGAAAGCGCAAGCGCGGTCGCGACATCCTTGTAGGTCATGCCGCGCGCGCGCAGCTCGCGTTTGATCGTGTGCAAGAGCCGTTCGATTTCTGTCATGGCACCAGTATTGTTATCCGATACCTGGCAGGTTATCCGGCGCGACAGAAAAGAACAAGGTTTCGGAATCCGCGAGCAGGCGCGATGCTAGGCACGTCCTGATCGCATGGAGTCGTGATGAAGAGCCTGCTGCCTCGTGCAACCTTTCCGCTCGTTGTCGCCATCGTCTTGGCGCTCTTCGCATATGGACCGATCCACCAGCCCGAGCACTATCACGCGTTCGCCAGCCAGGGCGCATGGCTTGGCATTGCCAACGGCCAGAACGTGCTCTCGAACGCCGGTTTCGCAGGCGTTGGCATGTGGGGCCTGATTGCGCTTTGGCCGCATCGCCGCGACCCGCGACTGATGCAGGGCTGGTCGGGCTACCAGCTCTTCCTGATTTCCCTGATCCTGACCTCGCTGGGCTCGAGCTTTTACCACCTCGCGCCCGACAACGCGCGGCTCGTCTGGGATCGCCTGCCGATCGCGCTTGCCTCTGCGGGCCTGCTTGCCGCGGTGCACGCGGATACCAGCGTCGAGGGTGAATCGACCGGCTGGACCTTTTCGCTCGGCCTGTGTGCGATAGGTAGCGTCGCCTGGTGGTGGTCAAGCGGATTGCATGGCGAGGGTGACCTGCGTCCCTATCTTGTGATGCAAGTCAGCCCGCTCGTGTTCATTCCCCTTTGGCAACACAACTTTGGCACCGAGCGCATCGAGCGCATCCTGTTTGGCTGTGCAATCCTTGTCTATGCGCTAGCCAAGCTCGCCGAAGTCGAGGATCAGGCCATCCTCGCATCTACCGGCTGGATCAGCGGCCATACCCTCAAGCACCTGCTTGCCAGCGGCGCCGCGGCACTCGTTGTCATGGCCCTGATCGATCGCGTGTCCGGCCAGGATCGAGAAAAGCCGATGCGCTTTGCGCAAGGCATGCGAGCCAAGGGTGCTGGCCAAACCGGCCCGACGATGCGATGACAGGTTGGTGCGGGGACGCTATCATCGTTGCCATGCCGTCTCTTTGATGCGAAAGGGCGTTTGCAATCTGAATCGGGAGATTTCTTGAACAGACTTGAAGCGGACGAAATTGTCGAGGAAGAAGACGGCACCAGCGTGGCAACACTTGCCTATCGCGATATGACCATCAAGGTGGTCGTCGCAAGCGACGAGAAGACGGCCCGCTATCGCGCCACCGTCTCGCTGCTGTCGGCGGGTCGGGCGCCGACCAAGCTCAATTGGCCAGACGAGCTCTTCGATACGCGCGACGAAGCCTTGCAGCACGGACTGACTGTGGGCGTTGACACCCTCAACACGATTTCGGATTTCGGTGCATCAAGCGAATTCGAGTGATTGGCCAACGGCGCGTGACCCTGGGCGATCAACAAGGACTTTCTGACAAGGGCGAAGACAACGCCCGCAAGGAGGAGGGGAGATGAAACGAGTCGTCGTGATGGGCGCAGGTATCTTCATGAGCTGTAGCGCACTGGCATTCGATGCGATGAAAGCCGGTCTCTGGGAGACCACGATGACGATGGATCCACCCGCTGGCATGCCTCAGATGTCGCCAGAACAGATCGCCAGGATGAAACAGATGGGCATCGACATGCCGTTTGGTCATCCGATCGTCAACCAGACGTGCATCACGCCGGAGATGGCGGAAAAACGCAAGAATTACCAGCCGCACATGCGACCCGAAGACAAGTGCGAGCTCAAGGATTACAACGCGACGAGCAGCAGTGCCTCGGGCACCATCGTTTGCGACAGCAACAATATGCGTGGCGAGGGCCATTTCAGTGCCACGTCGAATTCGGACAGCAGCTATTCGGGCACGTGGGATTTCAATGGCACGACAAGTCATGGTCCGATGAAGATGCACGCGACCTTTGGTGGCCGCTATCTGGCAGCGAGCTGCGGCGCGGTCGCGCCGGTCCCGGAAAAGTAGGCAAAGCGAGCGCACCACCGGGGCGCAACAACGGCCGCATCAGGCGCGTTTGCGGACTGCCTTGGGTTTGCAGCCGGGAGCGATTTCTTCGATCGAGATGACCGCATCGATCAAGGCCTCGTCTGCCGGAACCTGGCCGTCGAGCATCAGCATGGCAAGACCGTGGGCGAGCGACCACGCCTGCAGGGCAACCGCGCGAACCACTTCCTCGCTTGCCCCTGGCGGCGCGGCACTCGCGGCGTTGGCGCGCAGGAACGACAGCGCCTCGGGCACACTGCGCAGATGCGGTCCGGGTCCGGAAAGCGACGCTGTCGAGGCAAAGATCAGGCGAAAAAGCGCGGGGTTTGACAGGGCGAAACGGACGTAGGCGCGCCCGGTTGCGGCAAAGCCTGCTGCACCGCCGCCGGCGGCATCGGCGGCACGGTGCTGGTCGAGCGCGAGTCGGTCAAGCCCGGCCTGGGCAAGCGCACCCTTGAGCGCATCCTTGTCCGGAAAGTGGTGGTAGACCGCCGTCGCACTGACACCGACGGCACGGGCGACTTCGCGCAGCGACAGCTGGTCGGCCGCGCGCACCTCGAGGATGGCCATGCCGGCATCGATCAAGGCCTGGCGCAGGTCGCCGTGGTGGTAGGCGCGCGATTTTATCTTGACAGTGTTAATTTTGTGCTATCCTAACGCTGTAAACATTGGGAGGATACATGCAATCCAAAGCCGAAGCTCTGATTCGCTCGACGGTCTTGAAAGGCGCACGCGCAGTGGCCACGTTCAACCGCAATCGCATGCCCACGCCAGATGTGCCGCATCCGTTTCTTTCCGGCATCCACGAGCCCCTGAAAGCCGAGGTGACGTTGACGGATCTGGCCGTCACCGGCGTCCTTCCGCCAGCGCTTGATGGCCGCTACCTGAGAATCGGCCCGAACCCGGTTGCGCCCAACGCTGCAGCCTATCACTGGTTCACCGGCGACGGCATGGTGCATGGCCTGCGCATCAAGGACGGCAAGGCGCTTTGGTATCGCAATCGCTGGATCCGCTCGAACGCGGTTGCCGATGCGCTTGACGTCGCGCCTGCGCCGGGGTTGCGCCATCTCGGCTTTGACACGGTCAATACCAATGTCGTGGCCATTGGCAAGCGCACCTTCGCCCTTGTTGAAGCGGGTGCCTATCCCGTCGAGTTGTCAGAGACACTCGATGAGCAGGCGTTCAATCCCTTCGATATGACGCTTAAGGGTTCGTACACGGCTCATCCTCACCGTGACCCGTTGACGGGGGAGACTCACGCGATCTGCTATGAGGCGCCCAATGCGGGCGAAATCCGCCACGTCGTCGTTGACGATGAGGGCAAGGTCGTGCGCGAACAGACCATCGCGGTTGAGCATGGCCCGATGATTCACGACTGCGCGCTGACCGGGCGCTATGTCGTCATTCTTGATCTTCCGGTGACGTTTTCGATGAAGTCCCTGGTTGCCGGCCACGATTTTCCGTATCAGTGGAATGCCGGGCACAAGGCGCGCATCGGCCTCCTGCCGCGCCATGGCTCGCAAGACGACATCATCTGGTGCGACATCGAGCCCTCGTTCGCATTCCATGTGGCCAACTCCTATGACCTTGACGACGGTCAGGTGGTCATCGACGTGTGTGCCTACAAGACAATGTTTGCAGGCAGCCTGAAGGGGCCAGACGCGATCTCGCGCGGCCTCGAGCGCTGGACCGTCGATCCGGTGACAAGAACGGTCTCGATCACGACCCTGGATGCGAGTCCGCAGGAATTTCCACGGCCCGACGAGCGTCGCTTTGCCCAGCGCTACCGTTACGTCTACAGCCTTGCATTGCCTGCGGCCGATACCGACCGATTCCTTGGCAGCCACGTGATTTACAAGCATGACCTCGAACTGGGCACGCGCGAGGTGCATGACTTCGGAGCAAAGCGGTTCCCCGGTGAATTCGTCTTCGTTCCGGCGGCGCCTGACAGTGCGGAAGACGAGGGCTTCGTGATCGGCCTGGTGGTGGACATGGCCAACGACAGCACCGATCTCGTCATCCTCGACGCGCGCCGATTTTCGCAGGCACCGCTTGCATCGGTGCGCGTGCCGCACCGCATCCCGGCGGGATTTCACGGCAACTGGGCGCCTACTGCTGCGGCAAACGTTTAGGTGGGGCCACGCTCGTCGCGGCCCGCGAGCGTTGGCACGGGGATCTCTATCGGCCAAGGCACGGGGGCGGGCGCGAAGCGCCCGCAGCTACCTTGCTGAGACGAGAATTGCGCCAAGCGCGGGCACAAGTGCGGCGGGCATGATGAGCGCGCCGAGCTTGAGAAAGGCAAAGGCGCTGATCTCAAGGCCTTCGCGCTTGAGTGCCTGCAGCCAGAGGATCGTTGCCAGCGAGCCCGTCACCGAAAGATTTGGCCCGATGTCGATGCCAGCGACGACTGCGGCAATTGCCGACGGCGACAAATGGCTGCTGCCCGCAATGCGACCGGCAATGAGGCCCAAAGGCAGGTTGTTGAGCAGGTTGCAGGCGTAGGCGAGTGCGCCTCCCATGAGCCATACGACGCCAGTCGGATCATCGCTAAGATGCGTGCCCATGGCGTTGACAATCCTCTCGGCCCCGCCGGCGTCTTCGATCGACCTCACGAGCACAAACAGGCCCGCAACCAGGATCAGGATGCTCCAGCTGATCCGCCTCATGAAGGTGAGCGGGGACGTCTGTCCGCGCACAGCGACCCACAGGTAGACGATGCCTGCCAGGAGCAGTGTCGATGCGCCAAGCGCATGGCCGCTCGCGGAGGCCGCGAGCAGGACGATTGCCGTCGCGCCGATGCCAAGGCCAACGCGAAAGCCGGCAGGGGTGAGGCGGGCGAATTCGATTTCGCTCGCGACGGCCTGCTTCAGCGCGTGGCGCTGGGAGACGAAGAGCACGATGAAAGTGGCCGCGATCGAGGCCATCGATGCCAGGAAGTAAAGCGACAACCATTGCACCAGCGCGGGCATGTGTGCGCCGTAGATGACGAGGTTGGCGGGATTGGAGATCGGCAGCACGAAACTCGCCGCATTGGCGATGAAGGCGCAGATATAAAGATAGGGCAGCGGCTCCTTGATCTTGGCTGCGCGAATCACCGCGGCAACGGCAGGGGTTAAAACCACCGCCGTTGCGTCGTTGGACAAGAACACGGTGACGAGCGATCCAAGTGCATAGATCAGGAAAAAAAGACGCGTTGCAGAGCCATGGGCAAGGCGCGTCGCATGGCTTGCGAGCCAGTCAAAGAAGCCTTCTGCCCGGCCGAGCTCGGCAAGTACCATCATGCCGACAAGAAAGCAGTAGACGTCCTGACCGGCGGCTAAGGCCTCAAGCGCATGTCCGGCAGGAAGCAAGCCGCAAACCACCAGCGCCAGCGCGCCCAGCGCTGGCCAAAGCCAGGACGGCGAGCCGAGCGGCTTGAAGAGCATCCCTGCGATCGAGGCAAGCGCGATGGCAAAGACCAGGTCGGCATGAGAAATCGTGACCATCAGTTCGGGCCGCTGAGCAGCGCCAATTCGTCATCAAGGGCGCCTTGCGCAAGACGCCAGGGCAGATGGTCGCACAATGCTTTCGCGCGCCAGCCCCGCTTGCGGCCCCAGGAGCCGGAACACAATAGTCAATATCTATCAGTAACATTGGAACAATGCATTTTGTTCATAACGCTCAGGCGTAGTATCTGGTTTGCACCAGACCTGCCATCGCGCCAAGCGTCTGAAGTGCGAGCGGCGCCGCGCTTTGGATGATTGACCCCTGTCATCTTCATCGCAGTGTCAATGAAGCTTCCCAAGGCAGGCTTAGGGCCAATGCATGACGCCTTCGCGAGCAGGTCGCGGGGCATATCTTTCTGAAGGAGAACCGCATGTCAAACGCAGCAAAATGTCCGTTTAACCATGCCGCCGGTGGCGGCACGACGAACCTGGACTGGTGGCCGAAGCAACTCAGGCTCGATCTCTTGAGTCAGCACTCCGACAAGTCTGACCCGCTTGATCCGGGCTTCGATTATGCCAAGGCCTTCAAGAGCCTCGATCTGGCCGCGCTAAAGAAGGATCTCGCCGCGCTGATGACCGATTCGCAGGAGTGGTGGCCCGCCGATTTTGGTCACTATGGACCGCTTTTCATCCGCATGGCCTGGCACAGCGCTGGCACCTATCGCATTGGCGATGGCCGTGGCGGTGCCGGTCGCGGCCAGCAGCGTTTCGCGCCGCTCAACAGCTGGCCCGACAACGTCAGCCTCGACAAGGCGCGTCGCCTGTTGTGGCCGATCAAGCAGAAATATGGCCAGAAGATTTCCTGGGCCGACCTGATGGTTCTCACGGGCAATGTCGCGCTTGAGACGATGGGCTTTAAGACGTTTGGTTTTGCCGGTGGTCGCGCGGACACCTGGGAGCCCGATCACGACGTGTACTGGGGCATGGAGAAGACTTGGCTTGGCGGAGATATTCGTTACGGCAAGGGCGCAGCCGGCAAGGATGAAGGCGTGATCGTCGCTGATGCCGAACTTCACGGCAGCGAGACCAGCCGGACCGATTCCGGACGTTACCTGGAAAACCCCCTTGGCGCCGTGCAGATGGGCCTCATCTACGTCAACCCGGAAGGCCCTGATGGCAAGCCTGACCCGATCGCAGCAGCGCACGATATCCGCGAGACCTTTGCCCGCATGGCGATGGACGACGAAGAGACCGTTGCCCTGATTGCCGGTGGCCACACCTTTGGCAAGACCCACGGCGCAGGACCTGCCGACAATGTCGGGCCGGAGCCCGAAGCCGCCGACCTTGAGCACCAGGGCTTTGGCTGGAACAACAGCTTTGGTAGCGGCAAGGGTGCTGACACCATCACGAGTGGCCTTGAGGTCACCTGGACTGAGACGCCGACGAAGTGGGGCCACGGCTATTTCGAGCACCTCTTTGGCCACGAATGGGAATTGACCAAGAGCCCGGCAGGCGCCAACCAGTGGGTCGCAAAGGGTGCCGACGCCACCATTCCCCACGCCTACGATCCGTCGAAAAAGCTGCTCCCGACGATGCTCACGACCGATCTGGCGATGCGCATGGATCCCGCCTACGAAAAAATTTCGCGACGCTTTCTCGCGAACCCCGACCAGTTTGCCGACGCCTTTGCGCGCGCCTGGTACAAGCTTACGCACCGCGACATGGGTCCGCGTGCGCGCTACCTCGGGCCGGAAGTGCCAGCGGAGGAACTGCTCTGGCAGGATCCGATTCCCGAGGTTGATCACCCGCTTGTGACCGCAGAGGACGTGGCAGCGCTCAAGGCGAAAGTGCTGGCCTCGGGACTGTCGGTCACCGAACTGGTATCGACCGCCTGGGCATCGGCTTCGACCTTTCGCGGCTCAGACAAGCGCGGCGGCGCCAATGGCGCGCGGATCCGCCTCGCACCGCAAAAAGACTGGCCTGTGAACCAGCCGCAAAAACTGGCCAAGGTCCTCAAGGTGCTGGAGGCAATTCAGGCCGAATTCAACGCTGCCCAATCCGGCGGCAAGGCGATTTCGCTTGCCGATCTGATCGTGCTGGCCGGCTCGGCTGGGGTTGAGAAAGCGGCCAAGAATGCAGGACACAGCGTGACCGTGCCATTCTCGCCAGGTCGCATGGACGCCTCGCAGGAACAGACCGATGTGCAATCCGTGGGCGCACTTGAGCCCGTCGCCGATGGATTTCGCAATTATCTGAAGGGCAAGTACAGCGTGTCGGCCGAGGTGCTGCTCGTCGACAAGGCGCAACTGCTGACCCTCACGGCTCCGGAGATGACGGTCCTCATCGGCGGCCTGCGCGTGCTCAAGGTCGATGCCGGCCAGGGATCGCACGGCATTTTCACCGACAAGCCGGAGACGCTCTCCAATGACTTCTTTCGCAACCTGCTTGACATGAGCACGGAGTGGAAGGCGGTTTCAGCTGAGCGCGACGTCTTCGAGGGAAAAGACCGCAAAACCGGCCAGGTCAAGTGGACCGGTACAAGGGTTGATCTGGTATTTGGCTCGAATGCGCAATTGCGTGCCCTCTCTGAAGTCTATGCAAGTTCGGATGCGCAGGAAAAGTTCGTTCATGACTTCGTTGCGGCATGGGTCAAGGTCATGAATCTGGACCGCTTCGATCTTGCCGCCTAAAGCTTGACGCTCCCGTCAGGATTTGCGTCCTGACGGGACATTCAGGCAAGAGGCGCCAAGTCCCCGGCGTGGCTCGCATAGAGTCACGTCTTTTTTTTGCGCGGCTGCGACGCTTGTCCTCATCCCGCTTGGCGATCAAGTGGCGTCCCCGTACGAGGCAATCTCGATGAGATTGCCGCTCGGATCACGGCAGTACACCGAATTCAAGAGTCCGATTGCTCCGCGCTTCTTGACGGGGCCAAGTTCGATTGCAATACCCAAGCCGTGCAGATGGGCAAGCACCTCGACTGGCGAGGCCTCGCACAAAAAGCACAGGTCGTCGCTGCCAACGGTGGCGTGCATCGCGGTGAACCAGTCCTCCTGGCTCGAAGTCACCGGCCGCAGATTGATCTTCTGGTCGCCAAAACGCAGGGACACGCGCAACGCCTTGCCAGGACCGGGAATGAAGTCCTCACGTCGCATGCCGAGCACTTGCTGGTACCAGCGTGCCGAGGCTTCGACATCGTCAACGTTGAGCACAAGATGGTCCAGCGCCTTGATGGTGAGGGTCACGACGGTGTCCTTTGGGGTCTTGGCGACGCGCTCGCGGGGCCGCTTGTCACGGTTTTTTCCGGTACCAGAAGTAGGCGATCCAAAGGGCCACGCCAAGGGCAAGACTGGTCCCGAAGACGCTGGGCATTTCCACCAGCATGAGATGCACATCGATGCCATGCACGTCATCGGATCGGATTCTGAGGGCAAGTCCGACGAAGGTAAAGATCATCGCGAAGGCGTAGAGCTGGCGCTGCAGCGCCAGTTGCCAGCGCGTGCGCCGAAACGAGCGCATGGCGACGTCCTCGGGAGGCTTCAGGTTTGCCGTCGCAAACGTGTCGGTCGCGGTCAAGGCCGCGTATTCAGCCCTCAGACTCGCATCCTTTTCCAGTTCCGCCTCGAGAAACGCGCGGGTCTCTGCACTGACGTCCCCGGTGGCAAGCAGGGGCAGGAGATCCGATATCACGCTTTTTGGGATTGCACTCATGGTGACTACCTCAGTTGGGCGAGCTTTTGACGAGCTCGATGGACTTTGACCTTGATCGATGTGACGGGCAGGCCCAGCACCCGGGAGATTTCCTCGTAGGGCATGTCTTCAAGCGAACGCAGCAACAATGCCGAGCGGTCGGTCTCCGAGAGCTGCTGCAGGCCGCGAAGGACCCGTTGCAGTGATTCCTTCTGAAGCGAGTGGCCTTCGATATCGATCTCGGCAGCGATGTCGTGGCCGATTGCGTCGGGGTCGTAGGGCACATGGCGCTGGCGTTGCTGCAGGCTTTTCAGGTAGAGATTGCGCGCGATCGCAAAAAGGTAGCCCTTGACCGTTGACAGTTCGAGGACGCTGGCGCTGGTCCAGGCGCGAACGAATGTCTCGGCTGCGATATCCTCGGCCAGGGTGCGATCGCCACAGAGATAGACCGCGAAGCGATACACGTCAGCACTGTATTGGCGGTAAAGCGCTTCAAGGTCGGTATCCACGTCGGTCTCGCACCTGCCCCAGGTTCGTCTCAGGAGGCCATCATGCCGGCAACCACATCGGTCAGGGCGTGCGCGAGCATCAGGGGCCTCAGGTTACGGCAGCGCGTTGCGGCAATGCCGAACATCAAGCCGAAGACGACAATCCGTGCAACCGCCTCGAAGCCCTGGTAGGCATGGCCGACGGCAAAGACCAGAGCCTGGATCACGATGCTAAGCCACAGGCTGCCTGTCACCGACTTGAGCTGGTTTTGCAGGTAGCCGCGAAATGCAAATTCCTCGCACACGCCGGCAAAGCCCGAAAGTACGATCCAGACACCGATCTCAAGCAGCGAATCCGGCGTTGCGAAGACCCGGGGCGCCGTCGCCGGGAAGATCCAGTCCAGGGCGGCCTGGATTGCAAGCGAGAGGACGGTCAAGAGCAGGCCGGTGCCGATATCACGCAGCAGCCCGCGGCGATCGGTCAGGCGCGTGCCGATGATTTCGGCGGCGCTGTGGCCGCCTGCCCGAAGACCGCCCAGGACGAATCGATAGAGGCCGTACTCCATGGCCAGAAGCGACAGGTAGACTTTCAGTTGCGCGCTTGTCGATTTCGCTTCAGGCGCAGCTCCCGGCAGGCCATAATGCATGCCAAGGACGGCACAGCCCAGAAAAATCATGATGAAGATTCCGGTATGGCGTAGCGACGCCAGGCGGGGATTGAATCCGTTGATTGCGGCGGGCAGGGTGGCCATGGCGTGTCCTTGTCTGAAGGTGACCCGAAGACGGTGTCAACGGGGGTCACCTTGAAGGTATCCACCTGGCGCCAAAAGGTTACAGCGACGCCGAATGATTTTTTTCGCTGCGGCAAGTCTGCCCTCGCCATCGCATCTTTTCGGGGCGGACAGGCAAGGCATTGGCATATGTGCAAGGGGGTCTTCGCCTTCTTCGCGACAGTTTGTTGCGCAATTCGGCAAACGATTTTTTTCCCAAGTTGCGGTGCTTTACATTGCGCATGCTCGACGGCAAGATAGTTCGTGTACACAGCAGCAAGTCGATGCAAGGCATGACGAGATGAGCGAAGGCAAGCGCGGCACGTCGATTCCGGTCGGACTTTTGCATTCGGTGCACGGCACCATGGCCATTGGCGAGACCTCGATGCGCGACGTGCTGCTGATGGAAATCGAGCGCGTCAACGCGGCGGGCGGGCTCCTTGGGCGACAGATCGAGGCCATTTCGCTTGACCCCGCGTCCAATTGGATGGCGTATCGCGACCTCGCGGTGAAACTGATCGAGGAGCACGACGCGCAAGCCATCTTTGGTTGCTGGACCTCGAGTTCACGCAAATCGGTGCTCCCGGTTGTCGAGGAATTCGACCGGCTGCTGTTCTATCCGGTGCAGTACGAAGGCGAGGAGCTATCGCGCAATATCTTCTACTTCGGCGCGACGCCGAACCAGCAGGCGATTCCTGCGCTTGAATACCTGCTCTCCTCGGAAGGTGGCGGCTTCACCCGCTTCTTTTTTCTCGGCACCGATTACGTCTATCCCCGGACCACCAACCGCGTGCTGAAGCTCTTCCTGGATGCCAAGGGCCTGAAAACCGAGGGCTTTCCGGAATGCTATGTGCCGTTTGGTCACGCCCAGTGGCATGATCAGATGGAGGAGATCCAGGCGTTCTACGAGGGGGGACGCGGCGCGGTGATCTCGACGCTCAATGGCGATACCAACCTGAGCTTTTACCGGGCCTTCAAGGCGCGCGGTTTTCCGGTTGAAGATCTGCCGGTCATGGCGTTTTCGGTGACCGAAGCGGAATTGCAGTTGATCGAGCCTGATGACGTCATCGGCCAGATGGCGTGCACCAGCTATTTCATGTCCAACACGTCTCCCGAAAACGCCGCGTTCATCGCCAGCTGGCAAGAGCGCTGGCAAGCGCCACGGCCCGTCTACGATGCGATGGTCTCGACAATTCTGAGCTTTCGCATGTGGTGCAAGGCCGTGACAGCGGCAAAGAGCACGGCCACCAGCGCCGTGCGCCAGTATATGTATGGCCAGACCGAAAGGTCGCTAAACGGCAACACCTGCACGATGGGAATCAACCATCACGGCGACCTGTCGACTTTCGTTGGTCGCGCCAACCGCCAGCGCAGTTTCGACATCGTCTGGGCATCGCCGCGAAAGGTCGCAGGCGACCCTTTTGCTGCCGCCACGATCATCGCCGACACGCGCGCGGCCAACGAAAAGCGGGCGCTGCTCGAGGCGCTGCCAACGCCGCTGTTCGTGGTTGATGGAGAAAGCAAGGTTCGCTACCGCACGCCAAGCACCCATCGCTACTTTGGCCAGACCATTGCCAAAGGCCAGATCACCGATATTCGCAATGCCGCCAATGCCAATGCGGCCGACCTGCAGATCAGCGACCATAACGGACGCACCGTGCACATGACCGCGTCTTCGCGTGAACTGATGTTCGAAGGCGAACCGTCGTATCTGGTGTCGCTTGCCGATGTCACCCACATCCGCGAGGTCGAGGAAAAGCTGCGCGCAACCAACGGCGAATTGCGCCAGCTCGCGACCATTGATTCTCTCACCAATGTCAGCAACCGGCGCCATTTCATGGACACGGCGCTGGTTTCGCTTGACCGCATGCGTGAGCTTGGCAGGCCGGCTGCGGTGTTCATGCTCGATGTCGATGCCTTCAAGCTTGTCAACGATCGCTATGGTCACGAGGTCGGCGACCGCGTGCTGGTGCTGATTGCCGATACGATGCGCCATTCGCTTCGCGAGTGGGATGTGTTCGGGCGCCTTGGCGGAGACGAATTTGCCGGGCTGCTGTTTGATACCAACACGGCCCATGCGTTTGCGGTGCTTGACCGCCTGCGCACGCAACTGGCCTCGATTCGCATCGAATCAGAAGGCGAGGTCGTGAGCTTCACTTCAAGTATCGGCATGACGCCGATCGCAGCCAACGATACTTTCGCCGAAGGCCTGAAGCGCGCAGACGATGCCCTCTATCGCGCCAAGCGCACGGGCCGCAACCGGGTTTTCATCGGATCGGGCTAAGACAAGCCCTGAAGCCTTAATGCCGCCCGCGGCGTGGCGGCATTCTTCGCGTTCGATGTTGCACCTTGCCATGGCCTTTTTCGCGCCATGACAAGGGCCCTTGCACTTGTCGCCTGGACTTCAGGACAGCCCGTCGCGCGCGATCGCGCCAGGGCGCCTCGCTGCGATGATCGGGCGATCGCGGTCCTCGACTCTTGCGGGGATCGGCGTCTTTTCGGAGAAGCGGGTCAATTCGACCCGTTCCTTGACCTTGAGTCCTTTTTTCGGTCCCCGCACATTGGTCATGGTGACGATGGGACGCCGACACTGATCGGGCGCAACCCAGCTCACGGTCTTGTACCTTTGCCCGTTGACGGCGATAAAGCCGGTGCCGACGATCTTGAACGCATAGAATTCGCCGGCTGGCACGGTGATTTTTTCTCGTCCGACAATCCTCACATTGAGTTCGACGCGGTCATCGTGTTCATCGAAATGCGGGCCTGCCGGAACATGGATGGCAAACGCCGTCACCCAGCGCTGGCCAACAAAGTATTCGGCAGGAAAGAGTTGCTCGGGCGAGATGATCTTCATCATGTCGATCGAGAAATTGCCGTCGTTGTTCAGAAGGTCCGTGACGCGTTGGCCGCCGTTATATTCGACGCGGGTGTCAGAGACGGCTGTGACGCTAAAGGACTGAAGCGCCGTTCTCACCTTGGTCAGGGTATCGAGCACCTGATATTCGTAAATGTCGCCGACCTCGAAATGCACATCGGGCAGTGAAGTGCCCTTGGAATACGGATTTGCCGGGTCCGACACCGGTAGCACCCGTTTCTCGCCTTGCTTGGCGAGCAGCAGATTGAGGGCAGCCTGGGCCGATTCGGAGTAGGGCCCGCTGGGATCGCGCCGCAAGAATCCTGCGACGACATCCGGATCGGTCGACACCCGCGTCACGTTCCATTCGGTCAGGTCCTGCTCGAATTTGACCTTGCGCTGCTCTTCGCTCAGTTTCGGCGGGGCGCCTGCCGGTAACAGATAGAAGTCACCTTCAAGCGAGGTGCTCTCCCATGGAATTTGCGAGCCCTTGGAGCGGCGCCTGACCGCGAGGCGCACGCGCTTGAAGACATCTTCGATCTTCAGTTTCGGATCGCGCATCTCGATGAGCAGATTGCCGGTGTACAAACCGTTGCTGCCGTCACCGTCGCTCGCCGTGCTGCCAGGTGCCGTGGCATAGGCGAGCAGCGTGCCAGGCGGTGCATCGAACTGGCTAAGTCCCTTTGCCTGCAAGCGCAAGCGGCTGCCAAACGGATCATCGCGACAGGCGTCAAGAATCAGGATGTTCATGGGATTCTTGGCTTGCCGCAGCCCGTCGAGCAGGGTCCCGAGGTCGAGTGTCGCGGCTGCCAATTGCTCAGGCTCGCTGATATTCGCGTCGACCGGAATCAGATAGTTGCGCCATGCTTGCTGCGCGCCGTGCCCGGCGTAGTAAAAGAGCCCGACGGCTTCGTGCTGCCTCAGTCGCGCGCAATAGTCCGCGATCGCGCCCAACATCTGGGCGCGGTCGGCGTCGACCAGAAGCACCGTCTCAAACCCCATCTGGCGCAACTGCTGCGCCATCGCCGTGGCGTCTCGGGACGGATTGGCCAGAGGCGCAGCCGGGTAATTGCCGTTGCCAATGACAAGCGCAAGGCGCGCCGCATTGCTGTAGTTTTCGGGGGCCTGGCTGCCCTCAGCCTCGGCATCGTCGTCCTCGGAAGCGGCGCGAAGATTGCCCCCCAACGCTGACGACAGAAGGAGCGCGCCGCTTCCGGCCAGCCAGCGCCGGCGTGTCAGGTTGCAAACGGCAGCGCCGCGTTCCTCATCAATCATAAGGGCGTATGAGAAGCACCGGCGTAGGTCGCCGTCGAATCGGGGTATTCAGTCAATCCGATTTTAGACGCAACCGGGGTTTTCTGGTTGCGCCCGCTTGCGCTCGCCCGGGCGCAGGCGGGGTCGCTGGCAATGACCCGCTTGCGCTAGCGAGGGCAGCTAGGCCATGAGCTTGTCCAGGGTGATGGGGAGGTCGCGCACGCGCCTGCCGCAGGCGTTATAGACTGCATTGGCAATCGCAGCACCCGTTTCGGTGATGCCGATTTCACCGACACCGTGTGAGCCCATCGGGGCATGGGGATCCGCTATGTTGGTCCAGATGACGCAAAGTGATGCTGCGTCTAAGGCTGGTCCGGCTCGCCTTCCCAGGCAGCGAACGCGTCGTTATCGGTCACCCGAAACCAGGAGGTGCCGCAATGCGGGCAGTCAAAGTGTTGCCAGAGCCGGGTCTCGGGCATTTCCGACCCTTGCATTTCCTTGTGTTCCCGGCGCGGCTCGCCGCGCTGTCTCAGATGATCGCCTTCCGATTCGCTTTGCAAGCTTGCGCTTAACACCTGGCATGCCGGACATTTGCTTTCCATGGATTCCTTGTGCATGGTTGTTCGAGCAGGGTCAAGCCGCCTCGAGTTATCTCAAACGACCAGCGGCCGACCGGGGAAGTGAGGACCCTTTGCGTGACCCGAGCAGGTAAGCGCAACCGCCGTGCCGCAATCACAGCGTTGTCTGATTTCTGCCGCGGATAGGGCAATGCCCCATGCCGGGTGTATCCCCGTTGGGGTGGATTTGAGCTGGCGCGGGCAACCTTTTTTCGAAGCTAGACTTCGACGCGAGTGCCAAGCTCGACCATGCGGTTACGCGGAATGTGGAAAAACTCGGTTGCATCGGATTCGTTTCGATGCAACCACGTGAAAAGACCTCTGAAGAACGCATTGAGCCGATTTTTCTGCGGTGCGCGCTCGATCGAGGCCCGCGAAACGAAGAACGTCGTGTTCATCAGGTCAAACGGTGCGTGCGCGGGCATGGCTTCGGCGAGCGCGAGCGGAATGTCGCGATGCTCCATGAAGCCATAGTGCAACTGGATGTTGTAGAACTCGTGGCCGAGATCGACGAAATGCACGCGTGATTCGGGCGGGACGCGCGGAATGTGTTCCGTGTCCACGGTGAGCAGGATGTTGCGCCAGTGCAGGACGTGATAGTGCTTGACGTTGTGCAGCAGCGCGATCGGCACATTGTTCAATTGTTGCGTGAGATAGACGGCAGTCCCCTGAACCCGGGCCTCGCCTTTCATCGAATTGATGAACGCTGACATCGGCGTCGTGTTGCGTTGCAATTCGCGGATCAAGGCGATGCGCCCGCTCCTCCATGCATCCATGATCGTGAAGACGATTGCGGCTGCCACCAGCGGCACCCACCCGCCTTCTGTCACCTTGACCAGGTTGGCAGACGAAAAAGTGCAATCGACGAGGAGCAGCGGCCCGGCCACGGCGAGGGCTTTCATGAGACTCCACTGCCATTGTTCGCGCATCAGTTTGTACATCAGGATGGTCGTGAGCAACATCGTGAGCGAGACGGCAATCCCAAACGCAGCCGCCAGCTTGTCCGACGAGCCAAAGCCGATGGTCAACCCCAAAGTAAAGACCATCAGGAGCCAATTGACCACCCCGACGTAGATCTGTCCATAACCTGTGGCAGATGTCTGGGTCACGGTCAGCCGCGGGCAAAGGCCGAGCTGGATGGCCTGACGCGTCATCGAAAAGACGCCGCTGATGATGGCCTGGCTGGCGATGATGGTGGCCGCCGTGGCCAAGACCACGAGGGGCAGCTGAAGCCAGTCGGGCGCGAGCAGGAAGAACGGGTTGGCACCCTCGCTTACGGGTCCTGTTGCAACCACCGCAGCCTGCCCTGCGTAGTTCAACAGCAGCATCGGCAAAACCAGGGCATACCAGCCGATCCTTATCGGCTTTCGGCCGAAATGCCCCATGTCGGCATAGAGCGCTTCGGCTCCCGTCGCGCTGAGAAACACGGCGCCAAGCAGGGTGAATCCTGCAAAACCGTGGGTTGCAATATAGGTCACCCCGACCATCGGATTGAGCGCGAAAAGGACAGCAGGGTGAGTGATGATGCCGCGCACGCCCAAGATGCCGATGCATGCGAACCAGACAATCATGACCGGCCCAAAAATCTTGCCGATGGTCGCAGTGCCGCGTTGCTGCAGCACAAACAGGGCGATGAGGATGACTGTGGCAGCCGGCAGGATAAAGCGCGCAAGGCCGGGAAAGGGCTGTTTCAAGCCCTCGAGAGCGCTGAGCACCGAAATCGCCGGCGTGATCGCGCCGTCGCCATACAGGAGGGCCGCACCCAGAATGCCGATCACGACCAGGACGCGGCGTTCCTGCCCCTTCAGGGCAAGTTTGGCCGTGAGCGCCAGAATTCCGCCTTCGCCATCGTTATCGGCGCGCATGACAAGTGCGACATATTTGATCGACGTGGTGATGATCAGCGTCCATACGATCAGCGAAAACATTCCCGCTGCGGCATTGGCAGATGCGTCGCCTGCCCAGTCCAGCGCAGTCTTCAGTGTGTAGAGGGGACTCGTGCCGATGTCGCCATAGACGACGCCAAGTGCACCGAGGATGAGTCCGGCGATGGGTCCCCGAACTTCGGCGGCAGCGGCGGTCTTGGGTGCTTCGGGGTTTGTCATCGGTCGCCTTCGGTAGGAGTCGGTCGCGCCACGTCCATGCCTTCTTGATCAATCGAAAGCGTGGTCTAGTCGCCGCAAAGTCGTCAAGTATCCGTCGAAACGCAACGTCTGGGCCCGATCCGAGTCCATGATGGGCTGACACGGCCCTTGGCTGTGCCTTGCAAACGGGAATCCGATCCTTGGACTGCTGAACCTCGCTACTGCGCTTTGCCTCGCGCCCCTCGCCGATCGCCTGATGGTTGGCACGGGAAACCCGAGGGCTCCGGCTTTTCAGATACCCGCGCGCCTACGGGCCGCGGTCAAGCCACGGAGCATTCTCCGCCCTTGTCGCCGCCTGCAGGTGACGGCGCCACAGCGTGAAAGCGATGGGCTCGTCATGCCTGACCAGTTCATTTGCAGCCAAAACTACGTACAAGGCGACGTACAAGGACATGATCTAGCCGCGTGCGGGGAGCTTGTGCAGCGACCGCTTGCGCAACAAGTCCGCTCCTGTCTTGCCAAGGCGGCCTAAAGCTCGGCGAGAATGGCATCCCCCATTTGCGACGTCGAAACCGTCGCCCGTCCCGCTTGTGCGATGTCCAGCGTCCGAACGCCGCGGGCGATGACGCGATCGACGGCGTCTTCTAGATGCTTGGCTTCATCAGGCCGGTCCAGGCTGTAGCGCAGGCACAGGGCGAAACTCAGAATTGCACCGCATGGATTGGCAAGCGACTTGCCGGCAATGTCCGGTGCACTGCCGTGAATCGGTTCGTAGAGCGCCTTGCGCCGACCCTTTGCATCGACCGCGCCAAGCGATGCAGAGGGCAACATGCCAAGCGAGCCCGCGACCATCGCCGCGCAATCGGAAAGAATGTCACCAAACAGATTCTCGGTCACGATCACGTCGAATTGTCGCGGCGCGCGCACCAGTTGCATGGCGCAGTTATCGACATACATGTGCGTCAGTTCGATATCCGGATACTCGCGTGCGTGTAGCGCGACGATGGTGTCGCGCCACAGCATGAATACCTCGAGCACGTTGCTCTTGTCGACGTTGCACACGCGCGACTTGCGGCTGCGTGCCAGGGCAAAAGCGGCGCGCCCGATGCGCTCGATCTCGCTTGTCGTGTAGACCAGGGAGTTGATGCCGCGTCTGCTGCCATCGGCGTTCTCGAAGATGCCGCGTGGACTGCCGAAGTAGAGTCCGCCGCACAGTTCGCGCACCAGGATCATGTCGGTGCCGCCGACGATCTCGGGCCGCAGCGTCGAGGCGTCCTCCATCCCCGGGGTGGTCCTGATGGGCCGCAAATTGGTGAAGAGGTCGAGCTCCCGGCGCATGCGCAACAGCCAGTCCTCGCGCTGATATTCCCTTGGAATCGCAGCGTATTCGGGAGAGCCCGTGGCACCAAACAGGATGGCATCCGCCGCGAGGATCTTGGCCCAGGTCTCGTCGCGCATGAGGGTCTTGTAGGCCTTCCACGAGGCGATGCCGTAGAGTTCTTCGTCAAGCGTGAAATCGACGCCGTGGCGCTGGAACCAGTGGGCGATCTTTTTGACTTCCGGCATGATTTCCGGGCCGATTCCGTCACCTGGCAAGACCAGCAGATTAAACATGTGCATCGTCCAATTTTTGGTAGGCCCAGCCCCGCGCAGCACGATCCCGGCGTTCGAAGGCAGAAATTTCAGCGCTATATCGCTGCGTCGCACCGATCTCGTCTAAGCCCTCGAGGAGCGCTACACGCCGCTCGGCGTCAATGGCAAACGGCATGAGGCGCAGTGCAGGCGTCTCGATCAGGTTCTGCACAAGGTCGACCGTCATGCGTGGCACAGCTTCGGCCTCGATCTCGGCCATGAGCGCGGCCACGAGGCCTGGCTCGAGGGTGATGGCCAATAGCCCGTTCTGAAAGCAATTGGCCCTGAAAATGTCGCCAAAACTCGGCGCAATGATGCACCGAAAGCCCATGTCCGAAAGCGCCCACACGGCGTGCTCGCGCGAACTGCCGCAGCCGAAATTCTCGCCGGCGACCAGCACCTGGGCACCGGCGTACTTCGGCTGGTTCAAAACGAAGTCTGCGCGTGGCTGGTGCGCGCTGTCGTAGCGCCATGGCTCGAATGCGAACGCTCCGAGCTGGCCCCGTGGAAATGCCATCAAGCGTGCAATCGGGATGATGACTTCGGTATCGACATTGGATTTGCAAAGGGGTGCTGCAATGCCCGTAAGGATCGTGAAGGCTGCCATCAGCGCTGCAACTTTCTGACGTCGGCGATGGTACCCGTGACCGCCGCCGCAGCGGCCATGGCGGGACTTGCGAGATGGGTGCGTGCTGCGGGTCCCTGGCGGCCGACGAAGTTCCGATTGGTCGTCGATACCGAGCGCCTACCCGGTGCGATCACTTCGCCATTGGCTGCAAGGCACAGCGAACAACCTGGCTCGCGCCACTCGAAACCCGCGTCGCGAAAGACTTGATCGAGTCCCTCGCGCTCGGCAGCACGCCTGACGTCTTCCGAGCCCGGGACCACCCACGCCGTCACCCCCGGGAAGACGCGTCGTCCGCGGGCAATGGCAGCGGCATCGCGCAGATCGGAGAGCCGGCCGTTGGTGCAAGAGCCAATGAAGACCCAGTCGATCGCGATGCCCTCGAGCGGCTGGCCGGGGGTCAATCCCATGTAGTCCAGGGCCGCCAGCATGCTGCGCTTTTTCTCGGTATCGCTTTCATCTGCGGGATCCGGAACGATGCTGTTCACCGGGACCACGTCCTGCGGGCTGGTGCCCCAGGTGACCTGCGGCGCAACGTCATTGGCGTCAATCGAGAGTTCATGGTCAAAGGCCGCATCGGCGTCGGTTGCAAGGCTGCGCCAGCTGGCGATGGCCTCTTCGAGCAAGGCACCCTCGGGCGCGAAGGGTCGAGCAGCCAGATAGTCGATGGTCGCGTCATCAGGCGCAATCATGCCGATCTTCGAGCCAAATTCGATCGACAGGTTACACAGCGTCAGTCGCGCCTCGACACTGAGACTGCGCACCGCGGCACCCGCGTATTCGACGGCGTAGCCGCGACCTTGGGCAGTACCGAAGCGGCCAATCGCATACAGAATCAGGTCCTTTGCCGTGACATACGGTGCCAGCTTGCCGGCGATTGAAAGGCGCAGCGTTTTCGGCCGCTTTTGCCTAATCGTCTGTGTCGCGAGCACATGCTCGACTTCGCTTGAGCCGATGCCAAACGCCAGCGCACCCAGACCGCCATGGGTACAGGTATGGCTGTCGCCGCAGACGATCAGAAGCCCGGGTAACGACAGACCGAGCTCGGGACCCACGACGTGGACGATGCCCTGACCCCTTGAGCCGAGCTCGAAGAAGCGGATGCCTGCGGCGCTGGTTTTCCTGCGCATGGCGGCAAGTAGCGGTGCGCCAAGGACGGCCGGGTCGTGGTTGCGCCCTGCAAACGTCGGCAGCGCATGATCAGGGGTTGCGAAGGTCAGATCAGGCCGCGCCACTTTCAGGCCACGCTCTTGAAGGCGGGTCAGGCGCGGGCCGGCCTCGAGATCGTGAATCAGGTGGCGATCGACATGGAGCAGGTCGACGCCTTCACCCAGGGCGCGGATCACCCGGCTGGTCCAGACCTTGTCAAGAAGGGTACGCGCACCGGGATCGGTCGTCATCGACATGGGCTCACGCGTGCCTTGGCGAGGGGGCGCATCTACTGCCCGGCTGCGTAGGTCCAGTCGCCGTTCTTGATCTCGACGATGACGCGGGCACGCTTGTCCATGCCGCCATGGTTGGACGGACTGGTATTGATGATGCCTTGGCACCCGGTCAGTTCATGAATGTTCTCAAGCGCATCGCGAAGCGCACTGCGAAATGCAGCGGTGCCGGGCTGAGCGGCCTTGAGCGCCACGGGAACCGCGGCTTCGAGCATGCGGCCAGCGTCCCACACGTGGCCACCAAACGTGCTCACCGTATTCGCCCCATACACGGCCTCGTAGGCGGTCTTGTAGCGCAGCGCCTCTGCCTTGATCGGATTGCTCTCGGGCAGCTGATCGGCAACCAGAATGGGACCGGCGGGCAGGAAAGCGCCTTCGCAGTCCTTGCCGCACACCCGCAGGAAGTCGCGGTTGGCCGAACCATGCGTCTGAAACGTCATGCCCTTGTAATTCATCTCGCGCAGCGTCTTTTGCGGCAGCGCCGAGGGCGTGCCGGCGCCAGCGATCAAGACCGCATCGGGATTCTTCGACAGGATGCGAAGGATCTGGCCGGTGACGCTTGAGTCAAGCCGGGCAAAGCTCTCCTTGGCGACGACCTGCAGGCCGTGTGTTTTGGCCTGCGCCGAAAAATCGTCATACCAGCTCTCGCCATAGGAATCGGCGAAGCCGATGACGGCGACCGTCTTGATGCCGTGGCTTTGCATATAGTCGGCCACGGCAGTGGCCATCACAATGTTGTCCTGAGGGGTCTTGAAGATCCACTTCCGGTTGCCTTCGACTGGCGTGGTAATCGCCGAGGCGGCCGAAAGCGCAATCAGCGGGACACCGGCTTCAGCCGCGACATCGATCATCGCCAGGGCATTTGGCGTCGTGGTGCCGCCAATCAGGACGTCGACGTGATCCTCGGTGAGCAGTTTGCGCTCGTTCAAAGCCGCGGTCGTCGAGTCGGTAGCCTCGTCATAGAAGATGTACGTCACGCTCAGCCCGCCGATGGTCTTGGGCAGCAGCGCCACCGTATTCTTCTCGGGAATTCCCAGTGAGGCTGCCGGACCCGTCGCAGACGCCTCGACGCCGACGCGCAGCTGCGCGCTGGCACTGGTGCTAAAGATCAGGACTGCGGCAAACAGGGCCGACTGCAGCGTGCTTCTGATTCTCATCTCGTGTCTCCTCTATGGTGTTTATTGTACGTGCGGCGCGCATGGCTTGGCGCTGGCTAACGGGTGTCATGGATGGCGGGCTCGCCCGCATTCGGCGCTTGCGCGTGCGCCAGCTCCAACTCGCCCACATCCGGGCAATGTTCGAGCTGGCAAAGTGCATCGAAAAGGCCACCGCGATCAGTCTCGCCCGCTGCAACGACGCAGTCGTCGAACTTGCGCCGCAGGTCATCAAAACTCATCGGGTTGAAGGCGTCACCGATTGCGTATTGCACTTCACCGCTGTCGAGCATGCGGCCATCATCGAGTTCGAGAAGCACGCGGTCGCTTTGCGCCAAAGAGGGCTGGTCCTCCCGGCAGCCCTCGCGCAGATGGATTCGCACTTTATCGAACTGGTTGCGAACGTCGGCCCGCCGAACGAAATCGTCTCGCACCTGGCAAAGACCGATGCCACCTGCGACGAGGGCAGCGGCGATGGCGAATTCAAGACTGAATTTGGCTTCAACGCCGGTATCGGGGCGGTGGTTGCGCAGCATTGCCGCCTGCGCCGTGCCGAGGTGCACGTGGACGGTCTTGACGGTGCCTGCCTCGACGCGATATCTGCGCACCAGCGCCACGGTCGCGTCAATCGCACGGTGCGTGGCAAAGCACATCGGATAGTTCTTGAATGTCAGGCGCAGTTCGCGCAAGCGCAGATCTCGTCCGAAGCCTGATGACGCGGGCGAGAGATCCACAGCTCCCTTGGGCGAGAGCGCGGCGAGAAGGCCGGCGGGATGCTCAAGCGCATCTGGCGACGGCTTGATGCCAAGCACCGAAAGATCGACAGCGTCGATGGCGTTGGCGGCGGCGTAGCCCGCATGAAAGGGTTTCGCCTCGCTGCCGAAATTGGCCACCACGCCGCCGCCCATGCTGGCCGCCATGCCCAGAGCGCAGATACATTGCGACTGCGACAGGCGGCGCAAGGATGCGAGGGCGGCCGTGGCACTGACGATGCCAAGCATCCCGGTCGAATGCCAGCCCTTGTCGTGCAGCAAGTCGGGTTCGCGAAAAAACAGTTCGGCCCAGACTTCGTAGCCGACCACATAGGCCTTGATCAGATCGAAGCCGCTTGAGCCGAGGCGCTCGCCCTCTGCGAGCAGGCAGGGCACGAGCACGACGCTCGGATGGCCGCAAAACGCCACGTCATCATAGTCAAGCGCATGTCCCGCGGTGGCGTTGATCAGCGCGGCATCGCGCGAAGCGACGCGTTCAGTGCCAAACAGGATCCTGGCATCGGCCGGACGGGCACCGTGGCGAAAGACGAAGCGTCGCATGACATCGACCACGGGCTGGTTCTTGCCGGCAAGGATAACACCGGCCGTATCTGCGAAGGCCATCTTCACCAGCTCCTGCAGGTCGTCGTCAAGCGGCAGATCGCGGCCGGCACAGGCAAACGCTGCGATGCTTTCGGTCAGGCCTCGGGCGCGGAGTTGCATTTGCCTCAGTAAGACCTTGGCATGCCAAGCACGTGCTCGGCGATATAGGCGAGCACGAGGTTGGTCGAGATCGGCGCAATCTGCTGCACGCGCGCTTCGCGCCAGCGCCGCTCGACATCGTATTCGCGGGCGTAACCGAAGCCGCCGTGGGTCTGCATGCAGGCTTCGGCGGCATGCCATGCCGCCTCGGATGCCAAAAGCTTTGCCACGTTCGCGTCTTCGCCACAGGGCAGACCCGCATCGAAGAGCGCCGCTGCCTTGCGCAGCATCATGTCGGCAGCCTGGGTTTCGGCATAGGCTCTGGCGATTGGAAACTGGACGCCCTGGTTCTTGCCGATCGGCCGCCCAAAGACGATGCGCTCGCTCGCGTACTTCGACGCTGTTGCAATGAACCAGCGCGCATCGCCAACCGATTCGTGGGAGACAAGGATGCGTTCGGCGTTCATGCCATCGAGGATGCAGCGAAAGCCCTTGCCTTCGGGTCCGATGCGGTTCTTGACCGGCACACGCATTTCGTCAAAGAAGATCTCGGTCGTGTTGTGGTTGATCATCGCCGCGAGCTTTTTGATCTCCATGCCGTGACCGCGTGCTTCGCGCAGGTCGACCAGTAGCACAGACAAGCCGTCGCTGCGGCGTGCGACCTCGTCAGACGGCTGTGTGCGCACCAGGAGCAGCATCAGATCGGAGTATTCGGCGCGCGACGTCCAGACCTTCTGGCCGCTGACCACGTAGTCGTCGCCATCGCGCACGGCGCGCGTCTTGATCTGGGTGGTGTCCGTGCCGGTTGTCGGCTCGGTGACGCCAAACGCCTGCAGGCGCAGCTCACCGGCTGCGATTTGGGGCAGATATCTGGCTTTTTGCTCGGCACTGCCGTGGCGCAGCAGCGTGCCCATCGTGTACATCTGGGCGTGGCAGGCCGCAGCGTAGCAGCCGGCGTTGTGGCATTCCTGAAGAATCACGCCAGCGGCACGCAGGGGCAGGCCCGCGCCGCCGTATTCCTCGGGAATGAGGGCAGCGAGGAATCCGGTTTCCGTCATGGCATTGACGAATTCGGTGGGGTAGGCCTCGCGCTCGTCGAGATCGCGCCAGTAAGGTGCTGGAAACTGGCTGCAGATGCGGCGCACGCTGTCGCGAATGTCGACGTAGTCTTCGCCCAGCGTGACGTGGACGTCGTCGAGGCGAGGAGGGTCGATGGGCGCGTTCATGTGAGCCTTCGTGGGTTAGCGCGCTGGCTCAAACGAGCCGGCCGGCGACACGTAGTGGGTGGGCAGGCCGGCCCTGGCGACGGCGCCAAAAAGGGGCGTATCGCGCAGGTTGCGGGCCACGATTTCGCGCACTGCAATCAGCTTCATCAGATCGACGCCGGTTTTAAGGCCCATCGAATCAAGCAGAAAGCACAAGTCGTCCATGACAATGTTGCCGGTTGCTGCCGGCACGAACTGGCAGCCGCCAAGGCCAGCCAGTGACGCATCGAAAAGACGCACGCCGCAATCCAGCGCCGCCACGACGTTGGCAAGTCCAAGCCCGCGCGTATCGTGAAAGTGGGCGCCAAGCGGCAGGGTACCGATCTCGCCCTGTACCGCATGGAACAGCCGCTTGACGCGCTTGGGATTGGCGTGACCGACGGTGTCAGCAATCAGAATTTCGTTGGCGCCAAGCGCTGCCAGCTCTCGCGCATACAAGCAGACATCGGCCTCGGCGATCTCGCCCTCGTAGGCGCACCCCATGGCGCTTGACAGCCCGCCAACCAGCGCGGGTCGGCGCGCGCTGGGTATCGTGCGCAGCAATTCGGCGATGGCCTTGAAGTCGGCAAGTGACTCCTCGCGTTCGCGCCGCACGTTCTTGAGGTTGTGGGTGCGGCTCACCGACATGACAAAGTTGATGCGATCGACGCCGAGCTCGACCGCGCGCTCGGCGCCGCGCAGATTGGGAACCAGTGCCATGACCTCAAGCCCCTCGATCTTTCGTGCACCCTCGATGACTTCGGCGGCGTCGACGAACTGCGGCGCAACTTTGGCGGGGACAAGCGATGCGACCTCGATTTCGCGTACGCCCGCATCGGCTTCAGCGCGGATCCAGGCGAGTTTTTCCGCTGTCGGAAAAAACTGCGCGATCATCTGCAGGCCATCGCGCGGCCCGACTTCGCGGACTCGCACGTCGATGGTGTCGCGTCGGCTTGGCGTCGTCTCCATCAGGTGTCAGTGCCCCTTGAAGTTGGCTTTGCGTTTTTCATTGAATGCCCTCACCCCTTCGATGCGGTCCTCGCTGGTGACAAGGCGGCCATAGGCTTCGATTTCGAAGCGGTAGGCGCTTGCCAGGTCCATCTCCGCGCCATAGCGCACCGCCCTTTTTACCTGGCGGATCGACATGGGGGCGTTCTCGGCAATCGCCTGCGCCGTTGCCAGGGCGCGCGCCATCAGATCGGCGGGCGCGCACAGCTCGTTGACCATGCCCCAACGCTTTGCCTCTTCGGCCGAGAAAGGCCGGGCGGCATAGATCAGTTCCTTGGCACGCCGCACACCGACGGCGCGCGGCAGGGTTTGCGTGCCGCCTGCACCGGGCATGATGCCAAGGCGCACTTCGGTCAGCGCGAAGCGGGCATGGGTTGCGGCATAGATGAAATCGCACGACAGGGCAGTCTCAAGGCCGCCTCCGAAGGCCGCGCCATTGACGGCGGCGATGACAGGAACCGGACAGTCCCACAAGGCCACTGCGCCGCGCTCGAATAATTCGTGCTGCAAGCGCCAGGCTTCGTTGCTCATGCCATTGCGTTCTTTCAAATCGCCGCCAGCGCAAAAGCCGCGATCGCCTGCGCCGGTCAGAACCACGCAGCGGACCGGGCCGGCATCGACCGTAAGCCAGGTCCAAAGCGCCAGCAGATCGTGACCCATCTGCGTGTTGATCGCGTTGAGCACCTCGGGCCGGTTAAGCCTTGCGATCAGGACATGCTCGCCATGAAGCTCGACTGCAATGGTCGCGTAGTTCGGAAGCGTCATCAGATATGCCCGCTGCGCTGCTTCTCGCAAGCGGCAAAGATCATCGCGTTATCGGCGCCAAGCGCGGGTGCTGCCGAGCGTGGCCGCGGCCGCTCGCCATCAAAGGAGATGGGCAGCCCCATGAGCTTCGATGTCGAGCCGGGTACGTCCTGGTAAATGCCAAGCGCTACGGTCTGTTCGTGCTCGAGCATCTGGGCAATGTTCTGTACCTGAGCGCAGGGCACGCCGAAGGCCTCGAACTGCGCCGACCAGTCCTTGCTGGTCTTTGTCAGCATCACCGGCTCGATCAGTCCATAAAGCGTCTCGGCATTCACGACCCGGGCGTGATTGCTCGCAAACTCGGCTTGATCGCTCCATCCGGGATGGCCAATTGCCGCGCAGAATTGTCGGAACGTGACGTCGTTTCCCGCGGCTACGACCAGTTCGCCGTCGAGCGTCTGGTAGGCCCGGTACGGCACGATGCCCACCTGGCCAGAACCCGCCTTTCTTGGCAACTCGCCGCCACCGCTGTACTGGGCCGCAGGCACGGTCATCCATGCAGCGGCTGTCTCGAAGAGCGAAACGTCGACAACGCTGCCGACACCGGTCTCGCGCAAGCGATAAAGGGCCGACACGATGCCAAGTGCGGCCCACATGGCGGTGCCTGAATCGATGATCGAGGGCCCAACGCGCACGGCCGGGCGGCCCGGCTCGCCAACCACGCTCATGATGCCGCCAAAGGCTTGCATCAGCGGATCGTAGCCGGGGTGGCGCTTAAGCGGCCCCTTATCGCCGAAGGCACCCATGTTGCAGTAGATCAGCGTCGGTTTGCGCTTTCGCAATTCGCTCGCGCCAAGTCCGAGTTCATCGGCCTGCCCGGGGCGAAGGTTCTGCAGTACCACATCGGCGTGCGCGTCGATGTAGTCCATAAGTTTGCTCACCACCTGGGGTTCGCGAAGTCTGGCGACGACGCTGCGCTTGTTGCGATTGAGCGCCTGAAATGTGGCGCCGACGCCATCGAGGTAGGGCGGACCCCAGCGCCTCGCATCGTCGCCTCCGGGCTTTTCTATCTTCACGACTTCGGCGCCGAGATCACTGAGGATCTGCCCTGCATACGGGCCAGCCACGCTGTGGCCGAACTCGACCACGGTAATGCCCGCAAGCGGCAGGGCGTTTCCTGGCGCATTATTATTTTTCACTACCATGAAAATCAATTCTCCTGTATGAAATACTATGCGGGACGGCGGGGCGCGTCAAGCCGGCCGCAAGGCGCGCCGTCGCCGTCAACGTGGCCGCGATGCTGCGCAACTCACCCGGTGCATGATCGATGTCAAAAATTGTTTTTCGCGTGCTGGATTTCTTCGAGGCGTTTGCCGAGGAAAAGCGGCCCCTGTCGTTAACCGAGTTGTCGCGCATCCTGGGCATTCCACCTTCGAGCTGCCACGGCGTGCTGCGCGCCATGGAAGAGCGCGGCTTTTTGTACGAGTTGCGGGCGCGGGCCGGTTTTTATCCAACCGCACGCTTGCTGGAACTTGGCAGGATCATCGTTGAGCACGATGCTGCGCTCGCCCGTATCGCGCCGGCATTGACGAAGTTGCGCGACCATCTCGATGAATCCGTATTCCTGGCCAAGGCCAATGGCCTGTCGATCGTCTACCTCGCGGTCCTGCACGCGGAGAAGCGTTTGCGCCTGGCGCTAAAGCCTGGCGATCACGTGCGCAGTCTCTATGCTTCATCCGCGGGCAAGGCCGTGCTGTCGACGCTTGATCCTGATGCGCTCGCCGAGTTCTTCTCCCACACCAGGCTCGTGCCCCTGACACCGCGCACAGTCACCCGCAAGGCGGAACTTCAGCGTGAGCTCAAGGTGTCGGCGCAACGCGGCTGGTTTTTGAACAACGAGGAGACTGTCGAGGATTCGCTCACGGTCTCGGGGATTTTCACGCTGCACGGCTCGATTTACGTCGTCACCATCGCCGGATCGCTCAAGCCGATGGAGCGCAAGCTCGAGCGGGTAACACATGGCCTGCTGCAGACGCTAGACGAACTGCGCACCCTTGCGCCGTGATCAGCGACGTCGGCAACTCCTGGAATCTCGGCTGATTTCAGGGGGGCGAGCCTGGCGCAGGAATCTAGCCCATCTGCAAACTCACGTAGCCACCCGCAGCGCTCGCGAGAGCCGTCACCACGCCGCCCCAGATCATATCGGCTATGACCAGTGTCCATGTCCACTTCTCCAAGGTGGCCATGTTGGTCAAATCATAAGTGCCGTAGGCGAATAGGCCGACCCATAGCCCTTCAATGGCGAGCGGACCCAAGTCTTTGCCGGCGTTGGGCAGCACCGCGAAATGCACTAGACCAGCGCAGTACATGACATAAAACAGCAGCGCGGCCAAGGCGACGGGGCGTTCACGCAACACGCCGGGGCCAAGTTGCCGCTTGAAAAGCCTGATGCCGATCGTACTCAAGTACGAAAGGTCGAGGATCGCCAGAGTCAGGAGCGTGGCGCCATAAGTCAGGGCAAGTGATTTCATGTATGGACTCGAGTGCGCTATCTGTCGCTGCGGCGCCTCGGCGCTGCAAAAATACCCCGCGATGAACGCTTTTGTATTCGCCCTCACGAATTTGCAGGCGCCAGAATCTCAGCAAACAGTATTCCCGGTCGATCTCTCCAATCGGGCCCCACTGATGGGCCAGGTTCGTGCGCAGCACGCACTCTGTTCGGTCTTGAACTTTTGTAGTAGGCTCGAAAGCATTCAGTGCGCAATCAATGTAGAGGGCAGGTCTCTTTGCAGGCTGCCAACGACGCAGCGATCGATTCTTTTTCTAACAGGAAGACCGGATGCGTCACATGATCTCGGTCGGTTCTCGACGCTGGCACCCCTATTTACTCGCCACGGGTGCGGGCCTCGCTGCAGCCACCTGCCAGTGGTTGATCGAGCCCCTGGTCGGAGGACGGGTTCCATTTCTCCTGGTTCCGGTTGTGCTTTTCGTCGGACTGCGCCTTGGCCGGCGCCCCGCGATGATTGTCATTGCAATTGGCGCCGTGAATTTGCTCCTCGTCATGTCGCAGTCCGAGCGATCGGTGTTGAGCCGGCCAGAAAACGTCACGGCGCTGTGCTTCTACCTTGCGCTGACGTTTGGCGCCGCCCTGCTGGGTGGCAGACTTCGCGTCGCCACCGCGCGCGCCGCAGATACAGAAAGGCGTCTGCTGCTGGCTCAGGAAAATACCGGCATGGGCGTGTTCGAGCTCGATTATGCAGCCGGCACGGCCTATATTTCAGCAGGGCTTTCCAGGCTTTTGGGAAGGCCGGTGTTCGATGGCCCGATACCGCTTAAGGAGTGGCTGGAAAGTCTCGACCAGGCACATCGTGAAGGCAGCGCCCGCTCGATCAAGGAGCGCCTCGCGCAGGGCGATTTGAGTTACGAGCGCGAGATGACCGTGTTGCTTCCAGACGGCAAGACGCGCTGGCTACTTTCCCGCATTACCCTGGAACGCGATGCCAAGGGTAGTCTTTCGAGAGCTTACGGGGCGACGGTCGATATCACGGAACGGAAGATCCTCGATGAAAAGCTGGCGGCAGCGCAGGTGGAGCTCGAGGCACAAAGAAGGCTTGAGCAGGAGCGCTTGATCGCAGCCGACAAGCGCAAGGACGAGTTCCTGGCCACCCTGGCGCATGAGTTACGCAGTCCGCTCGCGCCGATCCGGCAGGCCGTGATGATCCTCGAGACCGCCGGCCTTGACGACATAAGGCGCCGCAAGAGTCTGCAAATCATGGAACGCCAGGTGCAGCGCATGGCGCTGTTGCTCGAGGACCTCCTTGACGTTTCTCGGGTATCGCGCGGCACCGTCCAGATACGCCGTAGCGAGGCCTCGCTGCGCTCAGTCATCGATGCGGCGATCGAAACTTCGAAACCGTTGCGCGATGCGAAGCGCCAGGAAATCGTCATTGCGATGCCGGAGAAAGACCTTGGCGTTAACGTCGACAGTCTCAGAATCAGCCAGGTGGTTACCAATCTCCTGGCAAACGCCGCCAAGTATTCGGAGGAGCAGTCGACAATTTTCCTGGATGTGACCGTCAGCGGTGCCGATGTGTCGATCAAGGTCAGGGACACCGGCATCGGCCTCGCTGCGGAACACATTGAAAGTATTTTCGAGATGTTCGTGCAGGCGCCGGAGGGCTTGACAAGCTCGCAGGGCGGGCTTGGCATTGGCCTCTCACTCGCGCGCAGCATCGTCGAACTCCACGGGGGTCGACTGACGGCGCGAAGTGAGGGTCTCGGGCGCGGCTGCGTCTTCGAAGCTTTCCTGCCCGAAGTGCTCTGCAGCCTGCCCCATCTGGAGTCCGCTGACAGTGAAGAGCGTGGCCCAAGGCAGACCGCCTTGGGCAGCGCGGCCCAGGTGCTGATCGCTGATGACAACTGTGATTCAGCCGAGACGCTTGCCGAATTGCTTCGGCTCGCAGGACATGACGTTCACGTTGCCTTTGATGGTCTTCAGGCACTTGAGATTTTCGGCCGCGCCAGGCCCGAACTTGTCTTGCTCGATGTCGGCATGCCACGCATGTCCGGGCTCGACGCAGCTCGCCATATCCGAGCGCTGCCGCATGGAGCTGGCGCGACGCTCATTGCGATTACCGGATGGGGGCAGGAACTCGATCGCAAGAAAACCATTGCAGCCGGCTTCGATCTGCACATCACGAAACCGGTTGACCCCAAGACGTTGAATGCCATCATCCGCGCAGTACAAAATGGACAGTCGCTGCCATCGCCTCGCGAGGTGCGCGATGACGAAGCTGAAGCCGAAGTCCCGGGATTGCGCCTCGCCTGATGCGCAAGGGCCGTCTTGCGAAGTCCAGGGAAACCCCTAAGCGGTAATCGCGAGTATCGGCAGGTGCATTCGATGCGGACGTGCCAGAGCCGCCTGGCCAGCGGCGATCGCTGCTGATTGCAGCGTCGTTCTCGCGCAGCATAGGGCAGAAGGGCCGCCTGCTCGTCTGGCGAATTGGCCGACACGAGGCTGCGACCTTTGAGACAATGGGGCGAGGAACAAGGTAACGGGCTTATCCCGGCCCGCAGGCTCGGCGGATCAAATGGCCAGTTCGTTGGGCACCTAGACCGACCCGCTCTGCCAGGCAGCGAACACCATGACAGAAGAAAAAGCTCAGTTCGGGACCGTGCTCAACCGCCTGCGTGCGGGCATCGTCGTGCACGAACGGACATCGCGCATCCGCTACGCCAATGAAAGAGCTGCAGGATTGCTCGGGTGGCCCCCCGACCAATTGCTAGGCGTACAAAATGATGATCCGCGCTGGGCATTCTGTCGAGAAGACGGCTCGCCCATGCCAGTCGATGAATACCCGGCCACGCGGGCGCTTTTCGGTGGAGAAATCGTCGAAGACCTCATCGTCGGCCTGCGCAGGCAAAGCGATGGGCAGCTGATCTGGCTGATCTGCAATGCCGAGCCGGTTCTCGATGACCAGGGCGAGGTCGTCGAAGCAGTCGTGAGTTTCACGGATATCACGCGACTCAAGTCCGTCGAGCGGGCCCTCTATGAATCGGAGGAGCGACTTCGACTCGTGATCGAAGGCTCGAACGACGCGTCCTGGGATGTCGACTTGGTCACGGGCGTTCAGTATTTTTCGTCGCGCTGGTGGTCCATGCTTGGCCGCGACCCCGCGTCGACTCCAGCAAGCCTGGATAGCTGGAGGGACTACTTGCATCCCGAGGACAGGGCCCGCGCGATCGATGAGTACGAGCGCGCCCTGGAAGATGGCTCGTCGTCATTTGAGATCGAGTTCCGGCTCCTGCACGCCTATGGTCACTACGTGCCGATCCTGTCGCGCGGCTTGATCCTGCGTTCCGGGAACGGGCAGCCGCTGCGGGTGGCTGGAACCAACATGGACCTCACCGAGCGCAAGCTTCTCGAACAGCAGGCCTATCAGTTCGCATTTTTCGACGGTTTGACGGGCCTGCCCAACCGCCAGCTCCTGGTTGAACAGATTCAAAAGGCGATTCGCGGGATATCGCGAAGCAGGCGATACGCGGCTTTGCTGTTGGTCAATCTTGATAGCTTCAAAATCTATAACGAGACGTTGGGGCATGACGCGGCGGATGCCTTGCTGAAAATGGTTGCGGAACGGCTCAGGGCGAATGTCAGGGATGCAGATAGCGTTGGCCGACTCGGGGGCGACGAATTTATCGTGCTGCTTGAGCACTTGCCGGTGTCCGTTCGAGATGCGGCGGTCGAAGCCGAGCAAATCGGTGAAATCATCCTCGATAGCTTAGGTCAGCCCTACGTCCTTGCCGGAAATAGCCACGTGCTTACGGCCAGTGTCGGTGTCACTCTGATCGATGGCTCCGACCCAAGCGCGGCGAGTGTTCTTCGCCAGGCCGACCTGGCCATGTATGAAGCCAAGTCGATGGGGGGCAGCACACTGCGCTTCTTCGACCTGAATATGCAAACCACGGTGGACCAGCGCCTTGACCTCGAGAGGGAGCTTCGCAAGGCGGTTCAGGCGGAGCAGTTGCGCCTGTTCTACCAGCCCCAGGTCTCGGTGGAAGGCCGCGTGCTAGGCGCAGAGGTACTCTTGAGGTGGCAGCATCCGGAACGCGGCATGATCATGCCCGACGTATTCATTCCGGTCGCAGAGTCAAGTGCGCTGATCCTGCAGCTTGGAGGCTGGGCCTTGCGCACCGCCTGTACCCAACTCAAGCACTGGGCGAATCATCCGGTGTTTAGCCGACTCTCGTTGTCGGTGAATGTGAGTGTGCGCCAATTCAACGCGGTTGATTTTGTCAGCACCGTCCTTGCCGTGGTGAATGAGACCGGTGCGGATCCTCGCAAGCTCAAGCTTGAAGTCACCGAGAGCCTGGTCGCAAGAGACATAGAAGGCATGATCTCCAAAATGGCGATGCTCAAAGAGGTGGGCATCGGCTTCTCGCTTGATGATTTCGGCACCGGCTATTCGTCGCTTTTCTATCTGCAAAGAATGCCGCTTAACGAACTGAAGATCGATCGCGTGTTTGTTCAGGAAATTTTGACGAATCCTCATCACCGCGATATCTCCCGCATCATCATCCTGCTCGCCGACACGCTCGGGCTGTCGGTCATCGCGGAGGGAGTGGAAAGTGAGGGTCAGCGCCAGTTCCTGCAGGAGAGCGGCTGCGATGCCTACCAGGGATATCTTTTCAGTCCGCCAACCCCAGTCGAGTTGTTCGAGAGCGAGACCCTCAGACGCAACCGCATGCACTGATTGGCAATATCGAGCGGCTGCCACGGCAGGCTGGCAAGCGCTGAACCAGCACTTCGCCGCCCAGGCACAAGCGTTTCATCGCAAGCGTACTTGCGGCTGATCCTGCTCTCGTTTGCATGCGATCGCCCGTAGAGTGTGGCCCCCGACCCCTCGCAGGCGCGGCGCCCAATCCGCGCCCGTCAAGGCGACGCAGCTGTCCCGGATGCCCCTTTAGATTGGCCTGACCGGGTCAAATCCGCGCGCGTCATAACTCGCGCCTGAACGTCATCGAATAGTCATTGTTCCGTCAAATGCGACGGAAACCCGTCGGCTAACCTGCACGTAACCAAGATCAAGCCCGACTTCTCGATCGTTGGCATTGCCGGAGAATTTCTTATGCGAAAGTGCGCCGGAATCAGTTTAGTGGAAATGATGATCGCCATCACGATCATCGCAGTTTTGGCTAGCGTTGCCGTCCCTTCTTACCGGTCTGTCACGACCAGGAACCGGATCTCGAGCGAGATCGGCGCGCTGATGGGCGACTTTCAGTACGCGCGCTCGGAATCCGTGCGGCAAGGACTGACAGTCGTGGTTTGCACGATTGCGGATCCAAATGCAAATCCGCCGACATGCGGAGCATCGTCCAGTTGGCAAAATGGCTGGATCGTATTTTCTGATGTCGGTGGCAGCGGAGCCTACGACCCGACCAAGGGTGATGTGCTTTTGCGCCAGCAGCAGCCCTTCGCTGGCGGCGCAGTCAGTGATACGGTCGTGGCCACCCCGAGCATCTCATCGGTGAGTTTCAATCGCGAAGGTTTTTCGGCGGTCGCAAACGCCGAAAGCTTTGCATTTCACGACTACCAGAACACGCCGAATTATTCGAGGTGCATCTCTCTTTCGGTCGTCGGCTTTCTGGCCCTGGCGACGCCCGGGACGGCGGGGTGCGTCTGATGCGCACGTCGTCAGCACACGCTTCACGCGGCTTCTCGCTGATCGAAGTGATGATATCGATTCTCATCATCTCGACCGCATTGCTGGGCTTTGCCGGCGTTCAGGCGGTCTCCGTCAACAACACGACGGTTGCCAGGTACCACGCGCTCGCTGCCATCGAAGTCTCGAGTCTTGCCGCCGCAATGTCGGCCAATCATGCCTATTGGGGCGTTGCCGCCACGGCAAGCACGGTTTGCGTGGCAACGACTGCTGCCGGGCAGGTGTTCATCAATCAGGTGACGGCGCCGACGCCTTGTCCCGCCTTGGCGAGCAGCAGCTCGGGCGTTTTGAGTTCACCGAGCTCAAACTGTCTTGCCTCCGGTTCAGGCACCAGCGTGACGCCGTGTACACCCTTGGCGATGGCAGCCTATGACGTCAGTACCTGGGCCGCCGGCTTGACCAAATCCGGCGCGACTCAGTCTGGAGCCTTCGTTCAGCCGAGCGCTTCAATTGCCTGCGCAGTGCCTGGATCGGGCCCCGTGAACTGTCTCATCACGCTGACCTGGCAGGAAAAGAATGTGGCGATCAACAACAACAGCGCACAGGCCAGCGCAGCGCCCATCACCCGTTCATATTCACAGGTGGTGCAACCGTGAACGCCATGCGCAGGCAGCAGCGCGGCTTCACGCTGATCGAGCTGCTGGTTGCCCTGGTGTTGGGATTGTTCCTGCTCGTGGCCGTGTACGTTGTCTTTGCCACAGTGCGCACGACGCTCGCGGCGCAGCAGGGATGGTCGCAGTTGCAAGATGACGAGCGCGTTGCGATGACGATCCTGTCGAATTCGATTCAGTCCGCGGGATTTTTTCCGTCGCCAACGAGCATGACCCAGTCTTCCGCCTTCCCGCCGAGTCCACCTTTCAGCGCGGCAGGGCAGGTGGTGTTTGGCACGCACACATCGTCTACGGCACCTGACACGATCACGATCCGGTTCGTACCGGACACGGCGACACCTGCACGAACCATTGATTGCCTCGGGACCTCGGGCGCTGCAGGAGCCACAAATGGACTCGCAGTCGATCTGTTTGCGGTTGCGCAAAACCAACTCACCTGCCAGGTCTCGAACGGCCCGGCCCAGCCGCTCGTCGGGGGTGTCGGCACGCCGCTAGAGGGCGTGCAGAACATCCAGATTGCCTACGGCATTGACACGAGCTCGACGGGCTCGGTCACGCAATACATGACAGCAGATGCCGTGACGTCGGCCAATTCGTGGAGCAAGGTCCTGTCGGTTCTTGTGACGCTCACTTTCGTGAATCCCCAGGCCGGCAGCCCCGGCCAGCCGCCGACGTTCTCGTTGTCGCGGGTCATTGCCATCGAAAACCGGATCCAGGAGATCACATGAAGAGGTACGCCAGTTCACCTGGTCCTAAGCACGCACCACGAGGATTCATCCTTGTTCTGTCATTGTTGCTCACCGTACTTGTTGCCCTCATGGCCATTGCCATGCTTCGCAACGTCGGACTTCTCGAGAAAAAGGCGGGCAACGCCGCTGACAAGCAGCGCGCCTTCCAGGCGGCGCAAAGCGCCCTTGCCTTTGGCGAGTGGTGGCTGTCCCAGGGCCATAGCACGCAAGCGCCTGTGGCGTGTTCAACGCTGTTGACGACCAACGCCTCGCAGGGCGCTGCTGCGCCCGTGCAGATATGCAAGGACCCGCTGCCGCTGCCGGTCACACCGCTCACCGCCGGCATGACCTACACGCCACCCAACCTGACGGTTGCCACCGGCGGGGGACTGGATGCGAGTGGCAACACCAATTACGCCTTGTCGCCGCAGCTCTACATTCGCAGCGTTGGCTACGCTGCAGACGGACGAGCCCTGTTCGAGGTGACGGGTGTTGGCTATGGCGGCGCGCCGACGACGATGGCCGTTGTCCAATCCACCTTTGGCGTGACGACGGGAACGACCTCGCTGGGACGTCTGTGATGAATCGCATTGTGAAATGGTTCGCGATCGGGTGTGCGCAGCTTCTTTTTGCCACACTCGCTCATGCCCAGGGTGTCATTGTGCAAGACGATTTCACCGGCAGCGCGTCGTCGCTTCCCTGGACGGTCTTCGGCGGAGCCTGTCTGACCGCCGGCAACAATGCCCCCGGATCGATTCCGGCGTGTGTCGGAAATCCGTACTACCAGAACAACACGCTGGTTGGCGGGGCCACGGCGACGCTGCCCGATGTCGCGGGCAACGGCGCCTTGCGGCTGACCAACGGTACGTCGTCGTATGACCAGAATGGCGCGATCCTCTCGCCCAACCCTTTCCCGGCCGAGGCCGGACTCCAGGTGACGTTCACCTCGGTTACGTACGGCGGCGATAGCGGCGGCGGTACCGGTGCTGACGGCATGAGTTTCATCCTGGCCGATGGCGCGCGCACGATCAAGGACATCGGGGGCACGGGCGGCACGCTCGGCTATACCTGTACGCATGGGGGCACGAACGACGCCGATGGCATCACCGCCGGGTACCTCGGACTCGGAATCGACGAATACGGCAATTTTCTGGCCAGCACCAACAGCGTCAATGGCTTGACCCCAGGCCCCCAGAGCAATCGAATCGGCCTGCGCGGTGCAGGCACGGTGTCCTGGGCGTGGCTGAATGCCAACTACCCGGCTTACTACCCCGCGACGCTGTCGAGTCAATCTCAGCTGCAAGCGGTCGAGTCGACCTGCGCCTCGGGCACGCTTTGGGATTACAGCGCGTCTTCGGCAAGGAATACAGGCATCCACGTTGCAGCGTATCCCGCAATTCCTGGCGGCTATGTCGTGCTGCCAAGTACCAAGCCCCTGGCTGACGAGGCGGCGACGACGCGCCTTGCGGCAACCCCGATCAGCTACAAATTGACCTTGACCCAAAACGGCCTTCTGAGTTTTTCCTATAGCTATAACGGCGGAACGTTCAGACCGATCCTCAACCAGGCGCCGATCGCGTCGCTTTCCCCGGATAACGCGACTGTGCCGAAGTCCTTCATTTTCGGCTTCGCCGCGTCCGTAGGTGGATATAACAACGTCCACGAGATTACTTGTTTCAAGGCCACTCCGGCCGATACCACGACGACATCGGCTGGGACCAACACGCAGCAAAGCGGCCAGGTCCAGGCCGGATCACAAGTCTATTTGGCGTTTGCGCACTCCGACAATGCGTGGGGCCAGCTGACGGCGGAAAACCTGGTCTATAACGCGTCGACGCAGCAACTCTCGATTGCGACCATCGCCAATTGGGATGCCAACTGCGTGCTTACCGGGGGAAACTGCGCCGCGACGAGCGGCACAAATAACGCAGAGGCCTCGAGTGCCCGCACGATCATCACCTGGAATCCGACGGCGCAGCTCGGCACGCCCCTGGAATGGGCAAGCCTCGCGAAATCGCAACAGACCGCATTGAATGCTGCAGACGGTCTGGGCAAGACCCGGCTCGCCTACTTGCGGGGCGATCGGCAAGGGGAGATCAGTCAGTCTGGACCCTTTCGCGATCGCACGGGCGTGTTAGGCGACATCGTCGACTCGAGCCCGACGTGGTCGGGCCCGCCCGCTGCCCCCTACGGGGATGTCTGGTCCGACCAATTGCTGGGCTCAAAGGCGGTGACCCCGCCCGAAAACAGCGGGCCGAACACCTACTCGAGTTTTGCCAAAGGAGCGGCAAAGCGCCTCAATGTCGTGTTTGTCGGCGCGAACGACGGCATCCTGCACGGCTTTGAAGCGGGCGCCTACGATGGCACAGGATCAGGCGCGGGCAATTTTGGCAATTTTGTCCCCACTCGCAACGACGGCAAGGAGGTCATCGCTTATGCGCCGAATGCGGTGCTCAAGACCATTCATGATCCGATGACACCCGCGCTTGATTTCTCGTCGCCGCTCTACGCCCACAATTTCTTTGTCGATGCGACGCCCTACGCCGGCGATCTTTATTACGCGAACGCCTGGCATACCTGGCTGGTCGGCGGCCTTGGCCCAGGTGGCAACGCCATCTTTGCGCTCGATGCGACCGATCCCACGCAATTCAGTGAAACCAACGCCTCATCGCTTGTGAAGGGCGAGTGGTCAAGCACCACGCTGGCGTGCGTCAACGTCACCATCCAGTGCGGCAACAACCTGGGTCAGACCTATGGCACGCCGGCCATCCGTCGGCTGCACAACGGTTTGTGGGCGCTGTTGTTTGGCAATGGCGTGAACAGCGCAAGCGGCCACGCCGGCATGTTCGTGATGATCATCGGCAGCACAGGGACGGTGACTGGCACTTACTTCCTTGATACGGGGTCAGGATCGCCTGGCGCGAGCAACGGCATCGTCGGCATCACGCCGGTCGATCTCGATGGCGATCACATTGCCGACTACGTCTATGCCGGCGACCTGCAGGGCAATGTGTGGCGATTCGACCTCACCTCGGCCACTCCGGCGAACTGGGCAAACACTGCGCCGATATTGTTGTTCACGACACCTAAAGGCCAGCCCATTTCAACGCCCGTGCAGGTTGTCTCCTCGACCAACTCCAGTGGCGTGCCTCGCGTCATCGTTGAATTCGGGACCGGACTGAAGACGCCAGAGACGCTCACCACGCCGACCTCGTATGCCAAGGGCACGCAAGCGCTCTACGGGATCTGGGACGCGAATTTCTCGGCCTGGGACGCGACTTCGGCCCAGCAGTACGCAAAGCTTGCGACGTCCGGCGCTGTAACGTTCTCGCAACTGCAGCAGCAGACCGTCCTGACAACGGTCGGAGCGAATAGAACCCTCAGCACCAATAGCGTCTGCTGGCAAGGCTCACAATCGGGGTGCTCGCAACGCGGTTTCTATCTCAACCTGCCCGGCGCAAACGAGCAGGTGATCGCACCGCCGTTGCTGGTCAATGGCGCCTTCCTTGTCAACACCATCGTTCCGGCCAGTAACAGCCCGCTCAACTGTCTGGCCGAGACGCCCACCGGTTGGACCATGGCGCTTGATGCCTCATCCGGCGCCGCGTTGCCCACGCCCTTCTTTTCCGACGGCAACAACAATCCGCTAACGCTTGGCAATGGCGTTGTCGTAAGTGGAGTGCAGTTCAATGCCTCGGGCACAGGAACGATCGTCGTCAGTCCGGCCGGCGCCACAACGGTTGTCACACAAACGCTGAGCGGGTCGGGCACGGCCTATCGCGTTTTTCCACCCGGCGGCGGCAGCGGCAGCCGGATCACCTGGATACAACTGAGATGAGTGCCACTCAAATGCGCGTCCCGCAAATTCAACGGCATCGCCGATTCTCCCCAAGCGGTCGCCGCGCTGCACCTTGCGACGCCGTGCGTTCGCGTGGATTCACCCTTTTCGAAGTCATGATCGTCGTTATCATCGTCGCAATTCTTGCCGCAATTGCCTTCCCGGCATATCAAAGCTACATCCGCAAGGCCCATCGCACGCCAGCGAAGACGACGCTATTGGATCTGGCCGCACGCGAGGAACGCTTTTTCTCGGCGAACAACGTCTACAGTCCGGATCTGGTCACGAGCCTCGGCTACGGCATAACGCCAGTGCCGTTGCCCGATGCGAATTCGACGTACTACCTGTTGAGCGTTGCGGTGGCTCCAGATGGTTCCTCGTATGTCGCCACGGCAACCGCGCAAAACGACCAAGTCAACGACGCATGCGGCAACTTCGCAGTGGCAAGCAGCGGACTGAAGACCACCAGCAATCCGGCCGTAGCAAGCGACTGCTGGCGCTGATTCAGGACGATTTCGCGCAACTGAATCGTCATCATCAGTGGCAGCGTTTGGCACGGGTGGCAACATCGCGAATGCTCTCGCGAGGCTTAAGCGGTGACGCGGGTGAAAGGCGGGCAGGCCCACTGCCAAAGGGATGTGGCCCCTCTCGACGTGCTGCTTCGTGACGCGAAATCGCTTGTCAAACGCGCGCGGTATCGAGGGCGGTATCGAGCGCGCTTGCACCTTCGGCAGGTCGATCACCAGGACCCGCTCGATGCAAACCGGCGGTGGGCGCGAAGCCCCTCTGCCAAGGGGCACAACGCCTTGGAAGCGTCGTACACTAACCAGCTACCTCAGCAAACAGCCGCAGCTTTCCCCCAATCTGAATCGCAACCTATGCCTGAAAATCACCGCGAGGCCGAGGCATTTCGCTTTGGCCCGTACGAGCTGCGCGTGTCCACTCAGGAGCTGCTCTGCGAAGGCGTGGCGTGCGATTTGGAACCGAAGGCGTTTTCCGTGCTGCGGTACCTGATCGAACATCGCGACCGGGTCGTCACCAAAGACGAACTCCTGATCAATGTGTGGAACACGCCGTACCTGACTGACGGTGTCATTGCCCGGGCGATCACGAAACTGCGTCGCGCCATCGGAGACGTCGAGTCCGAACCTCAATATGTAAAAACCGCCCATCGGGTAGGTTACCGCTTCGTTGGCGCCCTCGTGCCAACGCCTCCTCAGAATCTTCAAGTCATTGGCGATTCGAGATCCACCGTCAAGCACGGCACGCCAGCACCTCGTCTGGCCTTGCTGCCCTTTGCCAATCGCACAGGAGCACGCGAGCACGACTGGGTCGAGCTCGGCTTGATGACCATGGTCTATCGCGCAATCGAGAACGCCAAAGCGTCGCTCGTCCCGATTGAGGAAGTCATTGCCACTGCCTCCGGATTCTCGGAAACGGCATTGACAGCCGAGCGCAGGTTCGACCTGGTCCGAAAACTGGGCACGGAATATCTTCTGACCGCGAACGTTCGGTCCAACGCAGAACGCTTCAGTCTGCGATGGTCACTCCATCTACCAGAGGGCATGTCAGTCGGTGGCGAGATTGACGGGCCTGATTTGCTGCGCCTGGCGACAGATCTCGCGGAGCTGATTGTGCAGAAAGTGTCCGTGGGAGACACTCGTGCGCAGCGCAGCGGATTCGCCGATCCATTCTTCGAAGAAGCCTATGCGATGGGCATGCAGGCCTATCACGAGGGGCGCTTTGGCGACGCGCAAGAATTGCTTGACGTGTGCGTCACGGCGCAACCGCACCCAATCAGCGCCGAAATCGACCATTTTGCAAGTCTTGCCGATGCCTTTGACGTACGCGCCGTGCGCATTGGCGAAGCGCTCTTGTCGGACCCGGACAAGTCGCTGGCGGTTGGCGACAAATCGCGCGTGCTCGAGAAGCTGGCGATCCTCTATGGCTACCTTGACGAACTCGATCGCGCGCAAATGGCACTCAATCGCTGTCGCGATATTCTTGCGGATGTCGAAACCGTGGAGCAGGAAGTTCGGCTTCTGATCGTCATCGGCGGTATCGAATGGCGCAACAGGCGCTTTCGACGCGCCTCGGCCGCAATCGACGAGGCGCTGCGCTTGTGCAACGACGACGTCCCGGCCATTCTTGGAAACCGGGCGAGTGGCATCCTTGGCTGGATTGCGCTTGCCCGCGTCGACGCGGGTGCGGCAGCTCTGCACTTTGCCGCAGCCGCAGCGACAGCGGCTAGCAGGGGCTGGGTGGCCTGGCAAGGACTCTGGCTCTCCGGGCTGGCGGAAGCGCACCTGAGGGCGGGTGAGATTGATTTGGCCGGTGCAGCAATTCAAGAAGCGCTGCCGCTGATCGATCAAGCCGGCTCGCAGTTGGCGCGCGTTCGCATCGCCACCGCCCGATGGGCACGGGGCTACCTGTGCGGCGACGCCGCAGGCGCGGCGAGCGCTCTATCCGATCTCGAGCAGGCGGCGCGACGCGGCTCGGCTCGCGATCGTATCGGTTTGGCGCTGGCGCGTGCGGCGACGGCGTTGGCAGAGGGCGACCTCGAAGGTGCGCGGACATTCACGACGCCGATCGAAACGACCGTCCTCAACAGTCCGCAATTGCTGCTGCAGGCGCCGCTTTTGCTCGCCGTCCATCTGCGTCTTGGCCGTTTCGATGACGCGCGCCAGCTGATCGAGAAGATCCGCGAACGTTGCGGCAAATTCGATGATCCGACCATTGAGAGTCTGCATGCCTCATGCACAGCGCATCTGCAATACGCGATGGGTAGCTACGACAGTGCGCGCGCCACCTTGGACACCGTTGTGCAGCTGAATGCCGGCTATCGCAATTCGACAGCTCCAGGCGTGTGTGCTGCATTGCTCGACGTGATTTGGATGGCGGCCGAGGAGGGGCGAGTCACCGATGCAAAACGCCCGGTTCAGGAGAGCGCCGCATGGCTTGACCAGTGTTTGCGCGCACTCCCGGTACGGGCGCGCTGGCAGTTCGCAAATCACGAATTCGATGCCGCCCTCGAATCACACTTGCAGTACACAAGTGCATTTCCACACGATAGAAGCGAGTTCACGGTGGTGACGGAAAAGCGCTACCGTCAAGCCGTGCAAGAGCGGCGCCCGGTCGAGCTTGCGCGGGCACCGTTTCTGCCGTCCCTGCCCTGAGGACGCACTGACACACAGTTTCGCATCAGAAGCTCAGGTGAAGTCCGTGGGTTGCAAAGGCCTGGTGCGCTGAAATTTCACTGCGCGATGAATGGCACTTTGCGGGTGGGACGCTTGCGAAGCCGGCGCTGCCGTCCACCTCGATGCGTCCATTCAAAGCGGCCTTGTTGGCGAGAAGATCGGCCAATCCCATGATCGAGACAGTGATCCCTTGCTCAAGTGTCAATACCCGTCGCTCGTAGCCTTCACGAAACTTGAAATCGTCGATCGACGTCATCAGCCGGGTCGCGTAACCACCCCTGATCTTGAGTTGTTGATGCGGGCTCGCCAGCCGTTCTACGAGCCGGTTCGAGCCATGTAGCCCGAGTGACTCGATCGCCGTGACGGTGCGCTTGGGGTTTCCCAGGGCGTTGCCTAACAGGATAGCCAGATCGTCGGTCGCGCACTTGCAACCATGGAACTGCTTTGCGTGGCTACCAATGATGAGGTACTGGACGTGATGCTCGTGAAAACGCTCGAGTAACCCGAGCTGGACAGGATTCAATTCGAGTGCCATACGTTTCTTTGAAGCAAAACCCGTTTACGAAGCCAGGCCGGAACTCAGTCTGCCAGTTGAACCGGCTCGATCAGGTGCAGATTGCGCAGACCCCGGACACTGCGCAATTTGGTTCTGTGAACAGGTGCGTGGCAATCCTCTCCCTTCAGAGGATAGCGCGGACGCCAAGGGCGTCCTTCGCAGGTGCTCGTCTGGCGTCTTCTGCTGTTCCATGTACTGACGCACAACCGCGATTGGGGCACCGCCGCATGAACCTGCGCGATGAAGTGGTCGCCAGGCGAATCGATCCGACGATCAGGGCGTGCACTTCTTAATGCGTCGAGCACGTGCGCGAAAGTACGCTGACCTCTACACTCAAGGGTTGTCGTTGTCCTCGCTCAACCCCGAATCAAATCTGCACGGCCGAAGCGACTTGAGGCGGATCTGGTTCCGGCTGAATCGATTCAGACGCCTCTGAAAGGGGAGGGGTGCAACGCCCTTTTGCCGTACCATGACTTGGCGCTTTCATCGTATCGAAGAGGTTGATCTGCCGAGCGCTTTGCATAATTTTTTTCTCGTCGAGGGCCATGAGTAGCTCTACCGCTGCCGCTTCTGCTGACACCCTGTTTGGGTCAAGCTTCGAGCTTCGCCTGCACACGCGTGAGGTCATCACCAATGGCGTGCTGCAGAAGTTCGAACGAAGGGCGTTTGACCTGCTCGTGTATCTGATCGAGAACCGTGATCGCGTGGTCTCGCGAGACGAGTTGCTGCAAAAGGTGTGGGGCACGACGCATCTCTCCGCAAGTGCGTTGCCGCAGGCGATTGTCAAAGTGCGGCGCATGCTGGGTGACGAGCGTGACGAGCCGCAGCTGATCAAGACGATTCACCGCGTCGGCTATCGCTTTATCGGACACGTGCGCACGGTGCCTGGGCCGATTCCGGACGAGCCGACCGCCCCGGCACGTGTCCTGCCGGAAAAAGGTCGGGTTGCGTTTTTGCCGGTTGAGCTACGCGACGCAGGTCCAGAGCTTCAGTGGGTTGAATTTGGCCTCGTCGCACTGGTGATCAATGCGATGGCCGACCGCGGACTTCAGTTGCTCTCGATGGGAGACACGATTGTTGCCTTGACGGCAACGGACCCGTCTCTACCGGCTGAGCAGAAGGCCGAGCTCTTGTGCCAGAAACTGGGCGCGGCTGCGGTATTGGCCATTACCGTTACGCGCGATGGCGAAGAGTTCCGGATGAATTGGAGATTGCTCGGGAGCAGAATTTTTAACGGCGTCGAGGTGCTGGGTCGCAAATTGCCGCGCATGGCGGCGATCCTGGGCGAGCGGGCAGGGGTCTATCTGGGAGCGCCAACGGCGGCGGGGGCGACGCACGGCGTGACCGGTGAGGCGTTTGCCGACGAAGCCTTTGCGCGCGCCTCAAGCGCCTGGGAACTGCAAGACTTCGAGAACAGCTGGAAGCTGCTGCAGTTGTGCTACCAGTCGCGCACGCCGCCGCTTTATGTCGATGCCTTCCGTGTGCGGCTGATGGCCGTTCGGGGAGATGCAGACGTCCTGCAATACGGCAACCGCGTGCTTGAGAGAATCGTCTCCGGTCGCGACCGAATGGCCGAAGTGACGATCCTTGTGGCGTTGTCGCGCTACTGCAGCGAAGCAGGCAAGCTTGCCGAAGCAGATGGGTACGTCACGCGGGCTGAGCACGTGCTCGCAGACGTCGACGATCCAGTCCTTCGCGCACGGGTGCTCTTGCAAGCCATTTCGGTCGCCTATTATCGCGAGCATGTGGATGACCACGCCATCGCACAATGCGAACAGCTGCGCCAATTGTCCCCACGACTGCCGCTCACACTTCAGCTTACCGTGCTCATCGCTTCCGCCACCATGCTCGATGCCGCCGGTCGCAGCGAGGAGGCCATCCTCGAGCTGCGGGCTGCGGTGGAGTTCGCCCGTCAGATCAACGCCCGCTACAACTTGCGCATCGCCGTGATGAATCTTGCAGCAGCGCTCGAGGAGGCGGGCAAGTTGAGCGAGGCCCATGTCGAGGCGACTGAAGCCGTGCGCATGTTCCAGAGGCATGAGAAGCCCGCGCACCTGAGAACTACCGCGCTTTGGACCGTCTTTAAGACAAGCATTTTGCAGTCGCAGGTTGAAGCCGCGCTTGCGTGCCTTGAAACGTACGAGGATGAGTCCGGCGACGATGACGAGCTGCTCGGATCGCATGTCTGTTTTTTCCGGGCCTTTGCAGCCTGGCGCCTCGGGTGTTTCGCTGACGCAGCAGGGCACCTTAAGGGCGCAAATCTCGGATTGCTCGCTGAGTCGGCGGTCGGTGGCCAGACGGAAATTCCGTTCTACATCGGCATCATCCTGGCTTCGGCCGGGGAGTGGAGCTTGTTTCAGGAGCTCATTGAGGGTGCGGCTTCGCGCCATCAGCTGTCCAATCGGACCGGAAAATACGCGCACGCGAGTGCACTTGTGGAAATTTCCCAGGCGATCGCGGAGCACGCGATGGGGGATGTCGTCGGGGCCGGGCGGCGTCTTGAACAGGTCGCTCAGAAAATCCAGGAGGGCTCGATTCGCGCGCGAGCGCTGCTCCTTGCGACTTGGCTGTCGTTGGAGGAAGACGATGTTGCGCACAGCAGAGTGCTTGCGGCCGAAGCCGGCAACTGGCTCACGGGCAACCCGCTCGGGATGATCATCCATGGGCGGCTCGAACTCGCGGACGGCGCGTTCGACGCGGCCGCTGCAACGATCAGGGTGGCTTTGGCGGGACGGGCCGCGTGCGGTCCCGCAGATCAGTATTTCCAGCACGTCTTGGCGTGTGCCGCTTCCTCACGACGCACCGTGGACAAGCTTCCCAATCTCGCGTGGCTTCTCTAGCCAAGCATGGCAGGGCCCCTGCAAAACGTCAACGAATTTTCATAGCTTGGTCATAACTGCGCATCGGTTGCCCCGTACATTGCTTTCATAGCTTCCCGTGGTGCACGTTTCGAAGTCGCCTCGAAGTGCACTGCTTCCCAAGGAGAACATCGTGAGAGCAGTCTATCCAGGCAACGGGATCACTGGCTTCGTCGCACCTCTCGCGACGCATGATCCTGGCGCATCGAGTTCGCCGAGCGTCGCGCTGTTCGATCTGATCCTTGGGCACGGCAAGCGCGTCGCGCTCCTCGCGTATGCCATCGCGATTGAATTCGGACTTACGCGCGAACGCTCGGCGGCGATAGCCGAAGCCGCGTTCAATCATGACATCGGCAAGCTCTTCGTCGATGACGATATCCTGCTGCAGTCGCGCACGCTCACCAAGGCTGAACATGCGGCGATGCGCCAGCACACGATCTTCGGAGCCCGGGTCGTTTGCCTGTTGGGCCGCGGCACCTGTTCCAACAGCGTCGTCACCACTGCCGTGTGTCGTTCACACCACGAAAGGTGGGACGGCAGCGGTTATCCGGACGGCCTGTTCGGAGAGGCGATTCCTCTGGCTGCAAGAATCGTCGCCGTGGCCGATGCATACGATGCGTTGCTCGCAAAGCGCCCGTACAAGGAAGCATGGCCCCCGGAAGAGGCTTTCGACTACGTCGTTGTGCAGTCTGGGACGGCTTTCGATCCGCAGGTCATCAATGCCTTCGCGGCAGTCGTGCACTTGGTGACGCACTCCAAGCTGGTCGCTATTGAACTGAATCACGCCGAAATCATTGCACGGCGTCTTTGTGACGCAAGCGTCAAGTATGCCGAACTATCGTGCGAGTCTCTCAGTGGCAGCCCGAACGGGGGCTGGAGGCGCCTGCGCCCATTCATGGCGCCGTGGCATTCGATGCCCAGCGTCATTGCATCAAGCTCTGGTCGATGACGCACTGCAGCCTCTTAAGGCATCGTGCCTCGATCAGGGGAAGCGATGCAAAGCCTGCGTTGCTTCGATCGGGTCTCGTCGTCGACGCACAACCCCTCTGACCGGATGCAGGCCAGAGCAAGGACCGAATGTTCGATCAGCGTAGCTGCGCTGCGCCACGGTGGTTCATCTGAACCCGGCGGTTGCGGTTTCGCCGGGCAGCGTTGATGCGCAGTCGAACGCCTCGGTGGCGCGGCTGGAAATTGGCCGATGGGCGAAAGCGCTGCAGTCCGACACGAATGTCGCGGGTCGCACGATTCTCCTCTGGAATGAGCAGCGCTTGGAAGATGCGATGCAAATGGCTCGCTACGTCAAGGTGCTGAGAAAGGCGGGAGCCAACGTCGTTGTCCAGTCCATCACGGATGGGTGCCAAACGGCGCTCTGACCCGCAATCGATGTGCGGTAACGTACATACGGCAGGCGCGAACAAGGCGACAGTGCCAAGAATGGGGCGTTTCCTGCGTAGCTGGCTGCGGATGCATCATCTGCCCTTCGGTGAGTCCTCCCGTGCAGATGTCAAATCGCAGCCGCAACCTGCGAAGAAAGTGCCGCGGGGCATCCTCCTCGCACAGGGATGAGACTGCGGGTGGTACTCTCCAGCGGCAACCCGATCGCACGGGATCGTCTTAGAAAGCAGGCGCGGCGTGATCCTTCTTCTTGCCAAGCGTTCACCGGACTCGCCCATTGGCGTTGCTTTTCGGTGCGCATTTGCGCATTCGTCGTGAGTCGACCATGAGCGACGATGTGGGCTCCGCAGCGCTCGATAAACTGGCCCTGTGCGAGATTGAACCGGTCCACATTCCCGGCGCGATCCAGCCCCATGGGGCAGTGCTCGCGGCACTGGCGGACGGGCTGGTTGTCACCCACGCCAGCGCCAACCTCGTGACGATTCTGGGCCGGCCCTTTGAAGCTGTGCTCGGGCTACCGCTTGCCAATGCGATTGGCGAGGCGGCCTGTCTCGCGCTCGTCAATGCGGGTCCGAGTGACGAAGTCAGGGCTGAGCCGGTCCATTCGCTCATCGGGCCAGATGGAGGCCTGCTTTTCTTGCGTGCGCACCGGACGGGGCGGCACCTGTGCGTCGACATCGAACGCATCAAGTTCGAGCCCCTGCACAGACGGCCGATCTTCCTTGCGCTCTCCGTGGCGGAGACGTTCACGCAGGCGGGGGCCGTCATCGAGCTTTGCGAACTCGCGGTGCGGGGCTTGAAAGCCATCAGTGGCTACGATCGGGTGATGGCCTACCGCTTTGACGAGGACGGCGACGGCGAAGTCGTCGCAGAGGCGCGCGAGGCCCACCTAAAACCTTATCTGGGACAGCACTATCCGGCATCCGACATTCCGGCTACGGCCCGGCGGCTGTACCTGCGGCAACGCGTCGGCGCGATTGCCGATTCCAGCTACACCCCGGTGCCGCTGTGCGTTGACCCAGCCTTAGATGATGGCGCACCGCTCGATTTGACCCATAGTGCACTGCGCAGTGCCTCGCCCGTGCACCGCGAATACATGCGCAACATGAATACCGCGGCGAGCCTGACGATTGGACTCGTGCATGGACCAGACCTCTGGGGCATGCTGGTGTGCCATCACGCCGTGCCGCGCATCGCCGGAGCAGAACTTCGGGTTGCGGCAGACATGATCGGGCGAGTCGTATCATTGGGCCTCGGCGGCCTGGGCGAGGCGGAAGTCCATGCCCAGCGCATCGCGCGGATGGCCATGCTGCGAGCGCTTATCGATCGCCTTGCCGCCCCCGTCGCGCTACCCGAAGCATTTGTCAAGGCGGCGCCGGAATTGCTCCGTCTTGTCGATGCCGGGGGGGCTGTAGTGCGCGTTCTTGGCGAGCTTGTTTGTATCGGGCAGACGCCGCCTGCCGCCGCCATCGAGCTTGCTCTTTCGGTCTTGCAGCCGCTTGCCGATGGCGAGGTGCTCGCGCTTGACAATCTCGGTGTGCGACACCCGGAACTCATCGCCTGTACGAGTGAAGGTAGCGGCGTGCTGCTGCTGCCGCTTGCCTCCGGCAATGAGGACGTGATCCTCTGGTTCCGCCCAGAACGCGTACGCACCATCACCTGGGGCGGTAATCCATCCGTACCCGCGACCTGGCATGCTGCGACCGGGCAGATTTCTCCACGCACCTCTTTCGCCGCATGGGAGGAATCGGTGCGAGGTCGTTCGATGCCCTGGACCAAGGCTGATCTGGCGCTTGCCCGTGAGTTGCGCGCGGCCGTCGAAGCCGAAATGGCCATGCGCACGAGAAGGGCCTTGCGGGAGAGTCAAGCCGAGCTCGGCCTGCTCGTCGAGCACTCCGGCGATGCCGTCATGTCGCTTGCGCCCGATGGCACTCGCCGCTACGTATCTCCTGCCATTGAGCGTCTCCTGGGATGGCGACCTGACGAGCTGGTCGGAAGCGCCCCCGTGCTCGGCAGTCGTCCGGCAGAGTTCGTCCACCCCGAAGACCTCCAGCTTGTGCTCGAGCTCAGTACGGCACTGCATGCGGGCAGCGTCAGCGAAATTGCCGTGTGTTTTCGGCATTTGTGCCGTGACGGCTCGTGGCGCTGGGTCGATGGTCGCTCGCGCCTGCGCATGGGCGCCAATGGCGCAGGACCAGACGGAATCGTGGTAACGCTACGCGATGCGACGGACCGCAAGGCCGTCGAGTTCAAACTGGTGGCCGCGCTGGAACGCATGGAGCGCATGGCCGCCACCGACGGCTTGACAGGTCTTTTCAACCGCCGCCATTTCGATGGCGTTGCCAAAACCGAATGGCGGCGCTGTGCCCGCGAGCAGCGACCCTTGTCTTTACTGCTCCTCGATGCCGACCACTTCAAGTCGTATAACGACCGTTACGGGCACCCCGCGGGCGACGATTGCCTGCGCGCGATTGCGACGCAACTCACAGTGGCCGCCCAGCGGCCGGCAGACTTTGTGGCACGCTATGGCGGCGAGGAGTTTCTGGTCTTGCTGCCGCACACTGATCGCGACGGTGCGGCGCATGTCGCCGAACGCCTGCGCAGGCTGGTTGCCGGCCTTGGCCTTGCGCATGAAGATAATCCGGCTGGTGCGGTCGTGACCGTCAGTGTTGGCGGTGCAACTGCATGGCCTGGACTTAAGGACAGTGGTCCGCGCAGCGTTGCCGAACTCCTGGCGGCAGCGGACGCTGCCCTGTACGAGGCAAAAAGCGGCGGACGCAACCGGGTTGTGCTCGCCAAAGAGTAGACCCAGCCTCAGCGTGATGTTCTCCTCGCCCTTCGGAGCCTGCTTGGAGGCAGCCGAATATTCTGCTCCAATAGGCACGATGCGCGACTCTGCGACGAACGCAGCACTCTCACTGTCGGGCGGATCCGACTGGCCCTTGATGCGGCTGCGCTTTAGCCAGGGCGTTCTGGCGGCTGTGATCCTGGCTGCAAGCGCGCTCTTCTCCCAGGCGCTCAGTTTTTCCGGCTTGGCATTCTCCCTGTTCTGGCCGCCCGCAGGCATTGGCTACGCTCTGATCTGGAGATACGGGGGGCGGGCAGTGCCATGGGTCGCCCTTGGCATTGCACTACCGACCTTCCTCTTCTATCCCGCCTGGGGCTCCGTCTGCGTTGTCCTTGGCGAGACCGGTGCGCCATGGCTCGGCGCAGCGGTTCTTCGACGTCTGACTCAGCGCAGCGCGCCTGCGCCTACAGCGTTGCGCTGGCAGCTGTCGTTTTACGTGAGCGGGCTGCTCGCCGCCTGCCCACTCGCGGCAGCCCTTGGCACCATGGGCGCCTTCGCCGAGCATCGCTTCGCGCTGGCAAGCGTTCCGGCTGCCTTTTTGGCCTATATGATCGTCGAGTCGATTGGCGTGGTGCTGTTCGCACCACCTGCGATCGAATGGCTCAAGCGCGACCCACCTGCAGCCAGCGCAGCACCGCTTTCGGCGCCGCGGCATCGATGGATCCTGGCTGTACCCGTGGTCATCGAAACACTGCGCTGGCTGCTTTTCGCGACGGTGGGATCCGAGTACGCCGATCTCTTGATCTATGCCTACTTTCCGCTTGTGGCCTGGTGTGCGTTGACAGAACCGGTGCAGCGCACCAACGGGCTCCTCGTCGTCGTCGCAGTCGCGGTTCTGAGTAGCCAGGCATGGCGCTTGAGCGGGATCAACTCGGTTACGTCCAGCTTTGATCTGTTTCGCCTCGCGCTGGTGATCTTGACGTTGAGCGTCATGGGACAGCTGTTGGCTGCCCTGGCAAGCGAGAGGCGCGACGCGGTCGCCGAGATTGCGCGACAGGCCGAACTCGACCCGCTCACCGGGTTGCTCAACGAGCGCAGCTTTGCGCAGCTGCTCGATCAGATGCAGCCGCCCTTTGCGGTCGTCTTGCTCGCGCTGGAAAATTGGCCCGAGTTCGAGATTTTGGCAGGCATTGGCGCAAGCTACGACGTCCAGCGCGAATTAACGCAGATGTTCCGCGAGACGCCGACGCTGAGTCGGCCCGCGCGCCTGCAGGCCGGCATTTTCGCTTGTGTGATCAACGAGGGCTCACCCTGGCCTGGGTCGCTCGTGCCCCTGCTTGAGCGGCGCTGGGGGAGTCGCGGCATTGAGATGCGCCTGATCGCCGCCGGCCTGGATGTCCCGCCCATGACGCTCAGGCAGGCGGGCGAACTGATGCTCGGTGCACGCACCTTGCTTAACGAGGCGTTGTTCTATCCCGATGAAGGTCCCAAACTCACCCCTTGGACCATCGAGCTGGGCGCCAAGCGCCGCAACTACGAGATTCTGGTGGATTCGATCCGCAACGAAGTCCGCGGCGGACGTCTGATCCTGTTTGGCCAGCCGGTCATCTCCGCCGATCCGAAGCGACGACCGAGCATGGAGATTCTCGTGCGCTTGCAGGCGAGTAACGGCGAGTTCCTGCCCTCTGCCGAGGTGGCGCGCGTACTCGCCCAGAACATCATCTCGGTCGAATTGGATCGGCGTGTTATCCAAGCCACTTTCCAGTGGTTCGCATCGCGCCGCGGGCAACTGGCGCATGTTGAGCGCGTCGCCATCAATCTGGCTGGCTCCAGTCTGTCGTCGCCTTCATTGTTCGATTGGATTGAACGCTGCCGCAGCGAAGCCGAACTCGATGCGCACGCCTTTTCCTTCGAGATCACGGAAAGCCAGGCGATCCTGAACATGGACGCAGCAGGCACCCTTGTGCAACGATTGCGCCAGGCCGGCTACAGCATTGCGCTTGACGACTTTGGCACCGGGCTTGCGACGTTTGACTACCTGAAGCGCTTTGCCGTCGACTATATAAAGATTGATGGCAGCTTCATAAGAAATCTCGCGCACAGCGCCATTGATCTTGAAATCGTCACGGGCATCGTGCGGCTGGCACGGATCATGAGCATTGGCACCGTTGCCGAATACGTCGCCGACAATGAGATTGCGCAGGCGGCACTTGCCGCTGGCATCGATGAATTGCAGGGCTATGGCATCCAGGCCCCGATACCGATCGACGCGGCCCTGGAATGGTGCCGTCACGCAAGGAAATCCTAGACGGGCTTGCCTTGACGCGGATTCTGAGCCACCTTGAGGTGCCGGGTTGCCAACGTCACAGGGGCAACAGCGAAGCGACGATGCGCTCGGAAAGCCTGGCGAGCAGATCATTGACCGCGCCCGCGGTAGCAGCGCCGCCGCCTTCACCGATCGGCGCTTCAAGCACGGCCCTCGTTGTCTGCCAATCCGTATCGATACGATTCAGGTTGTCGCGACCGGCAGGCGGGAATTTCACCGACCAACTGGCCTCGAGCTGGGCGCTGTTGCCGACGACCCGGTAGGCGAGCAGATTCACCGACACCTGAATCGGATGGACTGGCGCTGGTGTCCCGGGGAATGCGACCGCTCCTGGCGGTAGCCGCGCCGCCAGGTCTTCGCTTAGCGTTTGCCGCGCCAGCTGCGCAAAAGGCGCGGCCCAGTGATCGAACTCCTCGATTTCGAACTGTCCCGGCGATACTTCCCTCATGATTTCGTCGCGGTCAAAAAGCGCAGGAACGTTAAAGCCGGTGATCTGGACTGTCCCGGCGGTAAAGGCGGGCGGCGCCTGTTGCCGGCTCGCCTCGGGCTGCAGACCGTAAAATCGTGTGGTCTGACTTGAGCCACACGCCGAGAGCAAAAGCGCGAGCGTGATGGCAAACAGGATGTCGAGTTTGCGAATCGATCTCATTACTTATCCTTTCCCTTGCCTTGGATCAATGCCTCGGGGTGCCTGTCCAGATAGTCGGCAAGCGCACGAACCGAGCGTGCCGCCTCTGTCAGCTGCTGGATCGCCGCGGGAACGCTGGCGTCGACATTGCCGCCCTGACCGTTCAATATCGCCTGCGCCGCCGCCGCAGTACCGGACACTTCATTTGCCACCTGATTCAGCTTTTGCACCAGCGGGCCGATCTGGGGCCGCACTTCGGTCATGACCTGATCGACCTGGGCGAGGCTGCTGTCAAGGTGCTGCAGACTGTCACTGAGTTCTGGCGAAGAAATCAGCCGATTCAAGTTGCCCGTGATGCTCTTGATGTCCTGGCCGATGGCTGTGATCGGCACGCTATCGACCTTGGCCAGGATCTGCGCGACGTGATCCGTGACGTCATCGATACTGCTGCCGCCATCAGTGCTTGGAATGATCGGCGGCGTGCCTGCGAGAAGTGTTGCGCTTGCTGCCGCCTTGACGGCGTCAAGGTTGATGACGAGGCCGCCGATCAAGGCCGGCCTTTGCGCCAATCGGGCGCGATAGCCACGCGCAATCAGGTGTCTGATCAATTCATCCGTGGCAGTGCGCAACTCAGCCGTATTGCCCGCGGCTGCAAGGCCGAGTCGGCCCGGAAACAAATCTGCCAGAACCCTTGTTTTCGCAGCACCGGTGCGCGCGTCAACATCAAGCCGGACGCTTTCGACCTGGCCAACGCGAAAGCCGAGAAAGCGCACCGGTGCACCCCGATTGAGATCGCCTGCCACACCGTCAAAACTGAAGGCATAGCTGACACCCGGTCCGGATGGACCCGCTCTTGCCTCATTTTCGTCGGTGTAAAGCGGAAAGAGGCGGTTGTCTGGACTTTGCGCGCTGCTGGCGATTTCCTCTGCACGATCCATTTCGATCCCACCGGTAAGCAATGTACCGGCGTGATCAATGTTCGCGCTTAACGCTCCGCCCGAGACGCTGACCTTGAACGGACTTGAGATCCAGAACAAGGAACTTGCGTCGACCAGTTTGTCGAAGGGGGCGAGGATGAAGATTGCAATGCGGAAGACGTTCTTGTCGTCGAGACGCACTTCGGTCACTTTGCCGATCTCCTCGCCGTGATAGAAAATCGACGAGCCGGACTTGACACTGCTTAGCCGCTCGGCGGTCAGCGCGTAAGGCGTTCCCTTGGTGCCTGGATAAATCACCGGTGGCGCATCCAGGCCCACGAAGTGCCGCGTCGGCGTGCCACCCACCCCTGGAGACACGCCGATCGACAAGCCCAGCAGCGCGGCCTTGACCGATGAAATGTCGGAGAGGTCCGGCTTTTCTCCGACCAGCCAAAATTTGGTATTGGTGTTCAGGCCCGGCTCGGCTTGCGGAACGACGCGCAATGTCACATCGACCCGATGGCCGTCGGGGTTGATCTGGATCTTCGTGACCTTGCCGCCGATCACGCCCTGGTAGATGAGTTTGGTATCGCCGACACTGACGCCTGTGGCATCGTTGAACGTCACGACGATCTCGATGCCGCGCTGACTGAGCGACTGGATACCGAGATAGAGAACGACGATGAAGGCCGCCAGGGGTGCCGCCCAGACCAGGCCGAACCAGCGGCTGCGCTTGGCTTGGGCCTCGGGCAAGTTGCTGTCATCCGGGCCAAGATCCCCGGTCACGACGCTTTTCCCTTAACGTCCCACATCAGACGCGGATCAAAGCACTTGGTGGCGATGATGGTGAGGATGACCACGGCGGTGAACGCCGGCGCAGCCGGCTCGGCCCGGCCATAGATCAATGCGTTGTAGTGGGTCACGGGCACAAAGCACGAGATCACGAAAGGGTCGATCATGGACCATCGGCCAATCTCCTCGATGCCGCGAAACACGCGCGTCTTGAGCGGCAGTCTCCAAACCGAGCGAGCTGCAACCGACACCAGACACCAGGCCAGCCCGACCAGTTTGAGCAATGGAATCGCAAAACTCGCCGTCAGTACCAGAAGCGCCAAGCCCCACAACCGGGCTTTGGCGAGGTCGATGACGCCTTCGATCACCGTGTATTTGACCGAAGAGAATCCGATCGGAAGGGTCGCAATCGGATAAACGTTGGCAGGGATGTAAAGCAGAATCCCGGCCGTCGTCAGGGCCACGGCGCGGGCAATCGAGTCGGGCTTGCGCCGGTGCAAGGTCTTGTCGCAGCGCGGGCAGTTGTGGCCTTCACTACTGGCTATGACGACCAGGTCGCACCCTAGACAAGTGATCGGACTATTGCCGTTGGCTAAAGGCATGGCGTTCGCAGGTTCACCGCGGCCAGATCGGGCCGCCCGCCCGAGGCCAATGGCGCGCCACACTTCTTCCTTGTCAAGCACGGCACGAATGAAAAGACTCAGCACGCCCACGACGATCAGACACTTCGCGCCAGCACCCATTTGGACGTTAAGAGAGGCCTTAAGACGCATATAGGCGACTGCGAGACCCAACAGGTAGACATCGGTCATGGCCCAGGTTTGAAGCGCGTTGGCGAAACGAAAAGCGCGACCGAGCCAGTGCGGATGCGCATCGAGCCGCAAAAGGCCCAATACCAGGCTGAGCAAGGAATAACGCAAGAGCGGCGCGATAACGGTAAACAGGAAGATGATAATGCCAAGCACTGGCCAGCCATCCTCGATCATGGCGACCGCGCTCGAGCCAAGCAGACTCGACCGCGTTGCGCCTGATATCGATGTCGTCAGAAAGGTCAGCGACAGCGATGGCACCATCAGCAGCAGCGCGGCAATACTCAGAGCCAGGCTGGCGTCGAAGCTGCGCAGGTTGGTGCGTTCAAGCACACCCGTGCAGCGCTTGCACAACAGGACCGTCCAGCCCCAGCGCGCCGGAATGCGCTGGAGTGTCCCGCAGTCCGGGCAATCGATCAGATCGGCCGGTGTTCCTGCCAAATTTGCCATCCGTTAGTTCGCGCTGCGAGGACAATGACTGATTCGAAGCTGGTCCGGGCCCGGGCGTCATCGTCGCCGCATTGCAGCAGCACCTGCCGCCGGTTGACCTGCGTTTAGCGCCAATCCCGGCCGCGTCAACCGGCCGGTCCTGATCATTGGCACTCGCCTAGCAGCAGGAGTTGCGCCTGACCTCGATATTTCTTGCGCCCGCGCTGATGATCCGTGGAAGGATCCCCGCCACAGCTTGACCGATGGCGTGAGTGCGCCGACCCTAGAGCTTGATGCGGCTGAGTCGCAGCGCGTTGGTCACGACCGAGACCGAGCTTACGGCCATCGCCGCGCCGGCAAAAACCGGTGACAAGAGGATTCCGAAAGCCGGGTACAGCACACCGGCTGCAATCGGGATGCCAACTGCATTGTAGCCGAACGCGAAGGTAAGATTTTCGCGGATGTTGCGCATTGTCGCGCGGGAAAGAACTGCCGCACGCGCAATGCCGCGCAGGTCACCCTTGACCAAGGTCACGCCCGCGCTTTGCATCGCGACATCGCTGCCGGTGCCCATGGCAATGCCGACATCCGCCTGGGCCAGCGCGGGCGCATCGTTGATCCCGTCCCCGGCCATCGCGACCTTGTGGCCCTCCGCCTGCAGGCGCTTGATATGGCTCGCCTTGTCCAGGGGCAGAACTTCGGCGATGACCTCGGCGATGCCGAGCTGCCTTGCGACCGCGTCGGCCGTCGCGCGGGAGTCGCCCGTTAGCATCACGACGCGCACACCGGATGTCTTGAGTGCCAGGATTGCATCGGCCGAACTGTCCTTGATCGGGTCGGCGATTGCGGCGATTCCGCTTGCAATGCCATCGATCGAAATGAACACGACCGTCTTGGCTTCGGCGCCCCAGGTCTTTGCGCGCGCATGCCAACGGGTCGCGTCAATTCCAAGGGTCTCGAGAAATTTGCGACTACCGACCAGAATGCGCTTGCCGCCGATCTCGGCTTTAACGCCGAGGCCGTTGGCTGCCTCAAAATCGATTGCCATCCCGGGCGCGAGCCCGCGCAGCTTGGCGCCTGCCACAATGGCAAGGGCGATGGGGTGCTCGGAGAGCTGTTCCACGCCGGCGGCCATCGCCAGTGCTTCGTTCTCGGCAACTCCCTCGGCGATGAAGTCGGTCAGCGTAGGATGACCGAGAGTGAGCGTGCCGGTCTTGTCGACGACCACGGTATCAACGTTGCGCATGCGTTCGATCGCCTCGGCGTTGCGAAAAAGGATGCCCGAGCGAGCGCCATGCCCCATCGCAACAGTCATCGAAATCGGTGTCGCAAGCCCGACGGCGCAAGGGCAGGCGACAATCAGTACCGCAATCGCGTTGATCAGGGCATAGGCCAATCGCGGCTCGGGGCCGACAAACCACCAGGTCAGCGCCGTCACGACCGCGATGGCCACCACGCCCTGCACGAAATAGGCTGCGATGATGTCGGTCAGACGCTGAATCGGTGCACGCGTACGCTGCGCCTCGCTCACCATGTGAACGATCCTGGCGAGCAAGGTATCCGAACCCACCTGGTCGGCGCGCAGGGTGAACGCACCGTTACCATTGACCGTTGCCCCGGTGACCTTGTCGCCTGCCTCCTTCGCCACCGGCACCGGCTCGCCAGTGAGCATCGACTGGTCAACTCTGCTGCTCCCGTCCGTCACCGTACCGTCAACCGGGATCTTTTCGCCGGGCTTTACGCGCAGCAGATCGCCAGGCACGATCGCTTCCAGTGGCACCTGTTCCTCACTGCCGTCAGCGCGCAAGCGCCAGGCGAGGTTTGGCGCGAGCCGCAATAATTCCGTAATCGCGCGGTTGGTTTGGCCCATGGCCCGTAACTGCAGCAGATCGCCCAAAATGACGAGGGTCGTGATCACCGCAGCGGCTTCGAAATAAGTGCCTACGGAGCCATCGCGTTGGCGAAATGCCTGCGGGAAAATGCCCGGAATCAGCACTGCGATGAGGCTATACAGATACGCGAGACTGACGCCCAGGCCGATCAGCGTATACATGTTGAGCGAGGCGTTGCGCAGCGACAGCCAGAACTTGAGCAGGATCTGCCAACCTACCCAGAACACGACGGGTGTGGCAAGCGCGAATTGTATCCAGCCGGTCATCGCCGGCTCCAGATCGAACAGGTCGCGGATACCGACCATCGGCGCCATCGCCAAAACGACCAACGGCAGCGAAAGCACGACGCCGACCGACAGCCTGCGGCTCAGCTCGTTCAGTTCCCCGCCGTGCTCGATGGCGCCCGCGATGGCCACCAACGCCATGCCGCAGATCGGGCAGTTACCCGGTGCCGCGGCGCGAATCTGTCCATGCATCGGACATGTGTATGCATTGGCGTGTGGCGCATCAGCAGCGATGATCGCCAGCAATGCCATGCCGCACGTCGGGCAACTGCCGGGCTGATCGCGCACGATCCCGGCATGCATCGGACACGTGTAGCGGGTGCCACTGGCCGCAGCGGTTTCTTGCACGGCGCTGGCTTGGGTGGTGGCCTTGCTGAGTACCGGCGTATCCATTGGAGCGTTCGCTGCCTGTAGAAGACGTCACGGAAGAGGGAGCGAGTGGAGCGCTTGCGTAGCCGACTTCCGTGGCCCGGCAATGTCGTCAAGCGAGGTCTGAAACAGGCCGGTGATCGCCGATCATGCCGGCGCGCTCAACGCGAATTGTGAAAGAAAAATGCGCCAAATACGCAAGCGATCGTTACTCGCGAGCCGATTCCAATTCCGGCTCTTGAACTGCGTGCCAGGTCGCATCGGGGTCGTATTTCTTCAATGCCTCGGCGATGACCCGGGTATTCCTGCCCAAATCCTTTTCGTAGACGATCCCATCGCGACCCACGATAAAGGTCATGACACCGGAGGAGCGGTATTCAGCGGGATAAGCCACGAAAGCGAATCCCTCGGTCATCTTGCCGTCCATGACGTAGCGTTTCGCGCCACCGGGTGCATTTTTTCCTTGCATGCTGAGCCAGTGGAAGTAGTAGCCCCGAAACGGAATGGCAGCAGAGTTGCCGCCACCTTCGCCACGCTCATCGAATGCGGAAGCGACCAATGGACCAATCGGGCTTTGTGCCTCACCTGCGGCAGCAGGCCAATAGAGGCCGTCGTGTTGGCCCTGGTCACTGAAGATTTTGCTGGCGTATTCGCCGTGCTGGGCATCGTGATATTCGTTCTCTGCCGCAACCAATTGCTGGCAAACGCGAATCGTCGATACCTCGTTTCCCCCGACTCGCCGAAACAGAATTTCCTGCTTGCCCGCATCGGTGTCGAAATACCACGAGTCGCCTTTATGCACGAGGGGGATGGGCGTTGGCCAGTTCCTGGCACCAATATATAGCGTGACGGTGCCATCGGGCTCGTTCACGAGACGGTGCATTTCATCGTAGCGCGCTACAAAATTGGCGCGGCTCTCTGCATCCTCGGCGGCATCGCCTGATGAAACGAGAGCCTTGCCTTTGGCACCCAGTAACCCGAGCAACGACGCCTCGTCGTCGCTTTTCACGGCGGTGACCAGGGCCGTGGTTGCCGCTTCGGGAGATGCAAAGGTCTTCTGACCGGGCTGCTGGGCGATCGAGCGCAGTGGCAAGCACGCCAGCAATAGCATGGCGAGTGCGGCCAGATCGGGACGACCCGCCAAGCCATGTCTCTTCGTGTTGGATATTGCACGCCGCATGTAGGTCTCTCCGTGTCGAGGGCACAAGCCTTTGACATAACCGAACTTTAATTACCGCCTGCCGCCCCCGCCACCATGGCTCGCGCCGCCGCCGTGGCTCTCGCCGCCGCCGTGGCTCTCGCCGCCACCGGGGCTGCCACCAAAGCTGGAGCTTCCTCGTGACGAAAAGCTTCTTGTCTCGCCGCCATGATCGTAGCCGCTAAATGCGCTCGAACGAACACCGGCTTCGCCATGCGGTTCTGTGTAGCCTCGAGCCGCCGCGTTCCCAGCAAAGGCGTGGCTCTCTGCAGCCGCGGGCGACGTCCCGGCGCGGCCGTTGACGCCCGCTGCCCGCGATTGGTTGATTCCCCGTGCCACGCTGGATTGCACGCCGCGCTGGCCGCCGCCCTGGTAGTAATTGCTGCGGTTGTAGAACGTATTACTTCTGGAGGAATACCTTGCGTTGTTATAGGTCGCGTAGCGGTGCTGCCAGTCAAAGCCCCAATGTCCCCAGCCCCAACCGAAGCCCCCGTAATAGCCAACGCCAAAGCCGATCCCAAATGAGAGATAGGGGCCGCCGTACCAGATCCCGGGATACGGATACCAACCCGGCCACTCGACGATCGGTGTACCGTAGATCAGCCATGGATCATAGGCCGGGATGTATATCGTCTCGGGGTTCACAGGCTGGATGACGATTGACGCGTCCTGTGTGGCGACGGTTTGTTGCGGTGTCGATTTCAAGTTACCCGCCGCCTGCGCGCGCTCGCGCATGGCTTGCACGGCATCCATCACCGCCTGTTGCTGGTTGTAGTAGGCATCGCCAAGGGATGAGGTCCAGGGCAGGTTCTTGTCCATATTGCCAAGCACCGAGGGAAATGCCGTCAGCGCCTTGATGCTTGGATCCCACGGCTGCTGGTCGACGGCCCGCGCCAAGGCGTCGCCCTTGAGGTCGGGGTGCGCTTGCACCCATCGTTGCGATTCGACGACCTGTTCCGGGAAGGTCGAGGCCGCGAGGATCTGCGCCACGAGCGAATCCGGGTAGAGCGCAATCGGCGCCACCAGCTGCTGCAGCTGATCGAGTGATTGTTGCGCGTAGGGCGGCTGGGATGGTGCGGCTGCCGGTGGGCCAGGCGGCGTCTGCGCTGATGCTTGTTGCAGCGGCCACGCGGCAAAAAGCAGCGCCAATGGCAAAAGGCAGCTACACACCCGCGTGCGCAGGCGCGATGTTGAAAACGCTAGATCAACTTCAAAGTTGTTCAATCTATCTACCCCGGGCTGTCTGTGACTGCCGGCATTGGCTTTCAACGAAAAGACGCCATCTTCTTGAGCTGCCTGGGCATCGCAATGGGGCTTGCATAGGCTCGCGCGGGGCACTGGTGCGAGGATTGCGACGGTGGCGAGCGAGCGACCTTTGCATCACCGGATCACGATGTCGTTATCGACACGTGTCGTTCCGGCTGCCTGCCAGGCTGCAAGGCCCGCCGCCTGTTTGTCATGGGGGGTCTGGACGGTGCCCGAAAGATGGACCACGCCACCGTCAACCGTCACATTGACGCTGTCATCGTCAAAATACCAAGAGCGTTTCAGTGCCTCATCGATCTTTTCTTCGACATCCGATGCTCTCGGGTGTGCTTTTACACCCAGCTGGTTCGAGACGCCGACGACGCCAAACAGCGTGCGAACATCGTTTGCTGCAGCGTCTCGCTGGAAATTCCAGGAAACCTCGCCCGACAAAGTGAGCCAGCCATTTTCGACTTTGATCTGGACTGCGCCCTGGGGAATCACCGAGTCCCATGCCAGCCGATTGATCGCAGCGGCGGCGATGTCGCCATCGTTTCTGCGATCGTCGTCTGGCAGCCGGACCTCAAGCTCCTCGACAACTGCCATGACTCCTTTTACTCGTCGCGTCGCCTGCTCTGCGGCGAGCTTGACTGCATAGTTTTCGACATGGCCTGTGAGCGTGACGACACCGGCATTGGCAGTGACGCCGATGTGAGCCGAGGCCACGCCAGGCTCCCAACTGAGTTCTCGGGTCACTTCGTCTTGCAGCTTGGCGTCTTGGTACACGGTCTTCTCCATCAAATGCTCGTAGTTTGGATTGCCAAATCTACCAAGCGGGAATGAGTTAATGCGATCAGTAGCAGGTGCTGCTGTATCAGGGTCACCCGCATTAAGGATGCCCGACGGCGTGTGTGCTGCTCCTGAAAATCGCAGAGCGAAGAAGCAGTAGATACCGTTGACGTGTCCCGGTCTGTGTCCTGGCGCACGGACACCTTGCCAGTGACGGTGCAATTTACTCGCAAGATCAAGTCAAGATCTGCAGTTAAGTCTCGCGGTCCGCGAGGCATTCGCCAGCCACTTGGTTCAATTTCTGAGAAGGGAACAAAACGTGAGAACGAGAGCGACGCTAAAGGCGATTGAGAAGGCAATGAAAAAGGCGAGGATCAATATGAAGCGTGCCAAGGCCCGAGATGATCAAGCGATGTATCTTCACCACGAAGCCCGCTATCGCTTGTTGGCGGCTTAACTGCTCGAGCCGCGGAGGAAGCGGCGCCAGAACTGTTGCGCCGCTGGTGACTGATCCAAAGTTGCCTGAGCCATTTTGTTTCTGGGGCCGTCGTGAGCCACTTGCGGCGCGCGTTCGTTCCGCGTTTTTTCGACGGCATATTCGATCCGGCGCCCAGACGCGGGCGAACCATGTCCTTTTTTGTGCGGTAACGAACAGAGAATCGCAGTTCGTGGTGATTTAATCAGTGCCGTGCAAAGCGACGCACAAGTAGCTCCTGGCTGGGGCGATCAACCGCAGAGGACCTATTGACATGGATGGCGAGACTTCTGGACCGATTCAGCTGGCAAAATTCGTAAAATTCCGGGAAGAGCGCTTTGGTGGCGTACTTTTCGAGACTCGATCGGAGAAGGTGTTCACTCTAAATCCGACGGGTGCGGCGGTCCTTCGCGAGATTCAGGCCGGCAGCGATCAGGCCACGATCAATGAGCGCCTGAGGCAGCAGTTCACCGACCAAGCCGATTCGCTTGGCGCTGAAGTTGCCGGATTTCTAGACGAATTGCGAAAGAGGGCACTCATTGTCGGGTAGCGCCGCCGTTGCCGCAGGGCGCCCGGAGACCGCCGATCTGGGTGCCCCGCTTTATGTCGCCTGGCAAATCACCAATGAATGCAACCTCGCGTGTCTTCATTGCATTGAGGAAAGCGGTCCGGGCAAAGCCTTCAAGGACGAGCTCAGCGAAGCATCGATTTTCGACATCCTGAAGCAACTGATGGACGACGGCGTTCCATACCTGTCGTTCTCCGGTGGTGAGCCGATGATTCATCCATTGTTCTTTGACATGGTCAAGTATGTCTGCGATCGAGGCGCGGAGCTGAAGGTCGAGACCAATGGCCACTTTCTTTCGCCCGAGAATTGCAGGCGCATGAAGGACTTGGGCGTGAAGGCAGTTCAGGTCAGCCTGGATGGCGCGAGTCGGGATAGCTTTAACAAGATGCGCGTGCGCGGCGAATTCAATACCGTCATCGAGGGCATGAAACAGCTTCGCGACGTCGAGCTGGATATTGAAATCAATTTTTCCCCGACGCGATTCAACGTCGATGAGATCGGTCGGGCCGTGGACCTTGCGCATCACCTTGGAGCGGCAAGCTTTTACAGCGGCCGCACGATGTACACCGGCAATGCAGTCAAGACGTGGGGCAAGCTCGTGCCCAGTGAGGACCAGTACACGGAGTACTTTGCAGTCCTGCACGCGAAGGCGGCCGAGTATTCCGACCGCATGCGCGTGCATTTCCACGAGATGGGGCTGCTTGAAGAACTCCAGTACCGGCGCCATCATCCCGCCGCCTTGCTGATTCTTCTGCCCAATGGGCTGGTCAAAATCGTGAATGCGCTTCCCTTCATTTGCGGCGACTTGCGCACTCAATCGCTAGGCGAAGTTTGGGGAAACTTTCAGCGCGCCTGGAAGGATGAGCGGGTGACCGGATTCATCGATGAGATGGTGACGGATCCAGGGAAAACGGCCTCGCTGCACCAGTGGATCTACGTCTAATTCCCGGCTTGGGCACGCGCACGGAAGCGCCCTCAACGGTGCGCCGTCTGCTGCGCGTGGTCAAACTCGTACGCTACCGATTTTTCCTGTATGCGGGCCTTATGCCCTACCTGCTCGGCGCCGCCTGGGCATACGGCGTGGCGGACCAATTCGACGCGGCCATTTTCTGGAGCGGACTTTTCGGCGTGGCGCTGGCAGTAGTCGGTGTCGAGGCGTTTAACGAATACTTCGACGCCCGTCTGGGCACAGATCGCGTTTTCAACCCTGCCGATCTGCCGGCAATCTCGGATTCGGTTTTCTGGTTGGGCGTTATCGCCTTTCTCGGAGCGCTCGCAGTCGGTCTTTTTCTCAGCTATCGAGGCGGCTGGCCAATCCTGGCATTTGCGATGCTCGGCGGGCTGGCAGCGATTTTTTACGTCGCCCCACCGATTCGCTGGGCTTATCGTGGGCTTGGCGAGACCGTCATCGGATTGTCGTACGGTCCCTGGATGGTATCGGGAAGTCTTTACGCTCAAACCGGGCATCTGTCGTGGAATGTGCTTGCTGCATCCCTCGTTCCGGGCTTTTTGATCATGGCGCTTGCCGTCGTCAACAACATTCCGGACTTTCATCAGGATCGTCTCGTGGGAAAGAGGACCCTTGTCGTACGGCTGGGCCGCAAGGCCGCCGTCGCGCTCTATGTCGGGTTGGCAGCCTCAGGCATCGCCGTGGCGGTTGCAGGCGCTGTCTTTGGACTGTTTCCCATGGCCTGCATCGTAACGCTTCTCGGCGCACCCCTTCTGGTCAAGAGTGCACGGGTTGCACGCACGACCTATGACCAGCCGCGGCACTTCGTCGGCGCAATCCGCTGCATCGTCAGCTGTTATCTCGTATCTGTCACTCTCTTCATATTGGGTTGCATTTCCCATGCATGGTTCTGAATTCGATCCGGCGCACCAGATCGACAGATTGCGAGCGCCGCTCTTCTTGTCTTGGCAGCTCACACGTGATTGCAATCTCGCGTGCGTCCACTGTTGTACAGATTCGGCACCGGGCAGACGTCTTAAGGACGAATTGGATCTCGGTGCGACGCTTGCGGTCGTCGAGCAGATCCTCGCCGAGGATATTCCCTACGTCATGCTATGCGGAGGAGAACCGCTCGTCTGTCCGCACTTTTGGACCATCGCCAACGCGCTTGGCGCGGGAGGGGTCTTGCTCAAGATCGAGACCAATGCCCAGTTGCTTGACGACGAGGCATTGAAGCGGCTTGCAGAACTTCCAATCCGCTCGCTGCAGGTCAGTGTCGATGGCGATACGCAAGAGGTCTACCAGAAGCAGCGCCCGGGTGCCTCGTTGAAAAAGACGCACGGCGCGTGTGCATTGATTCGTGCTGCCGGGCTGCCGCTGGAGGTTACCTTTGCTCCGACGCGCCTTAACATCCACGAGGCCGAAGCGGTCATCACAAGAGCCCGAGCATTGGGGGCGTTTCGCTTCAATACCGGCGCATTGATGCAGATCGGTACGGCCGCGCGGCATTGGCAAAAGCTCGAACCCACACGTGAGCAATATGCACGCTTTGTCACGGTCTTAGCCGAGCAGTCCAAAGTGGCTCCGGAGCAAATGGAGATTTGTTATGCACCTTTCGATCTTCAAGAGGGGATGCGTCGCGCTGTGGTGGAACCACCGGCCACGCTTCTCGTCTTACCCAATGGGTATGTCAAGGTCGCTGCAGCAATCTCGCTGATTTGCGCAGATCTTCGAGAATCGAGCCTTGCACATGCGTGGGATGCCTATCGCCTGGCATGGCGCACGACGTCGGTGCGACTCGCCGTTGAACGTGTAATTGCCAATCAATCTGAACATCAAAAAGCCAATTCCTGGCAAATTTTGAACGCAGCATAACCAGAGGAAAGAAGATGAGTGAGATTAACGTTACCCAAGAAGGCGCCCCCTCCAATTTGCCGGATGCCGATCCGGCTGCAATCGCCCTGCCGAAAGCAAAATGGGAGGCACCGCGGCTCGAAGACGTGTCCGAGCAAGTCATGGCTCAGCCCTATATCCGGTTCACCTGATGCAGGAAACCCAGGCGTTGGGGCGGTCAGTCGATGAATATCGAGCGCCGCTTTTCATCGCCTGGCAGCTGACCAACAGGTGCGAAGCGCGCTGCATCGCCTGTTGCGAAGAATCGGGCCCAAACGCACAATGGGGTGACGAGTTAACTCGCGAGGAGGCTATCAAGCTCGCGCATGAGATCGTGCGAGCGGGTACACCCTATGTCGCCTTTGGCGGCGGTGAGCCCTTGAGCGTTCCTCACTGCTGGGAGGTCTTCGAGATTCTCGAGCAGGGGGGCGTGGCGCTGAAAATCGAGACCAACGGCAGCCGCATCGATGAAGAAGCAGCTGATCGCCTTGCAGCACTTCCTGTGCAATGCATACAGATCTCGGTCGACGGCCCATCGGCCAGGATCCACAGCACGGCCCGGCCCGGTTCGAGTTTCTCGAAGGCGATCAACGCCATTGACCTTTTGACCCACCGAAACCTGCGCCCGCAACTGGTGTTTGCTCCGAACCGAAATAATGTCGACTCCATTGTCGAAACCTTCGATCTTGCCCGGGCGCATCGATGCAGCGCGTTTGTCACAGGGCCTCTGATGCGACTCGGCCGTGCGGCACTTGCGTGGGATGCCATTGCCTGCAGCAATGCGCAGTGGCGCAATGCGGTCGAGCTCCTCCGTGCGCGCGCCTTGGGTTGTGAGAGCGAAATCGCGCTGGCAATTTATCCGCACGACATTTTGCGCGAGATGGAATTGCGGCTTGAAAGCCCTCAGGCGATCCTGCTCATCGTGCCAAACGGGAAAGTCAAACTCTTGAACGCGCTTCCCTTTGCCGCAGCCGACTTGAAAGAGACATCGATTCACGATGCCTGGCAAATCTATCGCCAAGCATGGCGTACTCCCCAGGTCCGCGAATTTATCTCGGCCTGCCAGGACGACCCCCGGCTCTTGCAGCATGCCAACGAAACCTGGTCCTTGAAAGGCGGGCCTGCATGGCAGACACATGCCGGAGCTCTCGCACACCCGTAGCCCCTCATCAGGGTGCTCAAGCATTTGACGAGGCGGCGAGGACGAGCTGTCTGGGAATCACCTGCCACAGACCGCTCGCACCAAAAACCTAGCTTGTCGCTATGTCGGCTTTCATGCGCTGGTAGTCGCCCTGCTCGATCTCGCCGCGCGCGTATCGCTCGCTTAAGATGTCGAGAGCTTCCTTTCTAGGAAGCCGATTGTATTTCTGGTGAGCCTGATAGCTATACCCCCAATTTCCCATATTCGCGAAAATCAGGAAGATCACGCCAAACCACAAGAACCAGCCCCATCCGTCGTACCAATCACCCCAGTAAGTGTGCAGCATTTCCAATCCTTTACGTTGAATGCGTCATGAATGGATCATCGGGCACGGAAAACGAAGATGACTCAACGGCCAACCCCGGATTTCCCTGAATCGCGATCCTGCCACCTGAGCATGAATGCTTTTTGGCTTTGGGTCGGTGCGATGACAGACACAGTAAGTCGTGATCTGCAATCCGTTAACGGATTGCTGGAATGCCAACTTCAACGAGGAGACCTTTGATCCCGTTCCAGATGATGCCAACGCCAATACAAAGAACAATGAATGACGACAGTCGCAAGATTACGGTCATCCCCGTTGGCCCAATTCGTTTTCCAGCGCGTTGTGCATAGTGGTAAGTGACCCAGATGGCGAGGGCGACAATCGCCGCGCCCAGGGCAGCCGCAATGATTTGAACCAGTCGGTTGCCAAATGTGTGCGCATGGTTGGCACCAACCGTGATCGCAACCGAGATCACTCCACCATCAATGGACAGGGGCAACGTCAGAGGGTAGAACGCCCGACCGAGTGCGATCACCTTTGATTCGCCCGGATCGAGCTTGACCGCGATCGGTTTCGGGTGCTCAGCCAGGATATTCCAGCCTAATGAAAATACGACGGCGCCCCCCGCGACCTGTACCACCGGTATCGACAGTCCGAAAAGCCGCAGCACGAAAACCCCAAGCAGCATCGATCCGAGCAAGAGTCCGAAAGAATACAAGGCGATCCGTCGCGCAAGTTCTGCCCGCGTGGCCTCATCGCAGCCCCGGGTCAGCGCCAGAAAGAGGGGCGCGTCGCCCAGTGGATTGACAACGGGCAGTACGGCGCCGACGAGCAACAGGATTGAGACGAGGAACTGCCTGACTCCAAGCCACAGCATGTCGCCGGCTTCAACGCCGGGCATGCCGGAAGCGATCGCTAGGACGACCCACGGTGATACATTCTTGAGCGTGACAAACAGCGTTGCTGGCCCTGGTCCCGTCTGCGTTTCTAGCGGCGTTGCAACAGATGCCAGGGCAAATCGTCGAGGGGCACTTCTTTCGCATGGCTGCGTGTTCTCTAAAAGCGCACGGCGAGCGTGACTCGCACGGCTTGGGTGATCTGGTTTGGCGACTGGAACACTGTTGTGCCGTCCGAGAAGGTCCAATTGCGCCAGGTGTAATCGTCGATTCGGCGGATATCGTAGATATAGTCAATGATCAGGCGCGTATTTTTCGTAAGCGCTCGGGATCCACTGAGCTGCAAGCTATTGATGGTGTAGAAGGTATCCGGGAGATTTCCGGCACCGGCTGGAACTGGAGACAGGGCCCCGGAGGGATTGAAGGCAATGTCATAGCTGGTCAGGTCTTTCTCATACATGTATTTTGCACGCACGGTCCAGACGCTGATCTGACCCTTGACGCCAAATCCGACGACTTTGCCCTCCATGTCAAGGTCGGCAGACCACGGAACGCAGAATTGGTCAGCGGCGATGGTGCCCGCGCCTGAACATGTTTGCGTACCCGTGATCCGGGGAGTCTCGGATTCGTGCTGCGCAGTCTTTTGCAGGTTGTAGGACACGAAGCTTGTTGCTGACCAGTTCTCGTTGAGTGCGTATGAGCCGTCAAGGCCGAGGCTTTGAGTTCTTGCCGATAGCAGCCCCATCGGGCGTAATTGATATCCCGGAACCTCGGACTGACCATAAGGCGAAGACGTGTATTGATCGATGCCGGCTTCTGCGTAAAGCTGCAGTGAGAGGGCCTCCAGGGGCGACCAATCGAGCATCAGTCGCGCGCCGTCGCGTGTACGGTTGCCAAATTCGAGCGGCGCGGTTACGTTTGTGACCGTCGGAAAGCAAGCGCAGGTCGATGAGACGTCAACGGCTTCAGGATTCCATGGCCCGCCACTGCGCGTGTCCTGAAACAGCTTGAACGTGCCATTCAGTCCTTCGCCCATTGATTTCATCAGTTGCAGATGAAAGATGTCATCTTTCACAAGCTCCCGCAGCTGCCCGGGCGTGTCCACTTCCTTGTACTCAAATCCGCCCGAGATGCGATAGCCAAGCGGCAGGCGATAGCTAAGATCGACCTTGCCATCGTTTGACCTGTAGGAATCAAGCGTGTTGAAGTAGGTCGTGCCCTCCGATACCGTATAGGGTCGAACCGGCGTATCGTCATCGCGGTTTTCGTAACGCCAGGATGCGACCAGATCCAGGTCTTTCATGATGTGTGAGGTGAATCTCGTCGCCAGCGTCTTGGTATCTACCAATCCGCCAAGATTGCCGTTGGTGATGCCTTTTGCGTAGACAACCCCTCTCGGATCCACGCCACCATCGGCAATGGACGGAATAAAGCCCATGTCCTGGACCAGCTGTTCGCCGGTTGCCTTGAAAGTCAATCGAGAGGAATCCGTCAGGTTATAGGCGGCTTCAGCGTAGAGTTGCTGCGCGTGATTGCTAGGCGGCAATGAAATCTGCGGGACCTGGGTCGAAAGCGTCTTGGACGTGACCGCCGGGTCGGTTCCGGGAAAAGTGGTCAGCGCGGTGTTGTTGTCGACAAAGAAGCTGCCGTAGTAGCCAACGGTTCCTTGCCACTTTGCCGAGAAGTAATCGATGCTCGCAGACGCCTGCGTATGCTGATAGTTCTCCGGCTGCGGCGCAAAAAACTGGGTCGCGTAGGTCTTGCCGGCGGCCGGCACACCGGAGTTGGCGGGGGTCAGACCGGTCAAGCCGTTGCCCTCGGCAGCAGCGATCATTTCGCCCGATTTCTCTTCGGAGACCAGCGCGAAATTGATGCGGAAGGCCTCGCCGAAAGTCTTGCTGCCAGAAAGCGTGATGTCGTTGCGCTGCAAATCGAGATTGCTGACCGGGCCCAGGCCTTTGGATGAGCGAAAGTCCGGGTTAAGCGTCAGGTCCGCAGTGCCAACTCCATTGACCTTGGTTTGCAGGGTGTACGGCGCGTAGGTGGTGATCTGGTTATATCCAAGATCAATGTGCCAGTCGCCCTGTTTCTCGTAGGAGGCGCCCAGTTGCTCGTTGCCATCAAGCCCGAGATTCTGGATGAACGCGCGAAGCCAGTCTCCTTGCGGGTCACGGTTGACGAAGTCAACGTTAAGCAGCCCGTAAGCCCCAGTCTGGTTAATACCCGAGTAGTCCCGAAACAACGGGTTGACCTGGGAGACGGCGCCGACGCTCACCGATGCAGTGCCGCCGTTTGGACTCGCCGGATCGGCTGGCTCATCCCCATAAGCCATGGATACCGTCGTCAATCCCACCAGCGCGCCAGCGGCGAAGCAAGCGAAACTCGAACTTCTGCTTCTCATGTTCGTCTCCATCGCTAACGAAACAAGTGCATTGCGTTGGTCGAGTTTCCGACTGGGTTGTTGCTGCCGTGGATTTCGGCATGGCAATTCATGCAAGACAGGCCCTGCGTGATCCCGGGCGCCGTATTGGTGTTGATGTTGTCGCGAGGCGTGGTCGCGCTCAGCCTTGTGCCGGCGGCATTCTTCGATGTATTGACGTTCGACGCCAATCCCGGAACGTTGCCGGAATGGCTACTTGGGTCGTGGCAAGACAGGCACAAGAACGGGGGGCGGCTGACCAGCAAAGAGTCCGCGTTGGTCCCGTGCGGATTGTGGCAAAGCGCGCAGTCCTCGGTAACCGGCTGGTGATTCCACAGATGCGGACCGCGTTTTTCGGCATGACAGACAAAGCAGGTTTCGTTGACGGTGTCCTTGACAAGCAAATTCTCGCCCAGGCTGCCGTGCACATTGTGGCAATCGGAGCAGCTCATTTTTCCTTCAAGAACAGGGTGGTGCGAGGGTTTGTTGGCCATCGCACGCTGATCTTTGTGGCATGCGAAGCAAACCTGCGCCTGGGTACGCCTGTCGCGCACATCGTCATGAGCGGAGTGCACCTGATGGCAAGATGTGCAAGCGACATCGTTTATGTCATGCGGGCTTCCCTTCCAATGCATGCGAACAACGTCTGTCTGATGGCAGCCGAGACAGGTCTGGCTTTGCTCAGCGGCCGTTGCCTTGCTGGATTTGTCGAAGACCATGTCCGGTGCTGGTTGGGCTCCGCTGCCCGCATAGGTGGCATGTGCCTGGCTGCTGCCATGACACGTCGTGCACGTCGGTGTTCGGCCGTCGGCTTGAGTGCCATGCTTGGTTGCGCCAATCGAGACTGTCTTGCCGTTCGCATCTGCAGCGGTATGACATGCCGTGCACTGCGCATCGCCTCGCAGTACCAGGTCCTTTGCTGGCGCTGATTCGGGTTGCGCCGCGTAGGTCGGCTCAGGCTGTGCCGCACCAGCAGCAGGCGCGACGAAAGCGATCAGGAAGATGCATGTGGCCAGAAGAAGTCGGGATGCGATGTACACACGTACTCCTTGCCGGTTTCTTGAACGAGCCAAGCCGGCCGAGGTTCACTAACAGGAACCTCGATCCGCCTGGCGAAGCCAGGGGTCGACGATGCGCCCTATCTGCCAGCGACTCGACCTCGCATCAGGGAATCAATCCCGGGTAGCAGGTCAAATACTAAAGAGGGAAGGTTTGTTGATATGTACGCCGGCGTACAGATGGCGCAATTTAGTTAAAACTGTGTGTCGATAGCGTCACGGCTTCCCGCGAAAATTGCCTCGCGCTCGCCTGGCAGAAAGAATCGTGCACCGCACAAGCGAGACGCCGATGGTTTCGCATCGCGGTGTCGCACTGGCGATCTTCAGACATGCCAAACGATTATCGCTGGCGTCTGTGATTGGATCGCCCGAAGGCCTTATTTGGGAGCTGCTGGCGCCTTGTTGCCGTTGGCCTGGAACTTCACGCCGTAGGGTGTCAGTGGTCCGCCGCCCGCCGCCGCCACGTGGCAGGCTGCACACGACTTGCCGGTGTCCTTGGCGAATTGTTCAGTGGCCAAAGCCGGCGAGGATAGGGCTGCCCCGATCATGAATGCTCCGCCCAGGACGAAGAGACTGCCAGCAGCAATGGAAGCGACGTTGATTTTCATTTGAAACCTTTCGCGCAATGCCAAACCATGGTGTGACCCGATGCCAGGAGCGGCGGGTGTCGAACCACTCGACGAGAT
>CAJCIC010000085.1 GCA_903970185.1 Gammaproteobacteria bacterium
GGGGGTGGAGATGGCGGCGGCGGTGATGGAGGTCATTAGTTCTGTTTCAGGTTTTGGCAAAGCCTCGGCCATGAGCAGTCATCGAAATGACGCAAATCAGCGTTCAACCTGTCACTTCATTGGGCTTTAGGTCGACAGAACATCACGGCAGCCTTCTGGCGGCGTTTGACAAGTGACGGCACGCGGCCTATAGCGCACGGCTGCCTGAAGTCTCGGAAGCGGTCACCAAGGGCATTTTCGACGTCAGATCATTCGTCCCAACGCCGCACCCCCAATAAAGGCGCCCGGACGGATCGATGCAGTCTCGATCCGGATACCTTCGTTCCACTTGGCCATGCGCTCCGAGCGTGCAAACGATCCGACCTTGAGTTGGCCGGCATTCCAACCTGTCGCCAGATGCACGATCGAGACATCCTCGGTCTCGCCAGAACGAGCCGAGACGATTGTCGCGTATCCTGCCTTTCTCGCGGCGTCCAAGGCTTCCCGAGTCTCGGTGACCGTGCCAGCCTGATTCGGCTTGATCAATACCGCGTTGCACGCCCCCACTTTGGCCGCTGCATGGACGAGCCTGGCGTTGGTCACCAGATAGTCATCGCCCACGACCTGGACGCGGCCCGCGACTGCCTTGGTGAACGCAATGAGCCCGGCTTCGTCGTCTTCGGCTAACGGATCCTCGATCGACACAATCGGATAGCGCTCGATCCAGTCCAGCAGCTTTTCGCACAAGCCGTCCGAGTCGAGCTCAGTGTCGTCGAGCGCCAGCCTGTATCGTCCGCCATGACCGAATTCCGAGGCGGCCACATCGAGGGCGATGCCCATATCATGTCCGGGCACCAAGCCAGCGGCTTCGATGGACGCCACCAGCACATCCAGCGCGTCCTCGTTCTTCGCGAAGTTGGGCCACCAGCCGCCCTCGTCTGCGACGCCCGTCAAGCCGCCGCGTGCCGCCATCAGCTGTCCGGCTGCACGGTAGACTTCCGCTGTCATCTCCAGCGCCTCTGCGAATGACTTGGCAGCGAGGGCGACCACCATGAAATCCTGCACGTCGACACGCCGTCCAGCGTGCGCGCCACCCCCGAAAATCTGGATTTGAGGAAGCGGCAGGGAGCTCACCTGGCCGTTCGCCAGATAGTGCCAGAGGGGCTGGCGTGCTTGCGCGGCTGCGGCGTGCAGCACGGCAAGCGACGTCGCGATCAGCGCGTTGCCTCCGAGGCGCTGCTTGTTGGCAGTGCCGTCGAGCTCGATCAGCGTGGCGTCGATGGCCGCCTGATGGGCTACCGGCTTTCCCTTCAAGGCCGGAAAGATCTCCTCGCGAATGCCGCGCAGCGCATTTTGCACGTCCAGTCCGCCAAATCGATGGCCGCCGTCCCGCGATTCGACTGCCTCGCGTGTGCCACGTGAGGCGCCAGCAGGCGCGATGCCTCTGCCCTTGAAGCCATCTTCGGTGGTGACTTCGACCTCGATTGTCGGGCGTCCGCGCGAGTCCCAGATGCGATGCGCCTGGAGTTGCGAGATGACTGTCATGCGCTGAATTCCGCGGTAAAGAAAGCACGCACGTCGTCAAGGCGTGTGCGGGGCTGGTGCAGGAGGGCCACTGCGGCATTGCGCAACCTGATGCGTTCGGGCTCGCCCAGGTACTCGGCGGGCGACTTGCCATCGACTCTGGCCAGAGCCAACGCGGGTAGCAAAGTCGCAATGCGACCTTCGAGCTGGTCTTGGGGTTCAAACGTCACGTGTGAGAAGTATCTCGCTTGAAGCGCTGCGAACAGGCTCATGTAACCCTCTACAAGCCGCGGCGTGTGCACCGATTTCAGAACAAAGTGGTTAAGACAGAAGGCCACATCAAATGCGGGATCACCGAACCAGGCGCATTCCGCATCAATCAGAACCGGGCCGCGCGGTCCGACCAGAATGTTCTTGGGGCTCAGATCGCCATGCACCAGCGCGATTCGATGATTCTGTGTTCTCTGGATGAGGAAATGCAGATAGCTCGCAAGCTGAGGATGCACGCGCGCCGTTTCTGCAAGGTAGGGTTCGAGACGAATCGCGTAGAAGTTCTGGTCTGTTGCAAAGAGCGTCGCCATCGCTCTTGAATGCGCCGTGGCGGCATGGATACGGCCGATCACGTCACCCACAGCGTGGGCGATGTCGGGGTCGATGCGACCTGCCAGAAGCTCCGATTTCCAGACGACGTGATCGCCGGCTAGGAAGTCCATCACGAAACTCTTCGTCGCATCGTCCTGGCCGATGACGTGCGGTACGTTGCCGGGGACGATCTGTTCAGCGGCGTGCAGCCAGTCGATCTCTGCGAACACGCGTTCGACGGGCACCTTCCATTCCTTGGCGACCTTCAATTGCGGCAGCGCCTGCTTCAGGCAGAAACTGCCGGATGCGACGTCAATTCTGAAAATACCCGAAGAAACGCCGCCCGTGAGCGGTGTAATCTCCGGGATTTCTTCGAGGTCAGCCAAACCCAGGCCAACGAAGATTCTTGCCACCGTTTCTGGCGATTTGCCGACGTCGATGTACTCGAGATTCATTGCAGAAGCATTGCGACAGGCGGGACAGGAGCTTGATGATACGAGATGAGGGCCCTCCCCGATGATTCTTCAGGCGAGGCTCGGCGAAGGCGCCAGCTATAATGGCGCGTCAGATCCTCAAAACAAGAGCCCATGTCTTTCGATCGAGTACCCGCCGGGCGCGCGCTGCCGGACGACTTTAATGTCGTAGTCGAGATCCCGATGAATGCGGATCCAATCAAATATGAGGTTGACAAGGTGACGGGCACGCTCTATGTCGACCGTTTCATGGGTACCGCCATGCGCTACCCGTGCAACTACGGCTATATCCCGAACACCATCTCCGAAGATGGTGACCCCGTCGATGTGCTTGTCATCACCCCCTTTCCGCTCGTGCACGGTGTCGTCGTGCGCTGCCGGCCGCTTGGCGTACTCAACATGACCGATGAAGCCGGCCGCGATGCGAAAATCCTCGCCGTGCCGATCAACAAGATCCTGTCGTGGTACAAGCACTGGAAGGAGCCGGCTGACATCCAGCCCGAGCGCTTGGCCCAGATCAAGCATTTCTTTGAGCACTACAAGGATCTCGAAGCCGGCAAGTGGGTCAAGGTTGGCGGCTTTGCCAGTAGCGATGAAGCCCGGAAAGAGATTCTTGCGGGCGTTGCGAATACGCAGTCAAAGGTGCCCGCGGCGCCGAAGAAATCCGCGAGCAGGGCCAAAGCGCCGCCGCGCGCATCGGGCAAGTAAGAAGGCGGCCTGCGCTTGCATCACCTGGATGCGCTCTCCGGTTCTGGGGTGAGTCGATGGCGCCCTCCCTGATCTCGGCCATTTCGCGCTGGCGCAAAGCCGATCGTGCCCAGCTGCAGCTCGATGCGCTTCTGGTCGCAGCGAATGCCGAGGCACCGCTTTTTTCGCGCAACGCGTGGCTTGTCGAACTCGGCTTCTGGCTGCGCCGCGATAAGGCCCGTTTCGCCGGTGCAAGCGATGACCGGGATCAGCCGCGCTCAAGTGCGCGCCTGCGCTACCTGCTGCAGGTGCTCGAGCGCAACGCCGAACTCCGGCAAAACGTCGCAGCCACCCTGCAGTCGATCTTTCGCGACCTCGATTCGGTGTCGCTGCTTTGTGACACCGGTGTGCCACAGCACGCGAGTTTCTGGTCCGAATTGCGTGAACGCGTCGTGCTGCGCCTGATTCCGGCAACGCCCAATACGCGCGAGTGGGGCACGCTCCTGACGCAGCTCTTTCCGGCCCGGCGCGATCTCATCTGGATGCAATCGATTGATGCCGGCACATGGCAGCGGGCGTGTGCTCTTTTCGATGCCAAAGTGCAAGCACCCCCTGCGACCGAGGCGGATGGCGACATCGTCAACAGCATGCGCTTTCTGGTCACCCAGGTCCGGGCCTCGGCGCTCTCGAGTGCGATTCGCAGCCGCATGGATGTCGTCGACTTTGCCCAGTCGCCCTTCTTGCCGCTGGAGCGCGCACTCGATGCACTGCTTCAGGGCGACGCCGCCGAGGGGGCCGACGAGGGGCGTCATGCGCAGCGCCTGAACGTCTTTCGCGGCTTGATCGAAGCCTGCCGACGCGCCGCCCTGGAAGTGTTCGATCACCTTGAAGACAACGGCGTGAGCATCGATATCGAATTTCGTGTCGAAGGCATTCTGGCGCGCCTGGGTCGCCTTGAGCTCTTGCTCGAAGTCTGGCTGCGTCACCAGGTTGCAGCCGAAAGCCAGCGCGTGCTGGTGGAACTGGTGCGCACGCACCAGGCCAGCCTGTCGATCGCCGATCTCTGGCGACAATCGTTTGCGCGCCTCGCAAGAAAAGTGGTCGATCGCAGCGCCAAGACCGGCGAGCACTACATCACGCGCAACGGCGCCGAATACCGGGCGATGCTGCTGGCCGCAGCAGGCGGGGGTCTGCTCACGGCAATCACCGTGTACATGAAGTTTTTCATCACGTCAGCGCACCTGCCGCGTCTTTTCGAATCGCTCCTGTCTTCGCTCAATTACGCCGCAAGCTTCGTCGTCCTGCAGCTGTTGGGCCTGACCCTGGCCACCAAGCAGCCGGCCATGACCGCACCGGCCCTTGCCGCCAGGATCGACCATCTCGGCGGTCCTGGCGGCATGGACGCATTCGTTGAGGAGACCGTCAATCTCCTGCGCAGCCAGGCGGTCGCCGTGTTTGGCAACGTCGCTCTGGTCGTGCCCGGCTGCATGGCCCTCGAATGGCTCGCCAACGCTGCGCTCGGTACGACGCTGATCACACCGGCCAAGGCGCAAGCGACAATTGCTTCGTTCTCGATTGTTGGTCCAACGCCGCTTTATGCCGCCATGACCGGGGTGCTGTTGTGGATGTCGAGCTTGATTGCCGGCTGGGCCGACAACTGGTTCGTGTATCGGCGCATTGGCGATGTCATTGCCCATCATCGGCGGCTGCGCCTTGTGCTTGGCGAGCGCCGGGCGGCGGCCTGGGCGGCGTACTGGCGCGCCCACATCATGGGTTTTGCGGGCAACATCTCGCTGGGTTTCTTGCTCGGCATGACGCCGTTTCTGGGCGATCTGATCGCCTTGCCGCTCGAAGTGCGTCACGTCACGCTCTCGGCCGGGGGCATTGCAAGCGCCGTCGCCGTGCTTGGCAGCGATGTGCTGTCGACGCGTGCGTTCTGGTACGCCGTCCTTGGCGTGCTGTCGATGGCGATCCTCAATGTCGCCGTCAGCTTTGCCCTGGCTTTCCAGCTCGCCTTGCGCTCGCGCAACCTGACAGCGCGCGAGCGCCGGCAGGTCTACGGCTCAGTGTTAAGGACGGTGGTCAGGCGACCGCAGAACCTGATTGTGATTCCGCGCGCGCGCTTGCGCCAGCCGGGCTGAGCGGGCAGGACGCGGCAATCAGCTGATGGTGATGCTTCGGATCTGGTTGCGTCCGGCGTGCTTGGCGTCGTAGAGGGCGCGATCGGCGCTATCGACGAGCGCGCGCGCGCCGTGGCGAAAGCCCTTTTGCGCGCTGGCAGCGCCAACGCTCACGGTCACAACGCCAAGCGGCGCACCGAGGTTCTCGATTGCAAGCGCCTCGACTGCGGTGCGCAGGCGCTCGGCCACGACCCGTGCGCCGGCTTCGTCGACATCGTGGATGAGCGCGATGAATTCCTCGCCGCCATAGCGCGCGATCAGATCATCGGGCCGCACCAGGCTCTTTTGCAGGACATGCGCCACTGATCGCAGGCAGTTATCACCCTCGCGGTGGCCATAGCGGTCATTGAGCATCTTGAAATGGTCGATATCAACCATCAGCACCGCCAGCTGCTTGCCCAGGGGCTGCCCGGGCTCGGCGATGCGGTTGAGGGTCTGGTCAAGAAAGTAACGATTGGCCAGCCCCGTTAACGCATCCGACCAGGCGATCATCTGCAGCTCGGAGCGCTCACGCTGCAAAATATCGCCGCGCTCGATATGGACCACCTGGTTCATGGCCGTCCTCAGCGTGTAGCCGCCGATGGCGATGAGGATGCCGGCGGTCCCCAGCGGATAGTTGATGCGAATCAGGAACAGCGACACCAGCAACAGCGCACCGGCCAGGAGCATCGGGCTCGCACTTCTGACGGCGCGCGTGATGCGGGCATCGGGCCGCCATGGGCTGACTGCATCGACGCGCATGAGCGTGACGCCTGCGACCATCGCAAAGGTGACGTTGATCAGCGCGCTTTGCTCCGGCCCGAAATTGGCGTCACCGGCGACGAAGTGGTTGTTGTAGAAAATCAATGCGAGATACAGCGCCTGAAAAATGAAAAGGCAGCGAAACAGCTGCCGTTCCTCGGGCGAGTCGCATGCATACCAGCGGATGAGCGCACCCAGCGCAAGAAAGAGGTTTTGCGTGTCGAGCAGCCAAACCAGGTACGTGACGCCGATCTCGTCGGGCTCGCCCCGTGCCGTTAGCATCGACCAGGTGTAAAGAAAAAAGCCGAAGCCAAGGGCGCTGGCGGTAATCGCATCGGCGATTTCCGCCACCGGCCTGATGCGCAAGCGCCAGTCTCCGGCAAGAATGAAGGCAATCGGCACCCCGGCGAGATTGAATGCGAGCATGCTGGCGCGATACATCTCGTTGACGCGGCCAAGAATCAGTTCCTGCCAGAGATTGCCAAACGCGCCAAGGGACCAGATCGCAAGCGATGCGGCAAACGCGTACCAGCCCATGCGGCTTGCCGAGCGCTCGCGGCGGCCACGCACAGCCAGCGCGAGCGCAGCCAGCAAGGGCGCGACCACCATCAGGATGTATGCCGCCGGCCGCGAGATCGAAGTCGACATGGCGAAGAGGGCATACTGCAGAAGCAGAAACGCCAAAGGCAGCAAAACGGGCATGGTCGGACCGCGTGGACGGAAGAGGCGATGATACTGGCTCGCCCCTAATTCAGAACGAGCGTTGCCCGATGCGTGCAGCGCGCTGTTGCTTTTGGCGTCAAGTTCCGGTGTTACGCCTGGATGACTTGCTCGAAGCGGGCGATGGTCACTGACATTTCCCCATTGACCGTCGCCGCGGCGAACGCAAGTTGTTCGAGCCGCGCGCGTGCAAACTTGCGCATCAGCCGCAAAGCCGCGGCGCGCAGCAGGGCCGCTGGCGCTGATCGCAAAAGCGCGCGCAGATTTTTTTTTGCACAGCCTGCATCCAGATGCGCCGCCTGACGCATCCAAGGGGTAAGGTGGCTGCAATCGTGCGCCCCGTCACGAGGAGTAAGCGATGGGCTGGATCAATCCTGGAACGCTTGGCACCCTGATCCCGCTGGTGGCGCTGATGATTCCGATCGTCGCCATCATTGCCGGGGTGATCGAGCATCGGCACAACGAAAGCGAGCGCCACGAAACCATGCGGCAGCTGGCCAAGTCGGGCCAGCCGATTCCCGTGGAACTGCTCAGGAATCGCCGCCAGCGTAGAAGCGACGAATCGCCATCATCGCCGCGCCCTGCGGGGAGCGCTTCGCTGCGCGCCGGGCTTGTCCTGACAGCGCTTGGACTTGGCATCGCCTCCACGCTCTTTCTGGTGATTCCCGAGAGTACCTCGTGGGCCTGGGGCCTGATCCCGGCTTTCATCGGGGTTGCCTATCTCGTCTTGTGGCGCATCGAATCCACCCATCCCCCCGCCGCGTGAGGACATGCCATGCCGCATGGCCTGTCTAATGCGGCGATCGACGACGCTACGCTGATTGCGCGCGTTGTTAAAGAGAATGATGCTGGCGCCTTCGCATTGCTGGTGCGCGCGCACGAGGCGCCGCTGCGGGGTTTCCTGCGCCGTCTTGCCAAAGGCGATCATGCGCTTGCCGATGATCTTGCCCAGAATGCATTCCTGCGCGCATTTGCGAGCCTGCCCGCGTTTCAGGGCCACGCCTCGTTTCGCACCTGGCTGTTTCGGATTGCGTGCAACGAGTTCTTCCAGCATCGGCGCCTGTTTCGGGTCAGGCGCGAATTGCCGCTTGAAGATCTTGCCAATGGCGCTACGCACAGCCTCGAGCCAGAAATCGGCGGCGCTGACTTGTCCATTGACCTCGAACGTGCGTTAGCATCTCTTGCAAGCGCCGAGCGCGAGGCGATCATGGTCTGCTTTTATGCCGATATGAGCCATGTCGAGGCCTCGGCCCTCCTCGGATGGTCGCTGGGCACGCTCAAGAGCCACATCAAGCGCGGGCGTGCGAAGCTTGCGCACTATATGCATGCATGGGCGCCACAACCGGAAAATTTGCCATGAACGAGAGACTGGACAACGCAGGCGATGACGACGCCTGGGTGCTTGACCTGCTCAAGCAGGACGCGCTCGCGCGTTCGGTGCAAGCCGACATGCAATTCGTCGATCAGGTGATGCAAACGCTTGGCGCGGGGCCGTCGTTTGATCGCATGCGGCTTGCGCACATGGCGCTTGCCGGTGGCGGTGCCCTGGTCACTGCGCTTGCGATCGGAATACAATGGCCAGGGCTCATGGAACTGATGACGAAAGATGCAAGCGGTGGGGCTCTCGCCGCGGATGTGCTTTCCGGCTTGGCGCCCTTTGCCTTGCTTGCCGGATTGAGTTGGCTTGCCTATCGCAGTGGCGCTGACGGCGGCGAGCGCGCGTTCGCGTTGCCCGGCTGAGTCCATGGTGGCGCAGTCAGCAAGGAAGGCGCAATGATCCTGTTTCTGATTGCTCTTTTCGCGGTCGCAGCGATCTATTTCATTTTTGCCAAGGAGCGCAAGCGCCAGGCCCAGGTCGCGTTGCGCGAGGCCGAATTTCTGGCCAGTGCGCGCAGTAACGCGCGCGTCGCTGCTGCGCCCCTGGTATCCACCGGCATGATGGATACCGTGCCTGGCAGTCAAGGGGCAAGCGGCAAGGACGTGCCGGCGCCGGTGACCCTCGCACGCAGCCCGGGAGCCGAAGCGGTCGCGCCGAATGCCTGTGCCCTGTGTGGCCAGCCCGTCAATGCCCAGGGCATCGACGAGAGCGCCCGGGCCATCCGCCTGCCGCTTTCCGGCAGCGACAGGCTCGCCGCGTTTCATGCCAAATGCGTCGCGCTGCGCTTGCGCGAAAGCGATGCCTTGATCGACAAGGTGGCAGACGTGATCGAAGCATTCGATGCCGTGCACGATGACGCAGCCCCGCAGGCGTTCGCGCAAAGCGCGGAAGAAAGACTGCGTAACGCCGTCAATGTCGCGCGCCAGGCCCTCGCCGCAAAGCGCACGCAAATTAAAGCCGGAAAAAGCCAATAGCCCCGATACGCGCGCGATCCGTTGCGCCTTCAAGATGAGCTCGCCGATGAAACGTCGCAACAGCGTTTTCATGCGCCAACTTGCCGCGCGACCGCGGCTTGCGCTTTGCGGCGTACTGGGCATTGCCATCGCCCTCCTGCTGCCTCGCGCCTTGGTTGCGGATGCCATCACGCGCGGGCTGATCGGCTGGAATTGCGGTGCGCTTCTTTACCTGTGCCTTGCCGGCTGGATGATGCATACCTCGACGCAAAGCCAGATGAACCGGCGCGCGAAGATGCAAGACGATGGCCGCATCGCCATCCTGACGGTGGTGGTGGTCGCATCGGTGGCGAGCCTTTTTGCCATCGTCGCGGAGCTTGGCCTTGCCAAGGACTTGAAGGGTGTGCTGAAGATCTCGCACATCGCGCTTGCGATTGCCACCCTTGTCACCTCGTGGGCCTTCACGCAGGTCATGTTCGCCTTGCATTACGCCCACGACTACTTCGTGGGCCAGGCCCAAGGACGCGATGGCGGGATCGAATTTCCCGGAACGAAGGATCCTGACTACTTCGATTTCCTTTATTGCGCGGCGATCATCGGAACTTCAGGGCAGACCGCCGATGTCTCCTTCACCAACAAGGCGATGCGGCGCATTGCGCTCGTGCAAAGTGTTCTCGCCTTCACGTTCAATACCACCCTGATTGCACTCATGATCAATATCGCGGCAGGCTTCATCTGAGTTCAGGCCTCGCGCCGCGTTCTCGAGGCCGCTCGCGCACTGATCATTCCCTGGATCTGGTTAAGACACAAGCCGCCCAGCACGAGCGCGGCTGCGAGCCATTTCCAGCCGGGCATCGGCTCGCCAAGGATCAGCACCCCGCCTGCCATGCCGGCGATCGGCACCAAAAGCGGCAGGGGTGCGATGATCGCGCTCGGATAGCGCGCGATCAGCGCCGACCAGACGGTGTAGCCAAAGATCGTATTGGCGTAGGACTGGTACAGAACCGCACCGATGGAAATCCAGTTGGCATTGTGCGCGGCAAGGCCGATCGCTTTGGGGCCCTCGAAAATCAGCGAACACAGGGTCAGCGGGGCGACTGCAACCAGGCTGCCCCAGGCGACAAGCGCGATCGGATCGATAGGGCCCATGCGCCGGGTCATGAAGTTGGCGCTGGCCCATGAGGTGCCGGCGGCGAGCACGAGGCAAAAGCCGATCAGCGTTGCCTTTGAGCCTATGAACAGGCCGGCGACGATCATGCCGGAAAGGCTGACGATAGCGCCTGCGACCTGCAGGGGCTTCGGACGCTCGCCCAAAAACAGCACCGACAGCGCGATGGTTAGAAACGCCTGGATCTGGATCACAAGCGACGTCAGTCCGGCGGGCATGCCCATTTGCATGCCGGTAAAGAGAAAGCCGAACTGCAAAGCGAATTGGGTGATGCCCCAGCGCAAGAGCAGTTGCGTCGAAATTGCCGGACGGCGGACAAAAAACACCAGCGGGACCGCGGCGAGCAAGAAGCGCAACGCCGAGAACAAAAGCGGTGGCAGCGTCGCCAGGCCGAGCTTGACGACCACGAAATTGAGCCCCCAGATGACCATCGTGAAGACCGCGAGGGCCAGGTGCAACGGCGCCATGGATAAGGCCCGGATCCGATCAGGCGGGTTCTTTTGCGCGCGGCCGGCCCATCAGGATGGGCTGGAAGAAAACCGCGCCGATCAGCGTGCAAAAGAGCGATAGCGCAAGCAGTCGCCCCATGCTCGATGTGCCGGGATGATGCGACAGCCACAGGCTGCCAAAGGCGGTGGCGGTGGTTGCAGCCGAGAGCAGCACGGCCTGGGTCAGGCTGGATTGCAAGAGCTGCTGGCGTCCCTCGCGCCAGGCCAGCACGTAGTAGATCTTGAAGGCGACGCCAACGCCAAGCAGAAGCGGCAGGGCGATGATGTTGGCGAAATTCAGGTCGATGCGAAACACGACGCACAGTTCAAGCGTGACGCAAAGCGACACCAAGAGCGGCAGCACGGTGCGAAACACGTCGGCAAGACGTCCAAGGGCAAAATAGAGCAGAAAGAAAATCGCGATCAGCGCAAGAACACCCGCCTCGATGAAGGATTTCTGGATGATCGCAGCCGACGCCAGAATCGATATCGGCCCGCCTGTTGCGCTCGGCTCGGCCTTTTGCACACTCGCTGCAAAGCGGGCAAGCAGGCGCTCGTCGCTTGCGTTTTGGCCCGGCAGTATTTTGGGCGAGGCCTCGACGATCCACTGGCCGCTGGCATTGCGCCACTCACCCAGGAGGGCGGAGGGCAGGGTGTCAACCGTAATCGGCGCCGGATCGAGCAGGTTGCCCAGATTGGCAAGGGCAATGACAAGCGGCGCTGCGAAGGCCCGCGCGGCATCGTCGCGATATTCGGCCGGGGCCGCGGCAAGCCGGGTCAGAAGGTCAGCCAAGCGCTGGGCATCGGCAGCACCTCTTCCGGGGTGATCGAGCGCGGCATTGCGCAATGATCGCGCGGCGTTGTTTAGCGCCGATCGGGTCGCGACATCGGGGGCTGGCTCCTCTGCGCTCTGATCAAGCACGGGCGCAAGGGCGCTTTTCAGGCGCGCAATCACCGCGAGTTTTTCCTCCTGGTCGGTGGGAATGAAACTGGAGAGCGTGACCACGCGCCCGACTTCGGGCAAGGCTTCAAGGCGCGCCACGACCCGGGCGGCGTTTGCCTGGCTTGTCAGGACCGACACATCGTTGACGCCGGTATCCGGCGAATCCTTCAGCGCAGCCAGGGTTGCCATCGATTCGCTGTGGGGATCTTTCAAGTGCAGGGGATTGAAATCGAAGTGCAGCCAAAAGAGCAGCGGCATGGCGCCAACGATGACAATCAGCGTGATCGCAAGCACCGCCTTGCGATGCGCTTCGAAAAAATCGTCAAGGGGCGCGAGCCAGCGATAGCCGGGCGCAAACGGCTCGGATCCCGGCTTCAGAATGACGATGAGCGCAGGCATCAGGGTCAGGCTCAAGGGGAAGGCCACGAAAAGGATGCCGACCCCGGCGATTTCGCCAAGCTCGGAGACGCCGCGATAGGCGGTCGGCAAGAACGAGAAGAAGCTCAGCGCCGTGGCCAGCGCGGCAAGCGTTAGCGCCGTTGCGATCGATTGCGCCGTGGCGATCAGCGCGGGCTTGATGCGGTCGTCGGCAAAGCGCGCATCGCGGTAACGCACGCCGAACTGCAGGCTGAAATCGACTCCGATGCCAACGAAGAGCACGGCAAAGGCGACCGAAATCATGTTGAAGGCGCCAATCATGATGAGGCCCAGTGCCGCCGTCATGGGCAATCCGACGACAAGGATCATGGCCGTTGCGAACACCAGCTTGAGCGAGCGCAAGGCGAGCTTGAGAATCAACAGCACGATGGCGAGCGTCGCGATTGCATTGGCAAGTGCGCCTTCGGCCACCGAGGAAAACTCCTCGTCGGCCAGGGCAATCGCGCCTGTCAGGCGCACGCTTGCCAGCTGCTCTTCCTTCAGGTGCAGGCGTGTGGCCGTCGCGCGGATCGCCAAGGCGCTGTCGGCGCCGGCGGCAAGCGCCGTGTAGTCGAGCACCGGATGCACTTCGATCAGGCTCAAGCCTTGCGCGTCGCTCTGGCTCTCGGGCGCAAGCAACGCGCGATAACCAAAGGCCGCCGGCTTTTTTGCGAGCACGCCATCCAGCGTCTTGGCGCTTGCGGCCATTAGCGGTTGCAGCTGCGACAGTTGCACCTGGCCCGTGGCAAGCGGTGTCGTCAGCGTCACGGCAAGCAGGTTGGCCAGGCCGCGCAGCGAAGGATCGCGCGCCAGCGCATTGAAAAGCGGGCGTGCCGTGATGAGCTGATCGGAGGTTTTCCTAAGCTCGGGAAGCGGCAGGAAGAGCAGGCCCTCACGCTCGAAGAAGGGGCCGCCTGCAGGCTGCGTCACCGCTCGGATGTGCTCGTGGTCGGCAGCCAGTGCGCGCGCCAGCCGATCGGCAGCGGCGTCGGCGAGTTCCTGTGCCGGTGCCGAGACGACCACCAGGGTGACGTCGTCACGCTCGGGAAAGGCGGCCGCGAGCCCGCGATCGCGCTCGGCAGTCGGGTCGTCGCTGTCGATCAGCCGCGCCACATCGGTATTGATGGCGAAGTGCTCGACCGTGAAGTAAACGCTGGCGAGCGTGGCTACGATCGCGGCGATGACGATGCACCACGGATATCTGATGGAAACACCGACAACCCGAGCGATCAATGAAGCGAGCATGCCAAAGCCGCGGCGACGAAGGCGGAAGGTGTAGGTGGGAAGAGCTGCAAGTATACCGGCGCGAGGCGGCCGCTCTTGCATGCGGATTTGCGGCACAATTCAAGGCCGCACTGCGATCAGGCGAGCTGGCCAAGAAGATGAATCGACTCAAGCGGTCCCCAAGCCCTCAAGGAGCGCCGGCGCATGCGCAGCGCTGCCTGCGCGTCTTCGTTCCATTTTTCCTTGTGGCGGGCACGCTTGCCTGGACGTTGGCGCAAGCCGAGCCTGTCGCTGCCGATCCCACCGCTGCGGTCAAAACCGCAGTCGAAGGCGTGCTCGAGGGTGTGCGCGCCGAACCCAACGCGAAGGCGGGCGATCTCGATGCGATCACAAGGCAGGTCGCCGAGCGCTTTCTGCCTTACACCGATTTCGAGAAGACGACGCGCATTGCGCTTGGCGAGGCGCTCTGGCGCCAGGCCACGCCCGAGCAGCAGCATGCGCTGTTCGTCCAGTTCCAGACGCTTCTGGTTCGCACCTATGCGACCGAGCTGACGCAGATCATCGGCAGCAAGGTGAAGTTCCAGTATCAGCCGGTCAAGGGCAGCGCAGCCGACGTCATCGTGCCCACGCACATGGCAACCAATGGCGATGACAACCAGATTGACTATCGCTTGAGCAAGACCGACAAGGGCTGGCGCATCTACGATATCAACATCATGGGCGCGTGGCTTTCGGTCCTGTATCGCGGCCAGTTTGCAAGCCAGCTGCAAAACGGTGGCATCGATGGACTGATCGCCTCGCTTGCGGCCCACAATGCGCGCTAGGGAAGATCTGCAAGCACGCGGCAAGCGCATCTGGATTAGGGCCTTTTTCGTCGTTGTGGTCGTGGCCGCGATGCTGTTCTTGCCCAGCCCGAGCGAGCAAAAAGCGATCGCGCTCTACGATTCGCTGCTTCTCATCATCTTTGCCATGGGCGTCATCGGCCTGACCGGACCTGCCGTCCTTTTCGTCGCAAGCACGTCATTGCTTGTCACCGCGGCGCTGCCCGTGGCGCTTTTGAGCTGGGTATCGATGGACTCGCAAGGCAGCTTCGCAAGCGCGCTGGCATTTGTCGTGTCAGCCTTGACCGAAACCGACCCGATGGGCGTGATCTGGCTGCTTGTGCCAAGCGCGGTGGCCTCGCTTGCAGCCTTTTGGCTCTCGCACAGCGGATTTACGCTGCGCTTCAGAAAGGCCTAGGCTCGGCGCGGCCGGCCTCGCGCTTGAGGCGCGAGGCTTCTGACCACTGCCAGCTCAGTAGTGCCGGCACGCCAAGCAGGACCTCGCGCATGCGCCTGACGAGCGCGAGCGACAAGGCCATGTCCGGGCCGATGCCAAAGAGTTGCGCCAGCATGATCACGCCACCCTCCTGCACGCCAAGGCCGCCCGGCACGAAGAAGACCACGCTCCTGATCGCAACCGACAGCGCTTCGATGGCAAACGCCGCAAGCGCAGCGACCGGATGGCCAAGCAAAGCCAGCGCAAGCCAGGTTTCAAGCGTGCCGACCATCATGCCGGCGAGCTGCCAGCCAAGCACCTTGAGCAGGAGCACGTGGCGGCGCAAAAGTGCGTGCAGGTTGGAGTCGAGCAGCTCGCCGTCGAATCCGGCGAGCGTTGCATTGGAAGCCCCGACCATGGCCATCGCGAATTTTTCGATGCGCGCAAAAAGCCCGCCGTCGCGCAAGAGCCAAAGCAGAAGCAGCGGCACCGGCAGCGACAAGACGAGCGCAATCAGGATGGCGTTTTGCTCGGGCATGCGCGCGACCATGGCGATGGTCAGGATGATGCCCAGGGCGCACAGCAGGTATTGCGCGCAAAGCGTCACGAGCACTTCGACGATGACGCTTGCCGTGACAATGCCAGGCTCGGCGATGACCCGGCCCGCAAGCCGGATGCCAACCAGCTCGCCGCCGATGTTGGCGGCAGGCAAGAGCCGGTTTACGGCTTCGCGCACCGCAGCCACCCAGGTCAGATAGGGCAGCGGGGCGCGCGCGCGACCGAGCAGCGCCTGCCAGCCGCAGGCATCAAGGGTCAGCGGCAAGACGTGCAGCGGCACCAGCCAGAGCAGGCTCAAGCCCGCCGCCGCGATGATGGCGGCAACGTCGTGCACGCCTTCGTGCACGACAAGGCCAATCAGTAACAGCAGCCCGCAAAGCGCGAGCACGGCGCCAGCGCGTTTCATGCTGACGGGTTCAGGGCGCCAAACGTCGTGCGCTGCGCATTGCGTTGATAGAGCGCGCCCCGAACATTTGGCGACACGAGCGCTGCGAGTTCGGCGGCGTGGCGGTACGAAGGCATGCTCGCTGCAATCGCTGCGCCACTTTCGAGCGCCGGGTGAAAGTACATCTCGGTCACGCCCGGGCGCAGCCGCGAGATGGCAAGCAGTACCGCCTCCTCGTCGAAACTGCCGCTTTCGTTAAGACCCATCATCAGGTCGTTATGGACGATGCCGGCACGATCAAGGCGGCGCTCGATCAGCCTGACCCAGGGTACAAGGCCAAGCGGTGCCGGCCTGGCGCGGGGCAGCCGCATCGCCTTCATGCCGTGACGCGCGCCGATCTCAAGAATCAGCTTTAAGACCGTCGGATGCAGATGGAAGTGCTTGTGCGTGTCGACATGGTCAAGCGCAAGTCCGCTCTTCTCGAAGGCGGCAAACTGCGCCTCGATTTCCAGCGCCAGCTGTGCGCGCACCCGAGGCAGGAAGAAAAAGCGCATGCCGCATGTCACCATGTTGTTGCGAAAGCGCCCGCGTCGATCGACAAGGTCCGGAATGCGCTCTGGCGGCAGCACCGGCTTGCCATCGACGAGCACGATGTGCAGCCCGACGGCAAGACCGGAAAGGCGCTTTGCGCGCGCGATCGCATCGGCTGCGGCGCTGGCCCCGACCATCAGGCTCGCACTGGTCAGAACGCCGTCGAGAAAGGCCCGCTCGACCGCCTCGTTGACGCTGTCATGCAAGCCGAAGTCGTCGGCGTTGATGATCACGCGACATGCATCCCGAGGCGGCGCGGCCGCAGCCATCACCTGCGTCGCCGCCTTGCCAGGCTCACGCCTCGTGGGCGCGCAGGAAGCGGAAGAATTCGACGCCCTCGCGCAATCGGCGCTGCATCATTTCCCAGCTCGTGAGCATCTCGCGCACGATTTCCCAGATCTTCGAGGGACGGAAATAAAAGCGCTTGTAGAACACTTCGACACCGTGGTAGATCTCTTCCTTGGACAGGTGCGGATAGCTGATCGCGGCAAGCTGCACACCCTTCTCGTTGACAAGATTGATCACGCGCGAGGTCTGCAGCCAGCCGTTTTCCACCGCCTGCTTGTAGAGCGTGGTGCCAGGATAAGGCGCAGCAAGCGACACCTGGATGGTGTGCGGATTGATTTCCTTGGCAAAGCGGATGGTCTTCTCGATGGTTTCCTGGGTCTCGCCTGGCAAGCCCAGGATGAACGTGCCGTGCACGACGATGCCAAGCTTCTTGCAGTCTTCCGAGAAGCGCCTTGCGATGTCGGTGCGCAGCCCCTTCTTGATGTTCAGAAGGATCTGATCGTCACCGGACTCGTAGCCCACGAGCAGAAGGCGCAGGCCGTTGTCCTTCATGATCTTGAGCGTCGAATACGGCACGTTGGCCTTCGCGTTGCAAGACCAGGTCACGCCCAGTGCGCCAAGGCCGCGCGCGATCTCTTCGGCACGCGGACGGAAATCGGTGAAGGTGTCGTCATCGAACATGATCTCCTTGACTTCAGGCATGTTCTCCTTGATCCACTTGACCTCCTCGATCACGCTTTGCGGCGAGCGCACGCGATAGCGATGGCCACCGACGGTTTGCGGCCACAGGCAAAAGGTGCAGCGTGAACGGCAGCCGCGGCCGGTATAGATCGACACGTAGGGATGCTTGAGATAGCCGATGAAATAGTTTTCGATCTTCAGGTCGCGCTTGTAGACGGGTGCGACAAACGGCAGTCCGTCCATGTCTTCGATCATGGCTCGCGGCGGGTTGTGCACGACGCGACCATCGGCGCCACAAAAACTGATGCCGTCGACCTCTGCCAGGGGCTTGCCCTCGGCGACTTCCTTGCAGGTGTAATCGAATTCCTCGCGTGCGACGAAATCGATGGCGCGCGTGGCAAGAAGTGCGGCGTCGGGCTCGACTGCGACCTTCGCGCCGACCATGCCGATCATGATCGAGGGTGCGCGCGCCTTGAGCAGTTCGGCAAATTTGGCATCGGTGGGAAACGAGGGTGTGCTGGTATGGATGATGACCAGTTCGTATTCGCAGGCAATGGCAAGCGACGCTTCAACGCCGATTTCATCTGCGGGCGCATCGAGCACGCGCGAATCGGGGACGAGCGCTGCCGGCTGGGCCAGCCAGGTCGGATACCAGAACGACTTGATCTCGCGTTTGGCCTGGTAACGCGAACCTGCGCCGCCGTCAAAGCCATCGAACGAGGGGGCCTGCAAGAACAGGGTTTTCATGAAGCGGGTGTCCTCTAGAGAAGGTCTGCCTCGTTCGGCAATGAAGCCGAGGCGATGGCAGTGGGGTCGGATTGCAGCGCAAGCGTCGAGTCGCGCCAGGTCACGGTACGCCCGACAAGCGCTGCGGCCCATTCGATGAGCGAGAGCGTATCTCGCACCGGCATGAGCCAAAGCGCCGACTCGGGCGCCTGTCGCTGCAAGCCGATGCGCGCGCAAACGCCAATGGCGACGATGGCAAGGGTCAGGTCGCCATGGTCAAAAAGAAGTGCGAGCACAAGCATTGGCAGCGTGTGGGTGATGAACGTCGCCGAATAGCCGATCGGATTGAGCGAGCGGATGGTGCGCATCCAGCGGATCTCGCGTGACCAGAGCGCGCGAAAGTCCGACTCGGCGATATCGGTTGTGACGACCACGCGCGAAAGCTCGGTGCGAAGCCCGATCCTGTGCACCAGCTCCCCGATCCAGTAGTCATCGGCCAGCTGGTCCTTGACCGCGGCAAGACCGCCAATCGCAGCCAGCGTCTCGCGGGTGAGCGCGAGCGTCGAGCCAAAGCCGAAGGAGCGCTCGCCAAGATGGCTCGCCACGCGCACCGAAGGCATGAACCAGCTGTCGACGAAAAGGCTGCCGATGCGGCTTGCGAATTCGCTTCTGGCGCGTCCGCGATAAAGACAGGTGACAAGGCCTATGGCCGGATCGGCAAGCGGCGCGATGACGCCTGAGATGTAGTTCTCGGGCACCTGGATATCGCTGTCGGCGATGATCAGGATCTCGCCCTTGGCGCGCTCGAAAAGGTTGATGACGTTGCTGACCTTGAGGTTATGGCCGTGCACGCGCGGGTCAACCACGATCCTGATCTGGCATTGCGGATAGTTGGCCTTGACGCGCTCGACAACCGCCAGCGCGGCATCATTGGGGTCGCGCACGCCGCACAGGATTTCGACGTTGCCGTCTGCCGCGCGCGCAAGGCTTGAAAGATTGGCTTCAAGCTGCGCCTCGAAGCCGTAGAGCGGCTTGAGCACGCTCACGCGCGGCGGCCTCTCGAAGGTGGCGTGGCTTTCCCGTCGCCTGACGGGCAAAAGCCACGCCGCTAGCGCATACACACTGGCCAATCCGGCGAGCGTCACGCCCACGACTTCGAAGAGGTCAGGCATCGCAGGAGCGATCAGCATCATCGCAGTGCCGCCTTATTGCGTTTCAACGGCAACTTCCTGCACCTGTTTTGCGCGCTTGATGTCAGCAAGTTTGATCTCGACGTGTTGGGTGAAGGTGTATTGCGCGGGCCGCTGCTTGTCAACCGGCAGATCAGGCGCCATGGCACCTTCGGTACGCACGCCGCGCAAGGCAACTTTCATGGCTTTTAGCGGATGCAGCACGGTGTCATTGACCGCGGTCGCCTCGTAGCCGCTGTGCACCATGCAATCTGCGCATTTCTCGTAGTTGCCGGTGCCATAGGCATCCCAGTCGGTGGTATCCATCAGTTCACGAAACGTCTTGGTGTAGCCCTCACCTAGCAGATAGCAAGGACGCTGCCAGCCAAAGACGGTACGCGCAGGGTTGCCCCAGGGCGTGCAGTGGTAGGTCTGGTTGCCGGCCAGGAAGTCAAGAAACAGGCTCGACTGGCTAAACGACCAGTCCTTGCCCTTCCTGCCGCGGGCAAGGACGTCGCGAAACAGCTGCTTGGTCTTTTCGCGATTCAGGAAATGCTGCTGGTCGGGCGCGCGCTCGTAGGCGTATCCAGGCGAGACGGTGATGCCGTCGATGCCAAGCGCTTTGGTGCTGTCAAAAAAGGCCGCGACCTGTTCCGGCTTGGCATCGTTAAACAGCGTGCAGTTGATGTTGACGCGAAATCCGCGCGCCTTGGCCGCGGCGATGGCGGCAACGGCGCGCGTGTAGACGCCTTCCTGGCACACCGAGCGGTCGTGCATCTCCTCGTCGCCGTCAAGGTGCACGGACCAGACGAAAAACGGGCTCGGTTGGTAATCGTCGAGCTTCTTTTCCATGAGCAGCGCGTTGGTGCACAAATAGACGAACTTGCGCCTCGCAATAATGCCGCGCACGATCGCTGGCATGTCGCGATGCAAAAGCGGCTCGCCGCCGGCGATCGAGACCACCGGTGCGCCACATTCGTCGACAGCGCCCAGGCACTCCTCAAGCGACAGGCGCTGGTTCAGGATCTCGTCGGGGTAATCGATCTTGCCGCAACCGTTGCAAGCCAGATTGCATCGAAACAGGGGCTCGAGCATGAGCGCAAGCGGATAGCGCCGATTGCCGGTTAACTGCTGCTTGACGATATAGGCGCCAACCAGGGCTTTCTGCAGCATGGGTATAGACAACTCGACTCCCTTTTCAAGACATCCCGGCGCCTCAAGTGGCGCCAGGTGATTCCATCGATTAACGCAGGTCCGGCCAAAAACGCATACAACTTAGCCGCTCTGCGACACAATGGCTGGTGGCATGCGAATGAAAGGGGCGCTTCGCAACAGGACCGAAGCGCCATGCAGCGTTGCTCAGAGCGCAACGGCCGCCCGATTGCGCGAGAATCACTCGCATCGGCTCGTTTCGGACAACTTCTTTCACGCCTTTCGGTCGCAAGCGAAATCGCGGCGGGCCATGGGACGAACCCCAGGACGTTGATATGGACGTATTTTACCCGTTGAGGGGAAACCCTGCTCGATTTGCACCGAAACACCACGGTCATTGCGCTGGATAAAACTCGGTATGCTCCGCAAAAGCCACGGCCAGGCGCTGTTTTGCGGCTTTTCTTCGGTAAAAAGGCATGACGGACAAGGCAATTGCGGCGGTCACGGGGGCATCGGGTTTTGTCGGCTCGGCTGTCGTTCGCCAGCTGCTCGATGCCGGCTACGCCGTGCGGGCGATTGTCAGGCCGACCAGCCCGCGCACCAACCTGACCGGCCTTGCGGTCACGGTGCGCGAAGCCGACATGCGCGACGAAAAGGCCATGTTGGCAGCGCTAGAGGGCGCCAACGCCTTGTTTCACGTCGCCGCCGACTACCGGCTATGGGCGCGCGATGCCCGTGAAATCATTGCCAATAACCTGTCTGGCACCGAGGCCACGATGCGCGCGGCCTTGAGCGCGCGCGTCGCCAAGGTGGTCTATACCAGCAGCGTCGCCACGCTTGCCGTCAATGCCCATACGGTGGCTGCAACCGAGGACATGCCGCTTTTGCCCAGTGAGGCGATTGGCGCCTACAAGCGCAGCAAGGTCGTCGCCGAGCGTCTGCTTGAAGACCTCGTCAAGAACCATGGCCTGCCCGCGGTCATCGTCAATCCGTCGACGCCGATTGGGCCCCGCGACATCCGGCCCACGCCCACCGGCCGGGTCATCGTGCAGGCCGCGCGCGGCAAGATCCCGGCATTCGTCGATACCGGCCTGAACCTGGTCGGGGTTGACGATGTGGCGCGCGGCCATGTCCTTGCCCTGCAGCGCGGGCGGGTCGGGGAGCGCTATATCCTGGGCGGCGAGAACCGCACGTTAAAGGAGCTTCTTGAGGCGGTTGCGCGCCGCGTTGGCCG
>CAJCIC010000086.1 GCA_903970185.1 Gammaproteobacteria bacterium
GCGCGCCGTCGGAACAACGGCGGCAATTGGCGTGATCTGGGCACGGCCGAGTTCGCCAGGAGGAACAGCCACTGCAGCCCGGGCCACCGACTGGCCGCCGGCGAAGGCGGCCGCTGGCACCGCCGTAACCGCGCTTGGCACGGATTGATTCGCATACTTGACGACTGTCGTGTTGTTGTAGACGTTGGTCACATAGGTGTTGTTGACGGTCGTGTTGGAGACGTTGACGCGCTGAACGTAGGCTGGACTGACCTCATAGCCTGGCCTGAAGACATCGCGGGGGCCGAGCGGAAACCAGGCCACGCCGACGCCCACACCGACGGAAAATCCGGGGCCGCCAACGAAGGCGACCAGTGCCGGTGCATACACCGGGGCCTCTTCGACCGGTCCAGGCACCCAGCACCAGCCAAATCCCGCGTGGGCCCAGCGGCCATAGTGGAACGGCGCAAAGCCCCAGGGTGCATCATCGACCCACGTCCAGCCCCAGGGCGATACCCAGGCCCAATGACCATCGTGATAGGGCGCCCAGCCGACAGCGACGTTGGAAGGAACCCAGACGTTGCCGTAACCTTCGACCGACTGCCATGTGCCATTGGCGTCGAGGTCTTCGTAGCCGATCACATCAGGTGCGACGTAACGCGCGGAAGTGGCGTGGTCCCAGCGCTGGTCGCGGTCGTCGGCGAAGCGGTCAAGATCATCGGGCGCGGGCGGGTCGTAGTAGGTGTAATTCGACAGGTCCGCTCCCGAGAACGAATACGACTGGCCCGAGTTGATGGCATACGACTGGGTGTCGCCTGTTGCCGTCCCTTCGCCCTGGCGCACAAGGACATAGGTGGTCTGCCCGTCTGGCGTTACGGTCACGCGATACTTGCCTGGCTGGCTGATGCTAAACGCCAGATTGGGCGTGTCGATTTCGCAGATGTCTCCCGGATTCAGGTTTCTGACGTGCAAAAGCACCGTCCCCTGCGCGAGCTGGAACTGTGCGACGTGATCGTCAAGATTTGTCACCGTGACGCTTGTCTGGCTGTCTGCGCGCAGGACCATGCGGCCCATGTTGAGCTCGGCGCGGGAACTGGTATCAACCCACAAGGCATCGCCCGTCGTGAGGGGCCGGTTGACATCGGCATTGACGTAGTCCGGGGTGCCCGCCGGGTCGTAGGTGACCGTGCCGGACTGGTAGCTGATACGGGCGACGAGTGCGGGCGGATCGGCAAGGACCGCAGCCGAGGCAAAAGTGAAGAAAGCGCCAGCGGCGATCGCCAAGCGGCCAAGCGAGTTGGAGCGAAGTCTCACGAAGTGTCCCTTCAGTGTCAGCGGCCTATTCTGGCAGCACTCATTTTGATCCTGCAATCGGCGCGTAGCATGGCACGATTTCAGAAGTGAAGCATGCGGTAAATTTAACGCGCGACGCCCTGTCGCGGTTGTCAAATGCGACATGCAAAGCAAAAAAGCCCGCACGAAGTGCGGGCTTTTTCGTCTCGGCTCACCGCCTACCCGATTACTTGATCTTGGCTTCCTTGTAGGCAACGTGCTTGCGAGCAACGGGATCGTACTTCTTGATCTCCATCTTTTCGGGCATCGTGCGCTTGTTTTTTGTCGTGGTGTAGAAGTGGCCCGTGCCAGCGGTTGATTCCAGCTTGATCTTGTCACGCATGAGGGTTCCTTAGATCGTGCCGCGCGAGCGCAATTCGGCAAGCACGACTTCGATGCCTTTCTTGTCGATGGTGCGCAGGCCGGCATTTGTCAGGCGCAGGCTGACCCAGCGATTTTCGCTTTCGACCCAGAACCGGCGATTCTGCAGGTTCGGCAGAAAGCGGCGCTTGGTTTTGTTGTTTGCGTGGGAAACGTTGTTGCCGACCATCGGCTTTTTCCCGGTAACTTGACAGACGCGTGCCATGAACTGCACCTTAGCTAAAATTTGGCAAAGAGTGCAAGCTTATCAGGAAATCCTAGGAAAATCAACGCCGAAGGCGCATCCAGGCTATAGGCCGTCCAGACGACCGGCTTCCGCAAACGAGTACACCTGGTTGCCGGCGACGATGAAATGGTCAAGCGCCCGCACATCGATCAGGGCCAGTGCGTTCACCAGGGTTTTGGTGAGCGATTCGTCGGCCGCGGTCGGCTCGGCAATGCCCAGAGGATGATTGTGGGCAAAGACCACAGCGGCAGCATTGGCAGCAAGTGCCGCCTTGACCACTTCGCGCGGGTACACACTCGTTTTGCCAAGTGTTCCACGAAACAGTTCGCGCGCCTCCAAGAGCCGGTTTTGCGAGTCCAGGAACAGTGCAAAGAAGACCTCGTAGGGCTTGCTGCCCAGTTCGAGACGCAGATAATCGCGCACGGCGCGCGGCGAACTCAGGGTCAAACCTTCGCGCAACGTCTCGCCAAGCGTGCGCTTGGTCACTTCAAGCACGGCCTGCAGCTGGGCGAATTTGGCCTCGCCAAAGCCCTTCACGCTTGAAAATTGCTCGAAGCTCGCGGAAAAGACGGCAGACAGGCTGCCAAACTGCTGGATTGCGTCGCGTGCCAGGTCGACCGCGCTTCGACCGGAACGCCCGGTTCTCAGAAAGACCGCGAGCAGTTCGGCATCAGATAGCGAGCCGGCGCCATGCCGGATCAGTTTTTCACGCGGCCTTTCGTTGCTTGGCCAGTCAGGTATCGGCACGCCCTATCCCCAATCGCTTAAAATGCCAGTTATCGCTTCTTATGGCTTTGTCCAATGCACCCGCCCCCGGTCGTACTGCCGGATTCCTATCTCACGCTGCACTATCGGATTGCGCTTGCTTCTGATGCGGCAATCGATAGTGCCGTGGTCGACACGTTCGAAGACAAACCGGCGACCTTGCAGTTGGGTAGCGGCCAACTCGCACCGCCGCTTGAATCCAGACTGGTCGGACTCGTCGCTGGCCAGCGGGCAAGCTTCGAACTTGCCCCAGGTGAAGCCTACGGTGAGCGCAATCCGGAACTGGTACAAAAGCTCAGCCGCAAGGTGCTTTTTGCTGAAAATGATCACGAAGATGAATTCCAGCCTGGCGACTGGGTCGAATTTCAAGGGCCCAATGGTGCGCCTCACCAGAGGTTCGCAGGAGTATTGAGAGAACTGAATGACCAATATGCGTTATTTGACTTCAACCATCCGCTCGCCGGACAACCCATCCGGTTCGATGTGGAAATCATCGGTGTCCTCTAGGGGGTCAGGGAGCAACATGTGAGTTCAATGGAACTGATCCTGGCGCAGCCGCGCGGATTTTGCGCTGGCGTGGATCGCGCGATCGAAATCGTCGAGCGCGCCATCGCGCAATTCGGATCGCCGATCTATGTTCGCCACGAGATCGTGCACAACCGCTATGTCGTCGACGACTTGCGTGCCAAGGGCGCGGTTTTTATCGAGGACCTGGCTGAGGTGCCGCGCGGCAGCACGGTGGTCTTCAGCGCGCATGGCGTGTCTCAATCGGTAAGGCGCGAAGCCGAGCAACTCGGACTTCTGGTTTTCGATGCAACCTGTCCCCTCGTCACCAAGGTTCATATCGAAGTCGCCAAGATGCGCCGCGAAGATCGCGAAATCGTCATGGTCGGACACCACGGCCATCCGGAAGTCGAGGGCACCATGGGCCAGTCCGATCTCGGCATGTATCTGGTTGAGACCGTCGAGGACGTCATAAACCTCAAGGTCAAGGATCCGCACAAGCTCGCCTATGTGACACAGACCACGCTTTCGGTCGACGACGCGGCCGAAGTCACGGCAGCGCTGCGCGCGCGCTTTCCGGATATCGTCGAGCCCAAGCGCAACGACATCTGCTATGCCACGCAGAACCGCCAGGACGCCGTCAAATTCATGGCGCCCCAGTGCGATATCGTTCTCATCATTGGTAGTCCGTCGAGCTCCAACAGTAACCGCCTGCGCGAAGTCGCGTCACGCCTGAATGTCTCCGCATACCTCATTGAAAATGCCGACGCACTCGATCCGGCGTGGCTGGTTGGCAAGCGCAGGGTCGGCATCAGCGCTGGCGCGTCAGCTCCCGAAATCCTCGTGCAACAGCTGATCTCGAGATTGAAGGAATCGGGCATCGCCTCGGTCAGAAAACTCGACGGTGTCGAAGAACACGTCCAGTTCCCGCTGCCCCGTGGCCTGGGCGGCAACGAAGAGCGTGGCAGCAGCATCAGCACGCATGACTCGGTAAACTCGAACTAGCCAGCCGGAGTCTTTAGCGCAGGGCCTTTCTGTTAGAATCGCGGCCTGCGCTGCGCAATGCAGCGATGGAAACGCCGCTGTAGCTCAGTTGGTAGAGCAGCGCATTCGTAATGCGAAGGTCGCCAGTTCGATTCCGGCCAGCGGCACCAAAACCTCCGCGACGTTTCAAGTTTTTCCCCAATGACCCAAACGTTATTGCGGGGATGGCTTGATCCAATTGATCCACACCAGAATCCGCAGACATTGGATGTCATCGAAAATGACATCACCTCGTAGCGCCGCTGCGGTTGGAGCAATGCCCTGTATTGCCCGATCGCCGGCGCTCTGGCCCGGTGCCAAGTCGCGTCGCGTTTGCAGGGACCGCTGCCCATTTCTTGCTGCGGCGCAACGTGTCCCGGGTGGGGTTGCAGGTGTAGATTGCATCTGGGTTGCGGCTTTTCATTAAAACGACCAGGGGGAATTGATGGACACTCGCTTTACGCTTAACGGTCAGTTGGTCTCGACAGACTCTGATCCGGACACGCCCTTGCTCTGGGTCATTCGTGACGACCTCGGCAAAACCGGCACGAAATTCGGTTGCGGTGCGGCGCTCTGTGGCGCATGCACGGTTCAGCTCGAAGGCGTGGCGATCCGTTCGTGTGTCACTCCGGTGTCAGCGGTTGCTGGTAAAAGGATTGACACCGTTGAAAGCCTTTCCTCAGACAATAGTCACCCGCTGCAGGTCGCATGGATCAAACACGACGTCCCTCAATGCGGCTACTGCCAGTCGGGTCAACTGATGAGCGCAGCGGCGCTTCTCGCCAAGAACCGCAATCCGACCGATCAGGACATCGACCTGGCAATGACGGGCAATCTCTGTCGATGTGGCACCTACAATCGCATCCGCGCGGCGATCAAAGACGCCGCCGCGCAGATGCGCCAGGCTTGAGGAGATGACCATGAATCCAATTCAAGTCGATCGCCGCACCTTTCTCAAGAGTTCCGCCCTGCTCACGGGTGGCCTGATGCTTGGCATTTCCTTGCCCGAGCTGGTCCGCGACGCGAAAGCGGCCGGCACGCTCTATACCCCAAACGCCTGGGTTCATATTGCAGACGACAACACCATCACGCTGCTTTCGGCGCGTTCGGAAATGGGGCAGGGGGTGTACACCTCGATGCCGATGCTGATCGCCGAAGAGCTCCACGTCGATCTCAGAACCGTGAATGTGGCGATCGCGCCGCCCGGAAAGGCCTATGTCAACGCCTTGCTGGGCGCCCAGATAACGGGTGGCTCGACTTCGGTTCGCGATGGATGGGAGAAGTTGCGTGTGGCGGGCGCTCAAGTACGCGAGATGCTGATTTCAGCGGCCGCGGACAGGTGGCAGGTCGATCGCAGCACGCTAAGGGCTGAGGACGGCAAGGTCATCGCGGCCGATGGCCGGACAGCGACCTACGGCGAACTCGCCGAGGCGGCGTCCAGGTTGCCTGTGCCCGACAAGGTGGCGCTCAGTGATCCCAAGGATTTCCGCATCGTGGGTCGAGCGACCAAGCGCCTCGATACCCCGGCAAAGGTAAACGGCACCGCAGAATTCGGCATCGATGTGCGCATGCCCGGCATGGTGTACGCCTCGCTGGTCCAGTGTCCGGTGATCGGCGGCACTGTCAAAAGTTATGATGCGACCCAGGCCAAGTCGATGCCAGGTGTAATCGACGTGGTCCAGTTGCCCGACGGTGTCGCTGTAGTGGCCGATCGCTACTGGCGCGCGAAGAAAGCGCGCGACACACTCAAGGTCGAGTGGGACGAAGGTCCTGTGGCTGCAATCTCGAACGCGTCGATGCGTGCTTCGATCAAGGAAGCCTCGCTCTCCGAACATTTCATCCCCATCAAGAGTGTCGGTGATGCCAAGGGGGCCATGTCATCGGGTGTGAAAGTCATCAAGGCCAGCTACGAGATGCCGTTGCAGGCCCATGCTCCCATGGAGCCGATGAATTTCACCGCCTATGTTCACGACGGCAAATGCACGCTTTCGGGCCCGACCCAGTTCCAGCAGGGTGCCGCTGGTGCTGTAGCCGCAGCGATCGGTGTCAAACCCGAGGACATTACGTTGCACACCACGTTCCTCGGCGGCGGTTTCGGCCGAAGACTGGAGCTCGACTTCATCGTGCAAGCCGCCCTGATCTCCAAGGCCGTCGATCGCCCGGTCAAGTTGATTTGGACGCGTGAAGACGACATGACGCATGACTTTTATCGTCCCATGGCGCTTAACGAAGTGACCGCAGCGGTTGACGCGCAAGGCAAGCCCGTCGCGCTTTGGTATCGCGTGACGTCGCAGTCCGTGACCCAGCGTGCCTTCGGCCTGCCCAAGGACACCCTCGATCCATTCATGGCCGAGGCTGCAGTGGCACCTTACAACGTGCCCAATGCCACGCACGAGCTCGTCATTCATGACACGGGTCTGCGTGCCGGGTACTGGCGTGCCGTGAGCCACAACATGAATGCATTTGCCAACGAAAGCTTTGTCGATGAACTGGCGCACGCGGCCAAGAAGGACCCGGTGGCCTATCGCATGGAGCTTCTCGAAGGCAAACCGCGCTTTCAAAATGTGTTGAGCATCGCAGCCAAGACATCGGGGTGGAACAAGCCGCTTAAGCCTGGCGAAGGCAGGGGCGTCGCGTTGATGGAGGGCTACGACACCTATATGGTGCAAGTCGCAGACGTGACCGTGAAGAAAGGTGAGGTCAAGGTCAACCGGATGGTGGTGGTCGCAGATCTCGGGCACATGGTCAATCCCGACACCGTCATGGCACAGATCGAGTCGAGCATCGCCTTTGGCATGTCCTCGGCGTTGCAACAAGAGGTCACTCTTGTCGACGGGCGTGTGCAGCAGACCAACTTCGACAATTTTCCACCGATTCGCATGAACCAGATGCCCAAGGTGGATATCGTCTTGGTCGAGAGCACCGAAAAACCCGGCGGCATCGGCGAGCCAGCCACTGCGCTGGTTGGCCCGGCCCTCGCCAATGCGATCTTTTCGGCCACCGGTAAGCGAGTACGTCATCAGCCATTGACGCCTGATGCGATTCTCAAGGCCTAGCCGGTTCTGATGCGGCGCCGTGCAAGCGGCGCCGCACTTCTGCCAACCTGTGCTTACGAAGTAGCCCTTGCGCTACAGGGCCCTAGTCATGCGGGCTTGGGTACAGCCCTTTCGCAAAACGAGTCGTCTCGGGGCCGCCAGTGGGCGCGTCACGCACCCAACATTTTCGTTGGTCCTGGCCAAGCGCATACATGCGTGCTTCGGCCTTGGTCTCGACAAGCGCACGAAACTCGGCGGCCTCGGTGTTGGTGATGGGCATGCGCTGCAGCCGGATCGCGTCATCGCCTCCTGACCAGTCGATCTCTTCGGTCATGAGATGAATGTAGTGCTGGCCGCATCGAAGACACGAGGCAACGGTGGCTCGATAGTGGCTCTCGTCAATGATTTCCCGCTCGAGCTTGAGTGCACTCGCAAAAGGAACCTCGTTTGCCTCTTCGGGCCAACACGTCTCGCATCCGGTCTGGCTTGACTTGTTCAGGGCGGCACTCCCTCGATGTGGAGAAGCCAGCCCTTTTTGCTCCGGCCCCTTGTTCTTCTTGATTTTGCCGATCAATTGCGACAACGTTACGGCGAAAGCCAGCTGACGTGCAAGCTCCGGCTTGCCCTGATCGCCTTGCTGCCTCGCTCATCAGCAGATAGCCTCTTTCAGGACGACACATTTCATCCCATCTCGATTATGCGTTCAAGTTCGACCCTATCGGACCCGCTAAAGAAATACGACGAGAAGCGCGATTTCCAGGCGACCTCGGAGCCAAAGGCCGTGCGCCGGAAATCCGGGCCAAAGCTTGCATTCGTGATCCAAAAGCACTGGGCGTCGCGCCTGCACTATGACTTCCGCCTTGAGCACGGCGGCGTGCTGTGGAGTTGGGCCGTTCCCAAGGGGCCGTGTTTCGATCCCAAGGTCAAGCGCATGGCAATTCATGTCGAGGATCATCCCGTCGACTATGGCGGGTTCGAAGGCACGATCCCTGCCAAACAGTATGGTGCGGGGACCGTGATTGTCTGGGACAAGGGCACGTGGGAGCCACTGTCAGATCCAATCGAGGGGCTAAAGGCAGGCAAAGTCTGGTTCCGTCTGCATGGCGAGAAGCTTGCAGGCGCGTGGGAACTGGTTCGCATCGGAAAAAAGGATGCGAAGGCGGATCAATGGATTCTTTTCAAGAAAAAGGATGAATGGGCGCAGCCCATCGAGGACTACGATGTCATCGTCGCCTTGCCCGATAGCGTCATCGAAACACCGCTGGGCCTGCTTGAGGAACGTACGGCACCCCCCAATCTGGCGCCTGCGTCAGGAAACGATTCGGGTGTCGTGCCAGGGGTCAGCAGATCCGCTGGCGCCAAAGCCAGGCTGCCCGATCAAATCAAGCCGCAGCTTGCCACGCTCGCCAAGGGAGCGCCGCCTGAAGGCGACTGGATATACGAGGTCAAGTTCGACGGTTACCGCATCATGGCGCGCATCGAGAAGGGCAGCGTCAAACTATTCACGCGAGGAGGTCACGACTGGACGCACAAGATGAAGCCGTTGGCCGAGGAGATCGAAGCGCTTGGCATTGATTCCGGCTGGCTCGATGGCGAGGCGGTCGTCTTAGACGACAAGGGTGTGCCCAACTTCAATGACTTGCAGCGTGCCTTTGATGCATCGCGCACGGGCTCGATCAATTACTTCGTTTTTGATCTGCCGTTTGCCAACGGCTATGACCTGCGCAAGCTGCCGCTGACTGAACGCAAGGCGCAGTTAAGGCAGCTTCTGGTTGCCGCCCGCGCAGACGGCCGCGTGCGCTATACCGAGCATTTTTCGGGGAACGGGGCGGGCGTTTTCAAGTCGGCTTGCGAGATGGGGCTCGAAGGCATCATTGCCAAGCGTTGCGGCTCCACGTACGTGTCCGAGCGCAGCGAGAGCTGGCTCAAACTGAAATGCATCGGGCGCCAGGAATTTGTCATCGTCGGCTTTACTCTTCGCACGGGAAGCACAAACGAAGTCGGATCACTGATGCTTGGCTACTATGAAGGCAAGGACCTGAACTATGCGGGAAATGTCGGTACCGGCTGGAATGCCGAGAGCGCAAGGTCGTTATACAAGCGTCTTTGCAAGATTGAATCCGCACAACCGACGCTGGCCGCGGCGCTTGCCAAACCCGGACGCTGGTCAAAGCGAGCGACGGGCAGCGAGCGTTGGGTCAAGCCCGAACTGGTCGCTGAAATCGCGTTCGCCGAATGGACCCCCGATGGCCACGTCCGCCATGCCTCGTTTAAGGGACTGCGTGAAGACAAGAAGGCGCTTGAAGTGACGCGTGAGACGCCGCGCGAGGGCGCGAGCACGGGTGCGGCAACACCCAAGAGCGGCGCTTTGGGTGCGATCAAGGTGTCGCACGGTGAACGCGTCATCGATCCTCAAAGCGGTCTGACAAAGCTCGATCTGGTCCGTTATTACGAGAGCGTCGCGAAATTCATGATGCCGCATCTTTCGGGGCGTCCGGTCTCGCTTGTGCGCGCGCCTTCGGGCATCACCGGGCAGATCTTCTTTCAGAAGCATGATGACAAGCTGAGCATCCCGGGCATGAAGAACCTGCCTGTAAGTCTTTGGCCAGATCATGCCGCCTTGCTCGAGCTGCCCACAGCAGGTGCGCTCGTGGCCGCGGCGCAAATGAACGTGATCGAGTTTCACACCTGGAATTCGAACGTCAAGAATATCGACAAACCCGATCGCATCATTTTTGATCTGGACCCAGGCGAGGGCGTGGCCTTTGCGCAATTGCAGGAAGCTGCACTGCTCACGCGCGAGCTTCTCAGGCATCTGTCCCTTGCCACCTGGCTCAAGACCAGCGGCGGCAAGGGCTTGCATCTTGTCGTGCCGATTGCAAGCAGGCTCGATGCCGACGAGGTCAAGGCATTCTCGCAAGCGGTTGTGCAGCATCTTGCCAAGACCTTTCCTGCACGCTTTGTTGCCAAAAGCGGCCCGGGCAACCGGGTCGGCAAGATCTTCATCGACTGGTTGCGAAACGGCCGGACGCAGACAACGGCTGCGGCGTTTTCCGCCCGGGCGCGTCCCGGGCTTGGCGTGTCGATGCCGGTGAGCTGGGCAGAACTCGATTCGATCAAGAGCGGTGCACAATGGACAATTGCCAACGCCCGCGAATACCTGTCATTTCGCAAAGACGATCCCTGGAGCGATTATTGGACCTGCAAGCAGACTCTGACGAAGGGCATCAAGTTGCTTGGCACTGTCGCCAAGGCCAAGACCAGCACCAAGACCTGAGACGATGAGAATCGTCACGTACAACGTCAACAGCATCCATGCCAGGCTGCCCAACCTCTTGCGCTGGTTAGATGAGACGCGTCCTGATGTGGTGTGCCTACAAGAGCTCAAGACGCCGCAGGACAAGTTTCCCATCGATGCGTTGCGCGAGGCAGGCTTTGGCGCGATCTGGCATGGCCAGAAGAGCTGGAATGGCGTTGCCATCCTGGCACGGGGGTGCGAGCCGGTGGAAACACAACGCGGGCTGCCAGGCGATCCGGAAGATCTGCAGAGTCGCTACATCGAAGCCGAGATCGGTGGCGTTTTGATTGCCTGCCTTTATCTGCCCAACGGCAATCCGGCTCCTGGACCCAAATTCGATTTCAAGCTGAGCTGGTTCGAACGCTTTATCGCGCACGCGCAATCGCTGATTGATCGTGCCACGCCCGTGGTTCTGGCAGGCGATTACAACGTGATTCCCACGGGCAAGGATGTCTACAAGCCTGAGCGCTGGGTCGACGATGCGTTGTTTCGGGAGGAGACCCGTACGGCTTTCGAACGGCTGATGGCGCAGGGCTGGACCGATGCGTTGCGCAAGCTCCACCCCAATGAAACCATCTACACGTTCTGGGACTATTTTCGCAACGCCTACGGTCGCGATGCCGGGTTGCGCATCGATCACCTGCTGCTCAATGCGCCAGCGCTCATGCGGCTTGAACGCGCTGCCGTTGACCGCCACGTGCGCGGCTGGGAAAAGGCCAGCGATCACGCGCCGACCTGGATCGAATTGAGCGACACATGAATCAACCGGCCCGGGTCTGGTAGATGTCGGGACGATTGATTTCCATGAAACGCGCGGGGCTGCCAAGTGCGCCAAAGCCGAATTGCGCGTAGAGCGCGTGCGCATCACGGGTGACCAGGAGGAGTCGGCGCAGGCCCTGCAAATCGGGGTGTGCCATGACGGCCTGGATCAGGCGCGTGCCAAGCCCTCGACCACGATGCTCGTCAAGCACGTAAACATCGCAAAGGTAGGCGAAGGTCGCGCGGTCGGTGACAACCCGAGCGAAGCCCACCTGGGCATCCCTGTAGAACACGCCCAGGCAGAGCGAGTTGCGGATCGCGGCCTGGGTGGTTTCAAGCGGAATGCCGCTTGACCAGTAACTTCGTGACAGAAAGGCATGGATGGCGCCGATCTGCAGGCGATTCGGATCGGTCGATATTTCGTAGCCTGCGAGCTGGTTTTCAGTCGTCATGCGCATCCTTTGCACTGAGCCGTTTTGGGGGAAACCCGATGTGCGCGCCGGCTTAGAGCGGCGTGTAACGGTTAGCCGTAGAATCGAACGACCGCGCGTGAGTCAGAGTTCGTCAAGTCCCGCCTGCGCGTACGTTTCGCATCGATTATGGAGCCGACCATGCTGACCCGAATCAGAATTTTCCTTGCACTGCTTGCCCTCACATCTGTGGCCCAGGTGCTCGCGCAGGATACCTCCGCCAAGCCCGTGCGCATTCGCGGCGAAATCGTCTCCTACTCAGGCAACGTCATGGTCGTGAAGCGACGCGATGCCGATATGGTCCAGGTTGATGTCAAACCCGATCTCGCCGTGGCCGCCCTGAAGGCGATCCAGCTTGCTGATATTCAGCCGGGCAATTTCATCGGCACGGCTGCAACGAGCGGCCGCAACGGCAAGCTGACCGCGCTTGAGGTGCTGGTTTTTCCTGAAGCGGCGCGGGGCACAGGAGAAGGCCATTACGATTGGGACCTTGGCCCGACAACGTCAATGACCAACGCCAACGTCGACGCGGTCGTCAAAAGCACGCACGGGCGCGAACTCAAGCTGTCCTATAAAGGGGGCAGCAATGTGGTGACCGTGCCAAAAGACGTGCCCATCGTGACTTTTACGAGCGCAAGTCATGCCGATCTGACCACGGGCAAACAGGTCTTCGTGGTGGCAACGCCAGTGGATGCGAAGACATTCAGTGCGGTGCGCATCGTGGTCGAAAAAGACGGGGTCGTGCCTCCGATGTAATTTAACCCAGCGTCATTTTCGGCTGCGGGCCTTGCCTTCCTGACGCTTCAGGCACGAATCCTGTGGATGCACGGCCACACTCGAACGGAGAACCTACAGTAATGAAACTCGTCCAGCTGCAACGCTATGCGCCGTCGATCGAATACAAGCCGGCGCCATCGCCAGAGGCGACCAATGCTTTCGTACTTGATGCGGTTCTTGTCAATCCGCTCGAAGTGGCCTATCTGACGCGCTTTCAGAAGACCGGATCGAAGATCTTCTTTACCGGCGGCACCAGCGTTGAAGTGGCGGAGTCGCTAGAAGATGCCGAACGGATCCTGACGGGGGCCGATTCGGAGCTGACCCTGCCGGGAGATTAGGAGCGGTTTTCATAAAGGACTTGACAAACGATCTTAAGATATATATCTTAAGAAAACTCTTTCGATATAAGGTCAAGTATGCGACATCACTTCTTTTCTCATCGGGGTCGCGATCGCGATTCCCTGCATCACACCGTTTTGCACGCCATCGGCCGCCATCACCATCACGGCCGACGCCATGGTCACGGCTCGCCAAACGCCCAGGATCCGGGCGGCTTCGATGGCGAGGGCCTGCCTCGCGGGCGCAAGTTTTCGTCCAACGATCTTCAGCTGATGCTGCTGGCGTTGCTCGCTGACGCGCCAAGCCACGGCTACGAGTTGATCAAGGCGCTTGAAGCACGCTCCAACGGCTTTTACAGCCCGAGCCCGGGAATGGTCTATCCGGCGCTCACGTTTCTCGAGGATCTGGGCTATGTCACGGCAGAAGCCGAGGGCAATCGCAAGCGCTACGCGCTATCGGATTCGGGACACACGCATCTGAAGGCTAACCGCGAGATCGTCGATCGCATGCTTGAACGGATCAGCCAGATCGCGCAGCGCATGGATTCAGTGCGCCGTGCCTTCTCAGGCGGCGATGCCAGCGAGGGTCCCGAAGCTTCGGCGTCGTCCGAACTGACCAGTGCGAGAAACGACCTGCGTTCGGCGCTAAAGCAGGCGCTTAACGTGCCTGGCGGGGCGACACTGAAAGTCCAGCGGCGTATCGCCGACATCCTGATCGCCGCAGCACGGGAGATCGGCAGTCTGGAAGACTGACGAGTTGGGGTGCCTCGCCTAGACTTTTTGCTGCCGGTCCCAGCCCGCCGGCCGCTCGAGCTCGAAGTTCGAGGCACTTGCCGTGCGGCCGTACCAGTTGCCGCCCATGCGAGAAACGATATTCAGCCGCTCAGGGTCGACATAGCCGCCAGCGCCAAGGATGCTTTCATCAAAGTGCGCATAGAGCACTTCGCCAAAGACGACAAAGCAACTTGGCGATGCTTCCGGATAGGGCATGAGCTTCGCGAGCTTGCATTCGAATGCGACTGGTGCGCCTAAAACTCGCCTCGGACGTACGCGCCGTGACGCTTCAGAGGGTACGCGGCACGCTTCGAATTCGCTGACGTTGGGATCGAACGTGAACGAGGTCGCATTCATCAGATCGATCTGGGCAAACGACACCAGGTTGACGACAAATTCGCCCGTCTCGCGAATGTTCGCCACGGTGTCCTTGGCGCGCCCATCGGACTGAATCAGGGGGCTGAAGATGAGTGTCGGCGGACTCGCCGTAATCATCTGAAAGAAACTGAAGGGCGCGAGATTGGCGACATCCGTGCCTGACAGGCTCGAGACCCAGGCGACGGGTCTTGGCGTGATGGTCGATGCCATCCAGCGATAGGCAATGCGTGAATCAAGTCCGGCAAAATCGAGTTCCAAGGCATCTCCAGGGGGCTATCGAGACAGGCACACGATCACGGGGGAGGCGCGCGCACCGATTCTGATTCGCTGGCCTTGCGCATCAGCCAGTCAACCAGCAGGCGCACTTCCTCGCGTTCTGCACTGTGCTTTGCGAGAACAACATAGTAAGCGCGGGGCGAGGGCAGTGTCTGCGCAAAAGGCGCGATCAGCCTGCCGTCGGCCAAGAATCGACTGACCAGCGCCGTGCTCCCAAGCGCTATGCCCTGTCCTTCGATGGCCGCGGTGATCAACTGGTCGTAATGGCTAAAGCGCAGCGACCCGACGGGTTGGAGGGATTCCAGCGCGGCCATTTCGAGCCAGAGCGGCCACGCAATGGTCGGTCGGTACATCGGATCCAAGTCGAGGTGGAGCAAGACGTGGTGGGCGAGATCAGCGGGCGTTCCGAGCGGATGCGTCGCCAATGAGGCGAGGTGCGGGCTGCACACCGGCAGGCCTTCTTCGCCAAAAAGCAGGAGGGCTCCGGCAGGCGCGGCACTGCGCGGGCAGTAGCGAATGGCAAGCTCGATCTGTTCACGCTCGATGTCTAGGATGTCGTTGTTGGCGCTGATCCTCAGATCAATGCCGGGTTGCTCGCCACGAAAATCCGCGAGGCGCGGCACAAGCCAGAGGGAGGCGAAGCCCAGCGTGCAAGATACCGTGACGAAACGGGCGCTGCCAACCCGACGGATCTTGAGCACTGTCGCCTCGATCTGGCCCAGGGCTTGGGCGGCCACCTTGAAAAGGAGCTGGCCCGCCTCGGTCAGAAGGATGGCGCGATGGCGCCTCTGAAACAGGGCCACGCCAAGCTGCTCCTCAAGCGTCAAGACTTGCCTGCTCACGGCCGACTGCGTGACATGGAGTTCGGCCGCAGCGGCCGTGAAACTGAGGTGGCGAGCCGCCGCCTCAAATCCGCGAAGCAGATCCAGGGAGGGCAGCGCCCGGCTCATTTGACATTCCTAAAAAGCATGCGATACATGAAAAACCATCATTTGCGCTTGTGTCCATTCACAACCATGATACTAGCAGCAGCGCGGTTCGGATGTCCTTCATGGGCCGGAATTTAAGATGCGCTAGACGCATGTTGGAGAAGTGATGAACATCGATCTTGGCAACGCCGCAATTGTGCTCAAGGCGCAACAGCTGATTCGCATCAATGCCAGCCCGTGGGCACGCATCCGATGCGATTCGGGAATGGTCTGGATTACCCAGGATGGCGACCCGCGTGACGTCGTTCTTGCTGCCGGTGAGCAGTTCACGGTCGATCGGCCAGGTGCGGTCGTGGTGCTTGCAATCGATGGCGCGACGTTGCAACTCGACGGTTGTCTGCAACAAAGCGTGCCTGCGAAGGGCCTGCTTTCCAGGCTGAGCGAGCGCTTGCACATCCTGCGCGAATTGCATCTTGCCGGGCAGGCGCTGGCCGAGGGCTAGGGCGGGTATGGATAACGTGCACCTGTCTGCCGCGTCTGCGCATCAGAGCGAAGAGGCGCAAGGCGGCCAGATCGCGCTTTCTTGCGTGCGCCTGCGGCCGATTGCGCCAGGTGACGCAAGTCGACTGATGGCGTTTGGTCACGGCTTGTCGCGCGACAGCCGCTACCAGCGCTTTTTTTCGCTGCGCGAGGTCGCGCCCGACGAGTTCGTGCAGTGGGTCAATCCCGATCCGGCACGCGAAGCCGCGGTCGTCGCCACCGTAAACAGCGGTCACAGGGTCGAGATTGTCGGGGTGGCCCGCTATGCAGCCAACTCCGATCGCACATCCGTTGACTTTGCGGTCGTCGTGGCGGACGCCTGGCAGCATCACGGACTGGGTCGCGCCCTGATCGAGCGTGTGCTTGCGATTGCGCGTAGCCGCGGATTTGCGGCTGTCTCTGGCCTCGTGCTTGCGACCAACTACGCGATGCAGCGGCTCGCGCTCAAGCTGGGCTTCTCGCTGCATCGGGATCCTGCCGATGCCACGGTCTTGCAGCTTTTCCTGCCGCTTAAGGCCGGCTTGCACTAGCTCGCCTGGGTAGGCGCTTAACCTAAAGCGCGGGTCGCGCTATGCTTCGTGTCTTTGGTGCCGGGCAGCCCTAGCGATTGCTCGTCCGACGATTTCGAGGAATCATGATGAAGCTTTTGTTAACGACGCTGGTGTTCCTGTTCGCCCTGGCCAGCACGGCGTCAAAGGCTGCTCCAGCCGCATCCCCTGCGGCCCCTCTAGCATCCGAATCGGCGCCGGCTTCAGGCCATGAGAGCGGCGGTATCGCCTGGAGAAAGGGTGATGTCGATGCAGCCTTTGCCGAGGCCAAGAGCAGCGGCAAGCCGTTGTTTTTGTACTGGGGCGCGGTGTGGTGCCCGCCTTGCAACCAGGTCAAGGCGACCATCTTCAACCGCCAGGATTTCATCGAACGCTCGCAGTTTTTCATCCCCGTGTACATCGATGGCGACAGCCCGGGCGCACAAAAACTGGGTGCCCGATTCAAGGTCAGTGGCTATCCGACGATGATCCTGCTTGACCATGACGGCAACGAAATTCTGCGCCTGCCAGGCGAAGTCGACGCGCAACGCTATCTGCAGCTGCTCGAGACCGGCATGACTGGCGGGCGACCCGTGAAGACAACGCTGGCCGAAGCATTGAGCGGAAAGCCGGGCCTGACCGATCGTGACTGGCGACTCCTCGCTTACTACTCCTGGGAAACCGACGAGCAGCAACTGGTGCCCAAAGACAAGGTTATGGCAACGCTTGCAGAGCTCGCCAAGCGCTGTCCCGAGCAGGATACCGATGCGGCCAATCGCCTGCAGCTCACCGAAGTCTACCTTGCGACCGAACAGAAGAAGCCGCCCGTCTTGGCTGGCGCC
>CAJCIC010000087.1 GCA_903970185.1 Gammaproteobacteria bacterium
TGTGGCAAAGCACTCACGAGCGGAACATTTTCGAGTATTGGCTTTCGTGGCGCGCAGCGAGGATCGACCAATGCGGCGCTAGCGTCTCGAGCGCCGTCAAGCCAACCCGCGCACGCGCGCTGGCCGCAAGCCCCACCGCCGGTATCTGCCGTGCCAGGTCAAAGAGGATGCCTTGCGCTCCATTCTGGCCGATCGGCAGCAACTTTTGCGCGCTGATGCACTGCCCTTCGAGCCAGGCAAAAAGGTAGGCTGAAAGAGCAGCATCACTGGGCACCTCAAGGGCCAGCGCGCACGAGGCGAAGACCAGCGGGTAGGCGGGGCGCGCAAGACGCGCAATTTGCGCCGCCTGCTCCCTGTCGAACCAGTCCAGGCTTTGTGCCAGCTGGGCGAGCGACCAGCCCATCTGCCGCGTTTCATCGCGCGCGGCCTCTGTATCGCGGCTCGCGATATAGAACTGGTTGAGTGCTTCGAGCCCTTCGCCTGATGCTTCTGCAAAAGCCTGATAGGAAAGCAGGAAGACAGGTGCATCAAGGCGGGCCAGGATCCGCGTGAGCAGCGCTTCGATCCACGCCCGGGTGTCGGCAATTCCTGTGACCAGCCCGGCAAAGGACGCGGCCTCAAGGCCCTGCGAATAGCTGAAACCGCCCACAGGCAAGGCCGGCGAGGCGAGTTGCAGGAGCCGCAACTGCTGCAATGTCATGACCGCTGGCGTGCTCGGCGCGACAACGGGCATCAGCATGTGCCGGCCTTGCCGTCATCGGCCGCGTCATGACCGTGATGGGCATGATCGGCTGCGGCGTTGGCGCCGTGCGCGTGGGCGCTACCGTGGTCATGGCCGTGGTCATGGCCGGGCTCATGGCCATCGGCGTGGACGTGGTCATGCGCAGGGGTTGCGCCGTGATCATGTCCGTGGCGATGGGCCGTGCGTGACAGCGCGGGCACCTTCACCTCCTCGGCGTTGGGCCAGCGCCGCATGAATGTCTGCCGCGCAAGCGCGTGATCCTCGGCAAAGGTCACATCGTGACCGTGGCGGTGCCCACCGCCATAGGCGCCAAGTTCGGGCTCGAAAGGCGCGCTGCGCTTGACCACCCTTGCGCCCAGCTGCCGCGCCAGGTCAGCAAGCACGTTATCGCTTAGAAGCCTGAGCGAGTCGGCGTGGATTTCAAGCGGAATGTGGCGGTTGCCGAAGTGATAGGCGACCTTGAGCAGGCCAAGCGGTTCGGGATGCGAGACGTCGATCACCGCTTCGTCAAGGGCGACAACGCGCACCAGGCGCCCGTCGGCGGCGAGCAGGATATCGCCGGTTTTCAGCACCGTGCCGTGCGGCATGAAGAGCGCTGCCTCCTCGCCCGTGGCAAGACGCGAGCGCAGGCGACTGCGACGTCGTTCCTCGTAGCCTAGGCAAATCACTTCGGCGCGAGCGATAAGCGCGGGTGCAAGTCGGGCCTGGGGGGGCAGGCGGCGCTCGATCATGACCAGTTTTTGTGTCATGGCGGAGCTAAAAGAGGAAATAACGCTGGGCCAGCGGCAGCACGACGGCCGGCTCGCAGGTCATCAGTTCGCCATCGGCAATCACCGCATAGGTTTCCGGGTCGACGCTGATGTCGGGCTGCCAGCTGTTGTGAACCATGTCGGATTTCTTCAGCTCGCGGCAGCTCTTGACCGCGATCACCGGCTTCTCCAGCTTGAGCGCATCGGCGACACCGGCTTTGATCGACGCGCCCGACATGAACGTCAGGCTGGCGCGCGCAATGCCCTGGCCGATGCCGGCGAACATCGGCCGGTAATGCACCGGCTGGGGTGTGGGAATCGAGGCGTTGGGATCGCCCATGGCGGCAGCGGCGATACTGCCGCCTTTGAGGATCAGGCTTGGCTTGACGCCAAAAAATGCCGGCTTCCAGATGACAAGGTCGGCCCATTTGCCGACCTCGATCGAGCCGACCTCGTGCGCGATGCCGTGCGCTAACGCCGGATTGATGGTGTATTTGGCGATGTAGCGCTTTGCGCGCGTGTTATCGCTTGTGGCCGGATCGCCTGGCAAGGCGCCGCGCTGGCACTTCATTTTGTGCGCCGTCTGCCACGTGCGCACGATGACCTCGCCGACCCGGCCCATCGCCTGCGAGTCCGAGGACATCATCGAGATGGCGCCAAGATCCTGCAGCACGTCTTCAGCCGCGATCGTCTCACGCCTGATGCGGCTCTCGGCAAAGGCCACGTCTTCGGCGATTGCGGCATCAAGGTGATGGCACACCATGAGCATGTCGAGATGCTCGTCAAGGGTATTGATGGTGAAGGGCCGCGTCGGGCTGGTCGACGAGGGCAAGACGTTGGCAAGGCCGCACACCTTGATGATGTCAGGCGCATGGCCACCGCCGGCGCCTTCGGTGTGGAAGGTGTGGATGGTGCGACCTTTGAAGGCGGCGATGGTGGCTTCGACAAAGCCGGATTCGTTTAGCGTGTCGGTATGAATGCCGACCTGGGTATCGGTGGCATCGGCAACCGACAGGCAGCAGTCGATGGCGGCTGGCGTCGTGCCCCAATCCTCGTGCAGCTTAAGGCCGATCGCGCCGGCTTCGATCTGCTCCAAAAGCGGCGCCTCTACGCTGGCGTTGCCCTTGCCAAGAAAGCCCAGGTTCATCGGATAGGCATCGGCGGCAACCAGCATCGCGGCCAGATGCCAGGCACCGGGCGTACAGGTCGTGGCAAAGGTGCCGGTGGCGGGGCCCGTGCCGCCGCCAAGCATGGTCGTCACGCCTGACATCAGGGCTTCGTCGATCTGCTGCGGACAGATGAAGTGGATATGCGGATCGACTCCGCCTGCGGTGACGATCATGCCTTCACCTGCGATGACTTCGGTGCCAGGGCCAATGACGATGGTAATGGCCGGCTGGATATCCGGGTTGCCGGCCTTGCCGATGGCGGCAATGCGGCCATTTTTCAGGCCGATGTCGGCCTTGACGATGCCCCAGTGGTCAAGAATCACCGCATTGGTGATGACCGTATCGACGCAGTCGCGATGCAGGCGCTGGCTTTGGCCCATGCCGTCCCGGATCACCTTGCCGCCGCCGAATTTGACTTCCTCGCCATAGATGGTGAAGTCGTGCTCGATCTCGATCCAAAGTTCAGTGTCGGCAAGCCTGACCCTGTCGCCGGTGGTCGGGCCAAACATTTCGGCGTAAGCCTGGCGCGAGAGGTGCACCATCAAAGCGCTCCCATGATGGCGCCGTTAAAGCCGAAGATGCGCCGATCGCCTGCGACGGCGACCAGTTCCACCTGTCGCTTCTGGCCTGGCTCAAAGCGCACGGCGGTGCCCGCGGCGATGTTCAGGCGCATGCCACGGGCCTTGTCGCGCTCGAACTCGAGCGCCGAGTTGACCTCGAAGAAATGGAAATGCGAGCCGATCTGGATCGGCCGGTCGCCACGATTGGTCACTTCAAGCGCAGCCGTAGTGCGCCCGGCATTGAGCTCGATATCTCCGCTCTGGGTGACGATCTCGCCTGGAATCAAGGCACGCTCCTATGCAATCGGGTGGTGGACGGTGACAAGCTTGGTGCCGTCCGGAAAGGTCGCCTCGACCTGGATGTCGGGCAGCATCTCGGCGATGCCGGCCATGACATCGTCGCGCGTGAGGATGGTCGTGCCCTCGTACATCAGGTCGGCCACGCTCTTGCCATCGCGCGCGCCTTCCATGATCGCAGCGCTGATCAAAGCGACGGCCTCGGGATAGTTGAGCTTGACGCCACGCGCCAAGCGGCGCTCGGCCAAAAGTGCCGCGGTAAAGATCAGGAGCTTGTCTTTTTCTCGGGGGGTCAGTTCCATGGCGTCCTAGCAGGCCCAGATACGAAGGGGAGCGAAGCCTACACCGAGGAGCAGCGGCCGCAGTCGCGCCCAGGTGCTGTGCAAAAGGCCGCGCACATGCTGGCTGTCGCGACCCAGGATGCGTACCAGAAGCAGTCCGTCAACGGGCGCAGAGACCCCGGCAACGAGGTCTGGGCCATAAGGCAGCTCGCGGGCGAGCTCTTCGGCCAGGGCGCTCGTGCAGCCCTTGGCGAGCGCCAGAAACGTCGCCCCTGAGCGCATGCCAAAAAGGCCTGGGGCAGCCTCGAGCAGGCTATCGCCGCCTGCGATGGCGCCGCGTTCGGTGAAGATCATGGCGTCTTGCCTATGCAATTCGCTTGCCAGTCGTACGCTGCCGCCCTGCCAGGCCTCGCCGCGCGCGCTGCGCCCAAGCGTATAGGCATCCCAGGCCAGGATCCTCGCACCTTCTTCGGCATGAATCACAAGGCGTTGATTTGCACGGGCATTTTCGAAAAACAGGTTCTCCTGGGGCAGCCACTCAAGGGTCGCGCCGGCGTTCACGACGAGGGATATGTCCTGGCTTGCATAGGCCGCGGCCGACTTGTACCAGCGCGTGGCCGACGGGGTTGACACCACGGCATGGGCAAGCGCCTCAACGCGGATATCGATCTCAAGGCGATCGCCTTCGGCGATGCCGGCCGGCGGATGCACGATTAACGCATGGCAAATGCCGCGTCCCTCGGGATACAGCGCTTTCTGCACGGTGAGCGGGCCGAAGTGGCGATTTCGCCTCAAAACCGAGCGCGTGCCGTCAAGCGCAAAGCCCAGTTCGAGTTGCGCCTGCCAGGCGGCGTTTGCAAGTGCGGCGTTCAAGCGAGGGCAACGGGTCGTATGCGCATGGCGCGACTATAACCCGGCCGCAAGAACCGGCTGGGCTACTCGGCGCGGCTTTGCGGCTCAGCAGAAAGCGACGGGTGGCGCACGCGCCAAGAGACTTCCTGGCGCCGAAACCAGGCGGCCAGCTCGGCATCGTTGGCCTTCTGGGCAAAATCGGCGGCACTTAGCCCCGCCTGGTTGCGCTGCGTCGGATCGGCGCCGTCGTCGGCGAGCAACTGGCAGATGGCACGATCTCCCCGCCGTGCAGCCATCATGATCGGCGTCGTGCCGTTGGGTGACTCGGCATCAAGATAGGCGGATTGGTCAAGCAGGTACCTGACCACCTCGATCTGGCCACTGGACGCTGCAAAGTGCAGCGCCGTCCAGCCCTTGTGGCTGACCTCGGCGCCGCTCTCGACGAGCTTTTTGACGAGATCAAGCCGCCCCTGATAGGCGGCGACCATCAGCGCTGTCTGTCCCTGCGGGTTCTCCTCTTCAAGGTCGACGCCTGGCCAGCCCGCCAAAAGCGCCGCCGCCTCGGGGTGATCCGAATGCAGCGCAAAGATCAGGGCCGGCTCGCCGCGCTCATCGCGTGCGTTCGGGTTCGCGCCCTGCTTGAGCAGCAGCTCGACGCGGGCGACATTGGCCGAGTCGATGGCACGGATCAGTTCGGCATCGCTTGCCGCGCCAAACGAGGCGCCTTGCGCGAGCGCAAAGGCGATGGCGCTGGCCCAAAGGTTTATGCGCAGCGCGAGCCTCACGCTTTTGCAGCCGAAAAAAGGCGGAAGAAATTCGCCGACGTCGCCTCGCCGATCTCTGCTCTGGACGCACCGCGAAGCGTGGCGATCGCCTCGGCGACGTGCGCGACCCACGCCGGCTGGTTGGTCTTGCCGCGATGGGGAACGGGGGCAAGGTAGGGAGAATCGGTTTCAATCAGCATGCGCTCAAGAGGCATGCGCCGAGCCGTCTCTTGCAGGTCGCGGGCATTCTTGAAGGTGACGATGCCCGAAAACGAGATGTAAAAGTTCATTTCCATTGCCGCCTTGGCGGTCTCCCAGGACTCGGTAAAGCAGTGCATGACGCCGCCGACCTCGCCTGCGCCCTCCTCGCGCATGATGGCAAGCGTGTCTTCGGCCGCATTGCGGGTGTGGATGATCAGCGGCTTTTGCGCCGCACGAGCCGCGCGGATATGGGTGCGAAAGCGCTCGCGCTGCCAATCCAGATCGCCGCTTAGCCGAAAGTAATCAAGGCCGGTCTCGCCAATCGCGACCACCGGAGCCAGGGCCGCGCGAGAGACCAGATCTGCAAGGGTTGGCTCGATGCAGTCGGGATAGTCAGGATGGACCCCGACCGAGGCGTAAAGGTTCGGGGCGCGCCTTGCCGTGGCGAGCACGGCGTCAAAGGCTTCGAGCTCGACGCACACGCAAAGCGCATGCGTGACCTCGGCGTTGGCCATATTGGCCAGCACGTCGGGCAGCTGCTCGTGCAATTGCGGGAAGTCCAGATGGCAGTGGGAATCGATGAACATTGCAGTCAGATTTTTCGGCCGACAATCACCAGATCGCGGGCGACGCCGTCCAGAAGGGCAACGCCTGGCAGCACCCCGTAGGAGGAAAATCCGAATTTCTGAAAAAGGGCCAGGCTGGGCTGGTTGTGGCCAAAGATGAAGCCCAAAAGCGTGGTGAAGCCGAGCGCCGGCGCACGCCCTAAGGCCATCTCGAGGAGCTTTTGGCCAAGGCCCTGGCCACGCGCCGAAGCGGCAAGATAGATGCTGACCTCGGCGCTCTGGCGGTAGGCCGCACGGCCGTAGAAGGCGGAAAAACTGACCCAGCCCAAAAGCGTCTTGCCCTCGTCTTCGGCCACCCAAAGCGGATAGCTCAGCGCGTCGTGGGCGTCAAACCAGCCCTGCCGGCTAACCACGCTGACCGGCTCGAGATCGGCAGTCACCATGCGCGAGGCGATGGTCGAATTGTAGATCGCTACGATCCCGTCAAGATCGCCTCTTTCGGCGTTGCGCACGTGCATGGTTGGCCGCGGCTCTCGCCGCAAATCGGTCTTAGAGGGTGTGCGTGCTGCGCGAGGACTTGAGCGCGGCCCCAAGGATTTCCTCGATGCGCTTTTTGGCCGTCGCGCCGCCCTCGTCCTCGGAAAAATGCACGCCGATGCCTTGCGCCTTGTTGTTATGCGCCCCTTGTGGCGTGACCCAGGCGACGCGCCCGGCGATCGGGAACTTCGAGGGGTCATCCATCAGCGACAAAAGCAGGTAAACCTCGTCACCGAGGTTGTAGGGCTTGCTCGTCGGCACAAAAATGCCGCCATTTTTGAGGTACGGCATGTAGGCAGCATAAAGGGCCGCCTTTTCCTTGATATTCAGGGAAAGGACGCTTGGGCGGGCGACGGCTGCGGGCCTTGCAACGTCATTCACGGTGGATCGCTCTCACGTGCCGGCTACACTTCCTGCGTAGCGCAGCAATAGGTCTTCAAAAAACAGTCGCGCATTCAGCGGATGGTCAGCCGCGCGACGCAGCCCCGCCAGGGCCTTGGCATAGCGGGCCATGCTGACCGGGTCGAGCCCCAGGGCCAAGGCGGAAATGGCTGCCTTCTCACTGGGATAATAGCGTATTCGCGCGGCAAGGCGGTAGCCAAGCAAGTCCCAGGTATAGCGCTGTAGCCACCCGACAACAAGTGACCGGTCGATTTTCGCAAGGCGCTCGGCAAGTGCCAACGCGTCAAGCGCTTCTCCGCGCGCAAGTCCGGCAAGCACGGCCCGCCTGGCCTCGAGCACCGTCTCATCGGCACCTGCGGCGCGCCACGCGGCAAGCGGGCCGCCGCCCGCTTCGGCAAGCCATGTGGCCGGCTCGCTCACGCCTTGCGCGGCAAGCCAGGCGCTCGCCTGGGCCCAGTCTGCAGGTGGCACCGCGACCTGCTGGCAGCGCGAGAGCACGGTTGCAATCAGGCGTTCAGGTGCATCGCAAACGAGCACGAGGTGGGTTGCAGGAGGCGGCTCTTCGAGCAGTTTCAAAAGCGCATTGGCGGTGAACGGGTTCATAGTTTCAGCCGGATAGATGAGAACCACGCGGCGGCCGCCGCGATGACTGCCAGTCACCGTCGATTCCAGGAGCGCCTGAATCTGGCCGATGCGAATCTCGTGGCTCGGCGCGCGTTTGGAGGTTTTTTCGTCGTCGCCCTCCTGCGCTTCGCCCTCGTCGTCGGCGCCCTCGCGCGTGCCTTCACTTAAGGCCAGCGCCTCGGGGCGAATCAGTTGCAAGTCGGGGTGGTGATCCAGCGCCACGAACGTGCAGCTCGGGCACGTCCCGCAGGCGTCTTGGGCGGTGGGCGCCTCGCACAGCCAAAAACGCGCAAGACGCTTGCCCAGATCGACCTTGCCGATGCCGGAAGGCCCGTGCAGCAAAATCGCGTGCGGCGCGTCGATGCGCCATGGCAAAAGCCTCTTCCAGAGCGCATCGTGCCAAGGATAGTTATTTATAATCAATTAATTAAATTATATATCTAATGTTATCTGTCACTATTAAAGGCCGCGATGATGAGCGTCAGCTGGGCGCGGATTTGATCAATCGACAGGCTGCCATCGATGACCAGGAAGCGCCCCGGGTCGGCGTTCACGCGCGCCCTGTAGCCTTGTCGCACCGCCTCGAAAAACGCCGTGTCCTGGCGCTCGAACTTGTCCAGCTCGCGCACGCCTTCGAGACGGGCCTTGGCCTTGGCTGCGCCAAGATCAAAGAGCAGCGTCAGATCCGGCCGAATATGGGGATGCACCCAGTGTTCCAGGATGTCGAGCTTGCCCGCCTCAACGCCGCGCGCCGCACCCTGGTAGGCGAAGCTGGCGTCACTGAAGCGGTCACAGAGCACCCACGCGCCGCGCAGCAGCGCGGGCTCGATGACCTGTGCGACATGCTCGCGGCGGGCAGCGAACATCAGCAGCGCCTCGGTCTCGGCATGCATGGCCTGATTCAGGAGCAACTCGCGCAATGCCTCGCCAAGCGCGGTGCCGCCGGGCTCGCGCGTCACGACCACCGTGTGGCCCAGGGCCTGCAGCTGCTCGGCAAGCCACTCCAGATGCGTGCTTTTGCCCGCGCCATCGACCCCTTCCAGCGTGATCATGCGGCCGCGCGTCATGGGCGCGCACCCTTTTGGTACTTGTCGACGGCACGGTTGTGGGTGTCAAGGTCGCCCGAGAACTGGCTGGTGCCATCACCTCGCGAGACAAAATACAGGAGGTCGGTTGCAGCCGGGTTGGTTGCCGCAGCGAGTGCCGCAGCACCGGGCAGTGAAATCGGCGTGGGTGGCAGGCCCTCGCGCACGTAGGTGTTATAAGGCGTATCACGCGACAAATCGGCCTTGTGCAAGGCGCCGTCGTAGCGGCTGCCCAGGCCGTAGATGACGCTCGGATCGGTTTGCAGCAGCATGTGCTTTTGCAGGCGGTTGACGAAC
>CAJCIC010000088.1 GCA_903970185.1 Gammaproteobacteria bacterium
TCGGACACCGCCAGAGCCACGCTGCTTTCAGTGCAGAGCAACTCGGTACGCACGCTTGACGATATCGACAAGCTCGCTATCGAAGGGCGCGGGCAGGTTGCAACCAACGGTCGCGATCTGGACCAGCTCTTGCGAACGGCACAGGTAACGGCGGCACAAGCGGAGAAGCTTGTGGCTTCGCTCAATGACCTGACCGCCGAGCAATCACCCTTGCGTGACGATCTGCAGGCCTCGGCGCGCGACCTCGCGGCCAGCGCGGCCTCGCTGCGCAGCTTCACGAGGGAACTGGAACGAGATCCCACCGGCACCCTCCTCAAGAAGGACTCGCGATGAAGGGGTACAAAGCTTCGTGCTTGCCCTTGCTTTTGATCGTGGCCGCGTGCACCAGCGGGCCGCCCTTGCGCACATTCGTGTTGACGCCAGCGCTTGCGCCAGCGGAAATTGCGCCGCTGCCGGCATCGCCCACCGCGCGCATCTTCCTGCGCCGTGTGCGTGTCCCTGATTATCTCGATACGACTGACATCGTGCTGCGCGAGGGAAGCAATGAAGTCAAGGTCAGCGACACGGGACACTGGGGCGAGCGGCTGTCGCAGGGCATGACGCACGCCGTGGCCGCAGATCTCGAGGTGCGCTTGCCCTCTGATGTGGTTGCTCTCGAAGCGTCCGGTGCGGCAGAACGTCAACTGCTGATCAGCGTCAATGCCCTCGATATCTGGCCAGACGGCCGCTGCACATTGACTGCAACCTGGACCATTGTCGATCATGACACCGGCCACGCCGCCGTTAGCCGTGGCGGCACGTTCGGATCGGCACCCTCTGAATCGGTGGGTGCTGGCGATGCGCGCCTCGTCGACGCTTTATCTCGCACGGTCGCCAAGCTCGCCGACACGATCGCCAAGGATATCGGGCACATCAGCGCACCCTCAACGCCAAACACCGATTAAGACTCGCGTCGCGGACATCGCCGTCTGCGCAGATGAAAGACGTCGGTGTGACGGGCAACGCCGGTCCTGTGCGCGGGCCATCGCTCGCGCACCTGAAGCGAGACTAGAGGGGTTCAAGCTGGGTCAAGATATGTGTTTGTGCTCGGATCACATCGCCTGGAAAGTCAATTTCGATCCACGGCACGCCGGTCACATCGCAGATGTCGAAGTGCTGCTCTCCTGCCAGCAACAAATCCCGCAGCGCCTCTTCATGCGGCAAGTTTCCTTGGTCGTCATCGACATAGTTGCGCACGATCTCTGCGAGCTTGCGCGCCGCTGACTCGGTCAACCGGAAAAATCCGACAGATTCTCCAATCAGATCAAATTCCAGGTCAGGCGGTATGCGCTTGCGAAATTCAACGGGGACACCGCCACGAAGGCAAACCTTCACCGGTTCGTCTCCCCCCTCGAAATCGCGGTCAATCAATAGTCGATTCATGTTCAGCCCTCCCTTCAACAGGGCGCGGGGCATGCGAGCGTCATAAAGTACGTCGCCGTCCATCAGGAGCACTTCCCCACCACGCGTCATGTGCTCGGAGGCAATAGCAACGGTAAGCAGGCTTCCTTCGGTAAATCGGGGATTGACAATGACATCCGCACGGGGCAGCCAGCCCAGGCGATCCAGCTCTTCTTCGACCAGCCGGTGGCGAAATCCAAGCGCCAGGACAATCTCGTCCACCCCACACGCCTTGAGCAGCAGCAAGTGACGCTCGAGCAATGTCTTTCCACCGAATTTCAGCAGCACTTTCGGCACATGGTCAGCTTCAGCCTGCTGAAGTCGTAGACCTCGGCCTGCCGCGAGAATGATGGCCCGCATCAGTTGGTTCCCGAGATTTCAGCGGCTAAATAAAGAGCGCGAATTGCGCTATCGAATCGTGTATGGGCATGTTCGTCCACCAGCATCATCCGAACATCGTGTTTCCGCTTCTAGCCAAAGATGCGAAACAATCGATCAATCGCTTGATATCAGCTGATGTGATCTCGCCCATGGTCGATATCCGGAACATGGTCTTCGAAAGCTCACCTTGGCCTGCATAGATCACGAAGCCGTGCGACTTGGCGGCATCATGCACCGTCGCGTAATCGAGTCCTGCGGGAAGGTGGTAGGACCGCAGCACGACCGAACTCTCTTGCAGCGAAAGGACTGCATAAATCCCGAGCGCTTGAAATGCACTTCTGACCTGCTCGGCAAGGGCCGCGTATCTCGCGTAGCGGGCGGCACGGCCACCCTGCTCCTCGTGTTCGCGCAAAGCTTCGACCAGGGCGTAGTACGCGTGTACTGCGGGTGTGAATGGCGTGTTGCGTTGATCCTGTAACTTGGCGAGCCTGTCGAGATCGAGGTAGTAGGTCCGGCTCACGGCTGACTTCAGCGCCGCGCGACGGGTAATGACGAATGCCGCTCCGGGTGCCCCGTGCAGGCATTTGTTTGCGGTAGCCGCAACCGCCAAGAGCGCAGGATCCCGGAAATCAATCGGTTCTGCACCAAAACTGCTGACCGCGTCCACCAGCAACTGCACGCCTCGTGCGCGACAGATTGCGCTGACCGCCTTGAGGTCATTGAGCCGGCCGGTGGTGGTCTCGTGGTGGACGATTGCAAGGTGGCTAAAGCCGCCGCCCGGCCCCGGTGTATCCAGACGCGCTTCGATCTCGACCATGTCCAGGGGTTGCCACCAGGACATCAGCACGCGCTCATACCTGATACGATATCTCTCGCAGATCTGCCCGATGCGTTCTCCGTAGACACCGTTCTCGACCACGAGCAGCCGGCCCCATTCGGGGACCAGACCAGCGACCATGCTCTCGACAGCTGCGGTACCCGAAGCAGTCATCAATATCGCAATCCATTCGCCAGGGTCCAAAGCGTAGGTCGCCAAGAGCCGGGCCCGTGCCTCGTCCTGGAGATCGAAGAACTCGCTCTCGCGGTGGCACAAGTCCGGCTGCAGCATGCTCCGACGAACACGCTCGGTAAGCGTCACCGGACCTGGATTCAACAGAAGCATCAGTCGGCTCCCCTGGCCGAGTGAAGGTGGTGCATCAACCTCGTCTTGACATCGACCGGGGTAGCAGCGGGTCGGGGAAGGTCGCTTGCGGTGCCCGGGCGGATCAGCGCGCGGGCAAAACGGGGCCCTGACAGCGGCGCAGACTGAAGCCACTGGGTGATTGTCGTCAGATCATCGGTTTCGAGCGCAGACGCATAACCACAAGCCATCGCGATTTGTGCGAAGTCGATCTGCGCGGACACGGTGGCCTGGCCGCCGGTGGACTCGTGAACGCCGTTGTCAAGCAACAGATGGCGCAGATTCGGTGGCCCGTAAGCGCCCATGGTTGCCATTGACCCAAGCCGCATCAGCACGGCGCCATCACCATCGAGCGCGATCACCTGCAGTTGCGGGTGAGCCAAGGCAAAGCCCATCGCGAATGAACCGACGCAGCCCATCGAGCCAACCATATACAGATGGTTGGGGCGGTCCTCGATCGCATACAACTCACGTCCGCAATAGCCGGTCGAAGCAAACAGGACTGTGTCGGCGACGGGCGAATTCGCGATCACTGCGGCAAGTACCTCCTTTCGCGAGGGTCGCGCCAAGCCGCCAAGTCGGGATTGCACGCCCTGCGCTGGCGCGGAAGGCCCGCGGCTCGTCGCCACTCCAGGCTTTAGCGGAAAGGGTGCAACGCTCTGCCTGCCCATCAGGAAAGCAAACGATCGCCCTGTCTTGTCCATGTGCTCGAGAGCCCGGCCAAGCGCGGGCCCGACGTCGCCCGAGATCGCGGGAAACGGCTCCCAGGCGATTGCCATGGCGTCGAGTAGTTCCGGAGTGACCCGGCCCATCAGCTCATGCTGCGGCTCGTCAGGCACGCCCGGCTGGCCACGCCATGTGACGATCAGGAGCTGTGGCAGCCGGAATGTCCATGTCAGCGATGTGAGCGGGCTCACGGCATTGCCAAGTCCCGAGTTCTGCATCATTGCAACGCCACGATGGGGCCGGGACTTCCGGCTGTTAAGGCTTATTCCTGCAATCGCCGCAACGGCGTCGCCTTCATTGGTCATCGACAGGTATCTGAGTGATGAATCCTGGAGCACGTAGTTAATGAAGGGGGTCAGATATGAGCACGGCACCCCGGCATACCAGGTGAAACCGCGCGCCAGCGCCGGTTCAAGAAATTCGCGCGCTTCAATCACGACGCCTCAGAACCGGATCGAGCACAGCGGGATTTCGGTCAGGAGACTGAATCTGGGCATGGGCGAAGTCGACCGCGCGACACAGATCCTCGAGATCGTTTACCCCACGCCAGTGGCCGTGCACATACGCCACCTCAATGACCTGATGACGGCGGACCAAGGCATTGAGCAGATCCGGAAGATCGAGCGCATCAAAATCAGGACCGGCTTTGAGCTCGCTTAGCACCGACTTGAGCTGCGGCAGCCCACGCTGGCTGACCTTTAGCATGCCGATCCATCGTCCATCAGGTTGCGCCAAGGGCTCGGTCGATTGGAAAGATGCCGCAGCGGAGTGCGCGGAGTCAACGTGTCTTAATGTCACCGGCCTGCCAAAAAGATCACGGTCGTCGCTCCGTGAACAATAGGCAAAGTCGCGCACCGTCTGGCTGTGCGCACCGGGCGGCGATGAATCCACCACGACAGCGAAATCAGCGTTGATCTCGAGTAGATCGCGCAACACGTAACTGCGAAACAATAGGTCGCCGTAGGAGATCACGGCGTCCGCTTCCAGGTCGTCGACCGCACACTCCAGCGACGCCAATTCGCCAGTCTCCATGTAGCGCTGATTGATGACCAAGTTGATGCCGGCCTGATCAATGGCTTCTGCCCGATAGCCGCCAACCACCGTAACCTGGTTGATACGCTCTCTCTTGAAGCTGTCGATCAGCCACCGTAACAGCGGCTTGCCGGCGATCGGTAACATCACCTTGGGCTGGTCGACCGTCAGGGTTTCAAGCCCGCGACCGCGGCTTGCCGCAAGCACAACGGCAACGCGCATCGTGTTCGTCGCACCCAGATAGATGCGCTCGGCAGCCGAATATTCATCCGCATTCTGCAAACGAAAGATCTCCTCGACCGGCGCGATCCGGTCTTCGACATTGACCAGCGTCTCACTTTCGAATATCTCCTTGGCAATGACCTGCATGGCGCTGGCTGCGGACCTGACCAGATGATTGGCCCAGATCACCGTGCTGATGCCGGCGCTTCGAAACACCTCGGTGGGCGTGCTGTAGTAGCGCGTCGGAACAATCACCAGCGGTGAACGCCGAGCCCACTCCTTGGCGAACGTCAGAATTTCATCGGGCCTGGAGAGCTTGCTGTGGATCAGAATCGCATCCGCGCCGGCCAGGCGGTACGCCTCGGCACGGCGCAGGGCTTCGTCCATGCCCCAACCGGCAATCAGCGCCTCGACCCGTGCGACGATCGAAAACGACGGATCCGTCTGGGTGTCTTTTCCGGCGGCAATTTTTCCGACGAACTCGTTGATCTCGGCGAGAGGCTGCCTCTCGCCATTCAAGAAACTATTGGTCTTCGGAAATTGCTTGTCCTCAATGCAGACTCCGGCGACGCCGCGCTGCTCAAGCTTGCGCACCAGCCGGCGCATGTTGTTGAAATTGCCATAGCCGGTGTCGCCATCCAGAAGGATCGGCAGGTCGCTTGCGTCGACCATGAACTCAAGTACGTCGACAATCTGGGTCCAACTCGCCTCGTTATTGTCACGCACGCCAAGCTGTGCCGAAATCGACAGGCCGGATGCCCATATCCCCTTGAATTCCGCTTCCTTGACGATGCGAGCCGAAAGGCCGCTGTGCGCTTCCATCAGAAATTCAAGATCGGCGCTATCCAGCATCCGTCGCAGCTTCATGCTGTTGCTCAATGCGGCAGGCGCCGTGATCGTCTGATGCCGGTTTGCCAGGGGCAATTCGCTAATGGTGTTCATCGCTCCCACTCCTTGGCCAAGAACATTTCGCTTCAGTCGGTGCGAGTCACGCGGCTACGGAAGCGCCTTGACGCAGGCGCAGAAGGCGAATTCCGGTAATGATCATCATCAGCGGTGCGCCAATCGTTGCACCGACCAGTACTGCACTTAGCCATCCCAGCCACGCCAGGGGCGCCATCAAGTAAAGGGCGTCGTCCGGATCGAAACCCCACCGACCTGAATATGCACGTGTCCCCGGCGGGCTTCTGAGTTCGAGCCATTCGGCGAACAGGCTGCACAGGAAGATTGACAAGCCGGCGATGAGTCCGAGCGCGATCGACCAGTCGCCAAGCCAGGAATGGCGTAGACCCAATCCGATGGCGATGAAAAACGCAGCGTTGATCGCGGTGTCCGCATAGTAGTCGTACATGTGGCCACCGCGGCTCGTCATGTTGCCGATGCGGGCGAGTTCGCCGTCAGCGCGATCGAGAAAGGCCGACGCCAGCCAGGTGACTCCGCCCCACCCGACGGCAACGGGCGAGCCCTGTGCAAAGAGCAGGCACGAAGCTGCTCCCGTCACGAGGCGCAGGGTGGTCAGGTGATTCGGCCGCACCCATGTCCCCAACAAAGGCCGCACCAGAATCCTTGCCAGTCGATGCGTCCAAGAAGTGCCGATCATGGGACAGTCTCCGTGACAAGTAGGCGAGGCGATGCGCGAAGCCTGGCTTCCCAGTGCTGCCAGACGAAGAGCGCGGGTATGCCCAAAATCGCCTCGCGCAGGCGCTTGATCAGCGACAGCGCAATGGCAACGTCGGGCGCTAGCCCGAAAACAGCGCAGACGGCGACATAGCCGCCCTCTTGAATGCCAAGCGAGCCCGGAACGGCGAATCCGAGCGCCTTGGCGGCCTGACCAAGACTTTCGATCACGAGACCGGCCTTGGCGTCGACGTCATGTCCGAGGAAATGCAGCACAAGGCACACTTCGACAGCGCCTGAGAGCCATGACAGCATGTGCCACAAGCCCGAACGAGCGACGCGAGACGGCTCTCGATAACAGGCGCTCAATGCCTCGCTTAACCCTTGCACATGCGCCGCACCGCGCCAGCGCAAGAGTTGGCCAAGTCGCACAAGACCGTCTTCCAGCAGCTGGCCGAAGCCGGAACGCAAGGCCGCAAATAGGCCGGTCATCAATAGCATTGCGACCAGAACTCCCGCGATCACAGGACGAACCACGCCGCTTGCGTAACCGGTGAGTAGGAGCAGCGCTACCCCGGTGAGCGTAAAAATGATCTGGGTCACCATCTCGATCGTGAGATCGGCAAGCGTGCCAGCGATCGCGATCGGCAGCTTGGTACCGCTTCGGCCAAGAAGGCGCGATGCCACGACCTCGCCACCGACTTGTGCCAGGGGAAGCAGGTTGTTGACTGCTTCGCGGATCCAGCGCAAGACGAAGTACTCGCGCACTGAGCCGCAGGGTGGGACAGGCTTTGCGATCACGCGCCACGCGAATGCAGAGAAAAACATCTGAATGCCGTGAAACGCCACAACGCATGCGATGCCAACCCATCCGGCATCGCTGACCAGTTCAAGGATGCGGCGCACACCATAGCTTCTTAGCAGCCAGATCGATAAGCCTATGCCGACGAGGCCACCAAGAAGCGGCCCCCATCGCGCCGCCCCGAAAGGAATGCGACCGGCGCTCACGGATAAGTGCCCATGGCGCTAGACTCTGAACACGTAAGAGCCGTTTGGGTCGCGGTCGACGTCCGGCGGGAACGCCGCGTACTTGTCGGCAAAGTACTGCGCGCGAAGATCTCCGTGACTGGCCAGGTTGAAGGTCACGTATAACGCCTTGCGCGCAGCACGGGTCGTGTTCTGCTTGGACGCGTGCGGCACATAACTGTCGAAAAAAATGACGTCTCCAGGTTCTGTGGGCACGGGCTTGAGCGCTACGAGTCCTGCGGCGAGCGGCGTCCATTCTTCACCCATCAGGCCCTCCCCCAGACGGCGTGGCGCAATCTCGAGACAGCCGTTCTCTGGCGTGGTCGGATCGATCGAGACCATCGCCGTGATAAAAATCGGCGCATATTTGCTCCAGCCGGCCTGTTGATCCTGGTGCGGCAAAAAACCCGCGCCTCCAGGCATTTTGAAATTGATCTTGTCTTTGAACAGCACCATCTCACCGCCCAGCAGAGCCTCGGCCCATCGGCGCAGTGCGCCATGCTCGATCACTGCAGCAAAACCGCGGTGAAAGGGACAGAAATTTTCGATGCGCTGGATCAGCCTGTGTTTCGGCTCGGTCACGCTATTTTCGTGGAAGACCCAGTGTCGCCCTGAGATCTCGGGCGCTCGCGCGAGATCGCCTGACCAATTTGCGAGCTGTTCGATTTCGCTCGCGCAAAAAAACTTGCGAACGATCAGGAAGCCATCGCGGTTCATCGCCTGCGTTTGCGCATGCGTCGGTGCAAAGACCGGCCCCGGCCCACTGTTTCCGGAGGGCTTCACCGGTTGCAGATGCCCTACAGAGCCACGCGCAGATAACGCTTGCGAGGCATGTCGTGTCCCACGCATAGCGGACTCGTAAAAGAGGCTTAGCCCCGAAATGTCTGCACAGTCTCGCCTGCCGGCGCGAGACGGGTCTGTACGGTAGCGCACACACGAGCAGGATCAAACATCCGCCTGAAGCGCTGGCGTCGGCTGGCGCGCAACGCCTGGCCCGATGACATGGTCATTGAAGGCTGGCGCAAAGCGCTGAAAACGTGCGACAGCAGACAGACAGCCCAGCCATCAGGGGTCAATGTGCTGCTGTGCTCATGCGCCAGCGGGCTGCCCGTGCTTTCAGAAAAACGGGGGCCGGCCAGGCGCACCGTCCATTCGCGTAACAGGCGAGACGGTCCGCGATGACGACGCACGGCTGGGTACGGCAAACGCTACTTTTTGGGAATTGCATTGCACCTCTGTATTGTTATTGGTGGCGCACGGTGGACGGCTTGACGACCAAGCCGCAAGTAGACCCCGGCCGCCTCAAATTGAGAAGGCGTGCCTCTCGCGCCGGAAATTCTGGCGACCCGCTTGCACCCAAGTCAGAAACGGACGTTTGGGCTGCGCTTCTTCGCACCGACGCCCAGGCACTGGCGATGGCGCCCTCGCGACTCAAGGCACGGCTTTCCACTGGTGTTCGATACTTCAGTGCGCTGGGCCGCGTCGTGCCGCTTGACGGTGTCAGGATGGCACAGCGCGAAGTAAAGTCGATCGAAAAGACCCCGTGCGCCGATGAGGTATCCCTCGCCGATCTACGGGAACGCAAGCGCACGCCACCTGCCGCGCGATAACGGAACTACATCCCCATGTTCCGAGTCGGCGGGTTTTGTCTGGCTGTCCTCGCAGCCGAAGCCATCTGGATTGCAAAAGAGCCCGATGGCGCAATTTCATGGTGCGTGCTTTTTGCAACCTTGGTTGCCATGATCAAGCTGCTAGGGCCGTCTGACGAATCCGATCCTCCGGGTCAAGACAATAACAGGCCGCCATTGCGGCCAATCACACGCGCGAAAGCGCCAGGTAGAGCAACAATGACCCGATCCCCCCGACCCGCCACTCCAACCGAAATAGCCCAGAAGGCTGATGAAGAAGACGGAACATCCGAACTCCATGAATTATCTCCAGCTGATGAGGATCTCGATGAAGCCCGCTCGCTCATGAGCAAGTTCCAAACCTATATCAGGGATGCCGACCTGCCCTTCGGAAACCATGCGCGTGCGAATAGCGTCGCAGTTGGCAAGAGGCCTGCCAAACTGGCGCATTCGTAATCCGTGGCATTTGCGCCTGCGTGTGGCCGGCGCCGAAATTCAATTGCGCGCGTGCGGCCCTTGCGCCTGTCTATTTTCGAGCGGGCCGGCGTGTGAAGCTTCGCGCGACTTTCCAGGCGAGCAGAAACAGCCCAAGGACCAGGATGACGATTGCGGCGATCACAAGCGGCCCGGCATAGCGAATAAGCCAGGGCGTGGCGGATTTGCCTGCGAGGATCCCCGCCACGTCGGCATCGGTTAGGACACTCCCCACGCCACCAAACTCGGTGCGCACGAAATTGGCAAGAGAAGCGATCTGGCCGTCGTCCAGGTCGGAGCGAAACGGCGGCATGAACGTGTGCCGGGCACCGACGGTGCGATCGACGCCGTGCGCAATCACCTGTACCAGGGTCGCTGCGTTTGCGGTGCTATCGCTATCGATCAAATGCAGCGACGGATGCACGAGCCCTGCCGATCCATTGCCATCGGCGCCGTGGCACGACGCACAGGCGCTCTGGTAGAGCACGTCGCCTTGCCGCGTACCGTGACCCAACTGGGTTTGCCAGGCCGACAGCTCGGTCGGCTGCTCGATCGCAGCAATGTCAAGCGGTGAGACCGTCACCGTGGCAGCTCGAAGCAGCTTCGGCGAAACCATCTTCGGCACGGCGCGCAGGTAGGCCACAATGGCGTCGATATCACCTGGCACAAGCTTGCTCAGGCTGCGCGACACGACAGTAGCCATCTCACCTGCAGCCACGCCCAGATCGGAGTGGCCCGTGGCCAGAAACGTTGCCAGCTTCTTGTCGCTCCAGCCACCGATGCCGGTCGCGTCGGCAGTAATGTTGGGCGCCCACCAGCCAGCGACCATCGCCCCGGCGAGGTGCCGGTCGGCGCGTTCCTGCATCATCGTGCCCCTGGGCGAATGGCACGCCGAACAGTGACCCAGGGTCTCGACCAGCAGCCTGCCGCGCAACTGCTGCTCACCGTGGACCGTCGCTGCGCCAGTTGGCTTGCCCTCGGTCAGGAACAGCAAGTCCCACGGTGCCATTGCGGCGCGGATGAATGGAAAAGGAAGGTCGTTGGCCAAAGGCCGGTTCGAGACCGCCTTCACGCCGAGCATGAAATAGGAATAGAGGGCCTGGACCTCGATGTCGCTTAGCCCCGTGTAAGACGTATAGGGCATGGCAGGATATAGATGTCCTTCAGGCGCGCGCCCCTTTCGCAGTGCGTCTGAGAACTGCCCGAGCGACCACGAGCCGATTCCGGTTGCGCGATCGGGGGTGATGTTACTGGCGTGGATAGCACCGATCGGCGTGGCCACTGGCTCACCGCCTTTGAACGATTCGCCATGACAGCCGGCACAATCGCCCGCCACTGCCAGATAACGACCTTGCTCGACTAGAGCGGGTTGGGCACCGGCGGGCTGTGCTGCTGCGGGCAGCGCCAACTGGCCAAGCACAAGCGCTGCGACAAGCCTCGCGCTTCTCACGCTCAGACCTCCTTCGCGATATGGCGGCCAGCGCGGATTGCCAGGGCCATGCCGGTCAGTGTCGGGTTGACGCAGGAGACCGACGGGAAGACACCGGTGGTGACGAGGAACAGGTTGTCGTGGCCGTAACAGCGCAGGTCTTTGTCAACCACGGAATCTGAAGGATCAGATCCCATGATCACCGTGCCCATGATGTGGTGCTGGTTGTACCAGTGCGCACCTGGCAGTTCCTGCGGCACAGCATTCATGGCCTGCAGCCAGTTCGAATAGTCGTCGATGGTGCGCGGCAAAGCCGATTTGGCGTAGTCCTTTAGCCGGTAGTGCACGCGAATGCCCGGCTGGCCGAGGCTGTCTCTGAAAGACGGGTTGACGCTCATGCTGTTCGAAGGATCAGGCAGATCCTCCAGTAGCAACTGGATTGCCATGTACTGCGAAGCGCGTCGGCGCAGCTCGTCGTCCAAGCTCGCGCCGATCCGATTGCCCTCCTTGAAAAGCGCGACGGCCATGGCAGGGGCGGCGTTATGGTTCATGAACTGGTAGAAGCCTCCCGACACTTTCGAGCGGTCGCTGCGCAGGCGATGCTGAAGATTCGCCCCATGCAAATACTGTCCGCGACCGAGCCACAGCGGCTCGTCAGCGAAAAAGCCCATCGACAGCGTCGGATGCATCATCAGATTTTTGCCCACCATACCGGAGCGGTTGGCAAGGCCGTTCATCAAAAGCAGCTTTGGCGTCTCAAAGCCGTGTGCGGCGATCACGTAGGTCCTGGCCGTGAGCCTGCTGCGAAGACCATTCGGATCGAGGAACGACACGGCGATGATCCTGCCCTGCGCATCGCTTTCAAGTTTGTCGACGACGGCGCCGGTCTTAAGGGTGGCGCCGGCCAGTTGCGCCGCCTCCAAGTCATGCAGTCCGGAGTGCTTGGCGCCAATCGGGCAGTTCGGATTGCAAACGTTGTTGCCGATGCACGCGGGCCGTCCGGCATACGGCCGGGACAGGCGCACATTGGGCGCGTGATCAACGCGATAGCCGCGCTCGGCTGCGCGCATCTGGAAGCGCTGCAACGCGTACGGCTTGGCTTCGGGGGGTAGGGGGTAGGGTTTCGAACGCGGCGGATAGGGCGCGCCCCGGTTCAGGCCGGAGTAGTCGGTCTCGTCAGCGCCATTGACGCCGACCTGATATTCCGCAGCGGTGTAGAACGGTTCGAGTTCGTCATAGCAGATCGGCCAGTCGCGGCCAATGCCGAACTGCGTGCGCATCTTCATCTCTTCGGGCAGCAGCCGCCACGCCACGCCGGTCCAGTGGCGGGAAGTTCCGCCTGCAACGCGCAGCGTGCCGGGCACCCAGCCGACATCCGCGTCAAAGTCGAGATAGCCCGGCGTATAGGAATTGGGGGCGTAGGGAATGTCACCAAATGGCGCGTTGAGATTGCCCTTGCGCGCGCTGGTGCGAAAGTTCTCGGTAATTTTCCAGTCGGGAACCATCGGCCCGGCCTCAAGGATAACGACCGTCTTCCCAGCCCTGGCGAGTTCGAGCGCGGCAAGCGAGCCCAGCGATCCCGAACCCACGACGATGACATCGGCATCATAAACGGCCATGTTTACCCAACTCCCTTCTGCCTCATGCGTGCAGGCGATGTGAGCGCGCGTTCAGGCGACGCCGCTCGTCCTTGAAGCGCATCAAGTACTGCCTGGCTTTTCGCGTCGTGCTGCGTCGATGCTGGCGTGAGGCGCCGTGGCGTACGCCTTCCATTTCGGGTCGGGCGCCATGATGTCAGCGGGGCCGCCCGGATGGAACGTCCACTCCTTGATGCCTTCGGGCATGGCCGGTGCGTCAACGCCTGGCGGTGCAACGTCCCACCAGCCGGCGTCAGCGCCAGGATAGGTGGGTCGCGGCACCTCGTGCACGATCTTTGTCCAGCTTTGCGCCTCGAGATAGGTGACGAAGACCGCGTCATCTTTGAGGACGAAATCGGACGGCGTGCCGACGTGGCCCAGGTACCAGGGCTGGGCGATGGCCAATGCAAACCGAACCTGGCTATCCTTAAGTGCTGACAGCATCTCTTCGCGCGTACCGCCGGTTGCCCGAAAGGACTTGACCAGATCGTCGAGCTGGGCAGCAAACTCCGGGATCCTGACCACAAGCAAAGCCATCATCCGCCGTGCGATGCCGGCCGACAGCGTCGTATTGCCCGTGATCACGCGGCTGGCAGTGAGGAAGGCGTCGTCGGCCTCGAGGGCATGGGTAGCAAGCGGCATGGTCGCGAGCCCCATCGCCGGCACAAGCGTAGCAAGCGCCTGCAGTACGCGTCGCCTCGTGACAGTCAAGGGTCCTAGCGGCTGCGACGGCTCTGGCATCTGCTTCATATCGCTCACCTCTTTTGCACGACCCACATGTTGCCGCGGCTTCGGGCGCGCCTCAGGCAGTGTGAAAACTGCCAGCGCAGTGGCCTGTACGCCATCGCACACATGCGACGAATCGCTGTACCCAATGCAGGACTCCCGCGACTGAACTCGAAGGCCACGCCCACGATGGCAAGCCTCCGTCCCATGTTGTGAAGATGAATGCCCATGGTGCCAGGTCGGTGATCAGCAAGCGACGAGCCAGCATGCGCGCCAACTTCGCGCGACGCGGGCGGTGGCCGACACTTCAGGCATTTGCGATTTTGTTCGCCGGCCGCGCTGGCACTGCGAAACGAGGATCGCTTGGCGTCAAGAAAAATGTGCCGACTGCACTTCGATTTTTGAGGTGATGGCTATTTCTGCTGGACTGTAACACCGGTGATCGTCGTCTCGACATCCGGGCGCAGCGTCGAAATCACTCGCTCACTTTTTCACGCGCTTTTGGTCGTTAGCCTAAATCTGGTGTGCGTGCGATACCGAACAGACCGGCTCAACCGAGAATCGGAAAATTCTCCCGACTAGTTGCCTTAGCAAGCGACCTCGGGGCGTGTCCGATACGCGAGAGGCGCTGACTGCGCGCGACTAGATGCCGTAAGCGTTGAGAGGAAGTGGTACGAAGAAGACTACCGCGGATCGCCGGGCTCGAGTTGTTGCGAGTCCGGCTGATCTGCCCCGGCTGTCCGATTCAGGCCGCTCGCTCTGAAACACTGGCCCGTTCGCATCAGCTTCAAACGCATGAGTCCGTCTGCTGGGGCGCCAATGCTCCGGCGCAGCCGGGCAGGTGCGATCGACCCAGTTCCAGTCCTTTTGCGGAGCTCACCCTGCCCCGATGCGGCAGGAAAGCATGAAGTCTTGGCGCTGTGCGCGGGGACTTCGGAATGACGCTCGGCGCTCTGGAGTCGCTTTCGAACAGTCGCTCTCAAATGAGAAGCGATTGACCATTGACGATGCGACGTGGGCATCCGAAGGAATTTCGATGATAGATCGATCGGCGCGAAAAAGACCTGCGCATGCATGGCCGAAGATTCTTGGGATGCTGTTCGTAGGCATCTTCGCACTCGCTGCGTGCAGCAAGAAACCTCCCCCGCCTCCCCCGCCTCCTGCAGTCTCGTACGTGCAGGTTGAGCCTGAATCGGTGGAAATCGACACGGACCTGCCCGGCAGGACCACAGCATTTCGTGTCGCCCAGATTGTTCCACAGGTCAATGGCGTGATCTTGAAACGGATGTTCATTGAAGGTAGTGACGTCAAGGCGGGCCAACAGCTGTATCAAATTGACCCTGCTCCGTTTGAAGCCGCGCTTGCGAGCGCGCTTGCAACGCTTGCCAAGGCGGAGGCTACCGCGGTCTCGGCAAGGTTATTGGCGCAACGCTACAAGCCGCTCGCTGACGCCGAAGCGATCAGTCGTCAGGACTACGACAATGCTGTCGCGACGCTGGGCTCCGACGAGGCAGATATTGCCAGTGCCAAGGCGGGCGTAGACACCGCGCGCATCAACCTCGTCTACACCAAGGTTCTATCACCCATCTCCGGTCGATCGGGGCGATCTTCCGTCACCGAGGGGGCTCTCGTGGTTGCCAATCAGAGTACGGCGCTCGTGACAGTGCAGCAGCTTGACCCGATCTACGTCGATGTGACACAGCCAAGCACCTTGCTGCTCCGGCTAAAACGTGAGCTCGCCAACGGGAAGCTGAAGAAAATTGGCGTCAATCAGGCAGAAGTCAGTCTCAAGCTTGAAGACGACACGCCGTTTGCGCAGTTCGGCGTGTTGAAGTTCTCTGAAGTTTCCGTCGATGAGGGCACCGGTGCAATCACGTTACGCGCTGAATACCGCAATCCCGACGAGACGCTCTTGCCCGGAATGTTCGTTCATGAGCGGATCAGGGAGGGCAACGATGACCGCGCGTTGATGGTGCCTCAGCAAGGCGTGACGCATGACCAGCGTGGCCTGCCTACTGCAGAGGTCGTGAACGCCGAAAACAAGGTCGAACTGCGCAAGCTGAAGACTGACCGCGCGATTGGCGATCAGTGGCTCGTCACCGATGGATTGTCACCGGGCGACAAGGTCATTGTTCTGGGATTGCAAGGCGCCAAGCCTGGCGTGCAAGTCACCGCTACAGAGACAACTCTGGCGGCACTGCGTAGCGGCGTCGACCCGGTTGCAGCCCCGGGCGGGGCGGCGGCTGACGCGAAAGCCAAGCCAGAGCCCGCCGATGCCGCCAAGCCGGCGCAAAAATCTGAGACTGGAAACGCCACCTAATTTAGCAGTCGCAGGCATTTCGAGAAGCGTCTTCATGTCAAATTTTTTCATCAATCGCCCGATCTTTGCCTGGGTACTTGCCATCCTCGTCATGCTGCTCGGGGCGTTGGCGATCCGCACATTGCCGATCGCCCAATACCCGAGTATCGCCCCACCGGCCATCTCCATCTCCGTGACCTACCCCGGTGCTTCGGCGGAAACGGTCCAAGGCACCGTCGTGCAAGTGATCGAGCAACAGCTCTCCGGTATCGACAACCTGCTCTATTTCTCGTCGGAGAGCGACAAGGATGGGAGCATGACAATCACGCTGAACTTCGAGCAGGGCACGGATTCCGACACGGCCCAGGTTCAGGTTCAGAACAAACTGACGCTTGCCACACCTTTGCTGCCCCAAGAAGTACAGCAGCAGGGCATCCGCGTTGCCAAGTCGACCAAGAATTTCCTGCTGGTGGTAGGCGTGGTCTCGACCGACGGGCAGATGTCACCGGGCGACATTGCGGATTTCATCGCATCGAGTCTGCAGGATCCGCTTAGCCGCACCAAAGGCGTGGGTGACTTCCAGCTCTTCGGTTCGCAGTACGCCATGCGCATCTGGATGGATTCCAAGAAGCTCGACAACTATGGCCTTACCCCCGTCGATGTGTCCAGCGCCATCCAGGCGCAAAACGTGCAGATTGCAGCTGGGGAACTCGGCGGCCTGCCATCGGTGAAAGGCCAGCAACTCAATGCCACCATCATTGGTCCGTCGCGGCTGCAAAAGCCGAAGGAATTCGAAAAAATTCTCCTGAAGGTCAATCCCGATGGCTCCCAGGTCCGCCTGGGAGATGTCGCTCGGGTGGAACTCGACAGCGAGAATTTCTCGGCCACCTCGCTCTACAACGGTAAACCGGCAGCGGGCATCGCCATCAAGCTTGCCAACGGCGCCAACGCATTGGAGACCGCGACTGCGGTCAAGGCCACGATCGCACGTCTGCGCCCGACCTTCCCGAGCGGCGTCGACGCAATCTATCCGTATGACACCACGCCCTTCGTGAAAACTTCGATCACCGACGTGGTGCGGACCTTGTTCGAAGCGATCGGGCTAGTATTCCTGGTGATGCTGTTATTCCTGCAAAACCTTCGGGCCACCCTGATTCCGACTGTGGCTGTGCCCGTGGTGCTGCTTGGCACGTTCGCGATCCTGTCGTTGTTTCATTATTCGATCAACACGCTAACGATGTTCGGCATGGTGCTGGCGATCGGCCTTCTGGTTGACGACGCCATCGTTGTGGTCGAGAACGTCGAGCGCGTCATGGCCGAGGAGAATCTTGGCCCGAAAGAGGCGACCATCAAATCGATGGGGCAAATCACCGGAGCCTTGGTCGGCATCGTCGTTGTCCTGACCGCTGTTTTCTTGCCGATGTCATTCTTCGGCGGCTCTACCGGGGTCATTTATCGCCAGTTCTCGGTGACGATGATTTCCGCAATGGTCCTGTCTGTTCTGGTTGCACTGACGTTCACGCCCGCCCTTTGCGCGACGGTGCTAAAGCCTGGCAAGGAAAAGAAGACCACCGGTTTTGCGGGCTGGTTCAATCGCTGGTTCGACAAGGGTACGGACAAATACAGGAATGGCCTGAACAGCGTCGTCAGAAGCACCCTTCGCTGGATGATCATCTTTCTTGTCATTGCAGTGGCCATGAGTTTCCTGTTCACGCGAATCCCTTCTGGATTCTTGCCGGACGAAGATCAAGGCGTCTTGTTCGTGCAGATAACAGGGCCGCCAGGTGCGACAACCGAAAGAACTGGCAATACCCTTGCCAAGATTCGCGACTACTTCTTGAATACCGAGAAGGCGTCGGTGGACAGCGTGTTCACGGTCAACGGGTTTAGCTTCGGCGGGCATGGTCAGGGTTCCGGCCTCGCCTTCGTGACACTAAAGCCCTGGTCGCAACGATCTGGGAGCAAGAATCGCGTCCAGGCCATCGCCAAACGCGCACAAGGATTCTTCCAGGGAAATATTCATGATGCGCAAGCGTTCGCGTTCGCTCCGCCTGCGGTTCTTGAACTCGGCAACGCCACGGGTTTTGATTTCGAATTGATTGATCAGACCAATCAGGGGCATGCAGCGCTTCTGAATGCACGCAACCAGTTGCTTGGCCAGGCCGCGAAAGACCCGGCGCTCTTCCAGGTCAGACCGAACGGGCTAGATGACGAGCCGCAGTATGTATTTTCGGTCGATTGGGAGAAGGCAAGCGCCTTGGGTCTGTCCATCCCGGATATCACGACGACGCTGTCAGCGGCTTGGGGTTCGGAGTATGTGAACGACTTTATCGACCGCGGCCGGGTCAAGCGCGTCTTCATCCAGGGCGAGGCTAACGAGCGCATGCTGCCTCAGGACTTGACCAACTGGTACGTCAGAAATGGCGCGGGCAACATGGTCGCGTTATCCGCATTCAGCCGCGCCACCTGGGATGTGGGCTCGCCAAAACTGGAGCGCTACAACGGCTCACCGTCGATCGAGATTCTAGGAAGCCCGGTGATCGGGCAAAGCAGCGGCACGGCACTGGATGCAATGGAAAAGTTGGCCGCCAAGTTGCCTGCCGGGTTTGGCTTTGAGTGGACCGGCTTGTCATTTGAAGAGCGGCTGTCCGGGTCGCAGGCACCTGCCCTGTACGCGCTCTCGGCACTGATCGTTTTCCTATCACTTGCCGCGCTATACGAAAGTTGGGCAATTCCGGTGTCGGTCATGCTCGTCATCCCCCTGGGGATATTCGGCGCCGTATTGGCGACTCTGTTGCGTGGTTTGGATAACGACGTCTTCTTCCAGGTCGGGCTTCTTACGACGGTCGGCCTGTCCGCGAAGAATGCCATTCTGATCGTGGAATTCGCGCTCAAGAATCACGAAGACGGCACGCCGTTGATCGAGTCGACCGTGCACGCAGCGCAGCAGCGCCTGCGTCCGATTCTCATGACCTCGCTGGCCTTCATTCTAGGCGTGACGCCTCTTGCATTGTCCAGTGGCGCCGGGTCAGGAGGGCAAAACGCGATTGGCACTGGGGTCATTGGAGGCATGGTGTCGGCCACCGTTCTGGCCGTGGTTTTCGTTCCGGTTTTTTTCGTCGTGATTCGCTCGCACACGAAAAGCGGCCAGGACAAGGCCAAACCTTCGCCCGCTGAACCCGTAAAGCCAGTCGATCCATCGACGCCTGCATCATGAATAATTTGCCTGACCGCCGCTTCATGGCGTGCTTGCTCGCCGCGATCCTCGTTGCAGGCTGCACGCTCGAGCCTCTATATCTGCGGCCCGACCTGCCTGTGGCCAAATCCTGGCCTGACGGTACGGCGCTTTCGCCGTTGCCAGCAACGGTAGAAGCCGGCTCAGCGAGCCCAACCGCGGCGTCTGACATCGGTTGGCGTGAGTTCTTTACCGATCCAGCACTCCAGCGCCTGATTGAAATTGCCCTCGCAAACAACCGTGACGCCCGCATCGCTGCCATCAACGTCGCTGCGGCACAGGCGCAGTATCGCTTGCAACGGGCCGACCTCTTTCCGACCATTGACGCCACCTTGATTGAAGACGCCGAGCGCTACCCGGCAGGTACCGCTGCGGCTGGCGCCGGCGCAGGCGCAGGCGGCGGATATGTGGCCCGGGTGTTTAGTGCTGGCATCGGCTTTACCTCTTATGAAATCGATGTATTTGGACGACTTCGCAGCTTGAATCACGAAAAGCTGGAAGAGTACTTCGGCTATCAGGAAACACAACGTAGCGCGATCATCAGTCTGGTTGCCGAGGTGGCAAATGCTTATCTCACGGTGCTTGCAGACAAAGACCTTGTCCAAATCACGGCAGACACGCTGACCAGCCAGAGCACCTCCTACGCCCTCATAAAGCGGAGCTATCTCGGTGGCGAGTCGAGCCGCCTCGATCTGCGTCAAGCTGAAAGCACGGTCGACACTGCGCAGGCCAATCTCGCGCTCTATCGGCGCCAGCTTGGACAAGACACCGACCAACTGGTCTTCCTGCTTGGCACCCCGATACCGGCCGATCTGCCCGCCGCGGGCACGCTTGGCACGCAAAATCTGCTTGAAGATTTGCCACCAGGTTTACCGTCAGACCTGCTCACAAGGCGGCCTGACGTCATTGCAGCTGAACACAATCTCATCGCCGCCAATGCGACCATCGGCGCGGCACGCGCAGCCTTCTTCCCAAGCATCTCGCTCACCGGAAATTTCGGCACGGCGAGCCCCGAATTGTCGGGTCTGTTCAAGGACGGTTCGCGCGCGTGGACGTTCAATCCGACGATCAGCCTTCCCCTGTTTGCGGGAGGGGCAAATTTCGCCAATCTGGATATCGCAAAACAGCAGAAAAATCTTTACGTCGCGCAGTATGAAAAGGCGATTCAGACTGCGTTTCAGGAGGTGTCAGACTGCCTGATTGGTCGCGGCACGTTCGATGATCAATTGCAGGCGCAGGAAGCGCTCGTTTCAGCGAATCAAGATTCCTACCGACTGTCCACCATGCTCTACAAGGCGGGCATTGACAGTTACCTGCAGGCGCTGGACGCACAGCGCAGCCTTTATACGGCCCAGCAACAAACCGTGAGCATCAGGCTTCAACGCCTGCAAAACCTGGTGACATTGTATAAGGCACTTGGAGGAGGATGGAGTGCGACGGGACAGGCGCCCGGTCCCGGCTGACAACCTCGCCAGCCCATCATCCCGGCGCACAGCGTCGCGCAATTTCACACTGGCGATGCCCGTGTGCTCTCGTCAGTGAATTTCCTTTGGTAGTCCTGCCAGACGGACTCGCGCTCTCAGTGCGAGAGGTGGCGCATCCTGACTGGTTGGTGAAGGGTTTGCGCCCGGGTTTGATTCAGCGAAGTTCTCTTCGGTCTTCAAGCGACCGTTCGAAATACTGAATGCACTTGGCGCGAGCCCGTTGAAAAAGAGGGCGTGATCATCAGGGCTATGAGTGCGATGACGTACAGACCGCGCAAGGCTCTGACTCGAAACTACTCGATGACGTCGGCTGCGTCCCCTCCGTCCTAGCCCCTTTGCCGTGGCGTTGCCAGCAGCCGCGAACTTACCGGAGAGAAAATGAACGCGATCCCGTCGGGCTACAGGGCTGCCAGTGCCCTTGCCAAAGCGACCGTGGTGCTTGGCCTGTTTAGCGGATGTGCGACCAGCAACATAGCCGATCCACGCGATCCGCTTGAAGGTCTGAATCGTGCGACGTTCCAGTTCAATGACACACTCGACAGGTACGCTCTCGCGCCCGTCGCTCACGGCTACGTCAATGTCGTGCCAGAGCCGATACGCAGCTGTATCGGCGGCGTGTTTGGCAACTTCAGTGACGCCTGGACCGCTGTCAATAATGCCCTGGAAGGTAACCTGCACGACGCTGGCTCCGATGTGAACCGGGTCGCGGTCAATTCCACGATCGGCATTCTCGGCTGCTTTGACCCTGCATCGGGCATGGGGCTTGACAAGCACAGGAAAGATTTCGGCATCACGCTTGGCACTTGGGGTGTGAGCCCTGGCTACTATGTTGTGTTGCCGCTGTTTGGCCCAAGCGATCTGCGTGACACTGTGGGCCTTGTGGTCGACTTCGAAACCGATCCGGTCGGTTATCTCTATCCGGTCTGGCAGCGCAACACGATCTCAGGCGTGCGAATCGTCGACCAGCGTTCCCAGTTGCTCGATGCCAGTAACCTCCTTGAGGGTGCCGCACTCGACAAGTATCTGTTCGTGCGTGACGGCTATTTCACGCGTCGCCGCAGCCAGATTTATAACGGCAATCCGCCTGACGAGGCAGGTGACATCTCGGTCAATCCCTTGCAGAACCCGGAAAAGCCGACGCCAGGTCCGCCACCTTCCCGAAACTAGCGCGCCGCCATCGAATAGCGCGGCAAATTGACGGTGAATGTGCATCCCGTGCCGGGTGTGTCATGTACCTGGATGGTGCCACCGAACAATTCGACGCTGTGCTTGGCGATCGACAACCCAAGGCCCAGCCCCGACCGGTCCGTGCCGACCTGGACAAAGGGCATGAAGATACGTTCGGCATGTCCTGGAGGAAGTCCGCCGCACTGATCCTTCACGTCGATCAGTATCCGGTCTGCAACCGCATAGGCCTCAAGCGAGACTTGCGTTCTGGGGCGCGTGAATTTGAACGCATTGTTCAGGAGATTGCCAAGCGCACCGGTGAGCAGGTCGCGGTCAACGCTGACCGCAAGGTCTGGATCAACCACGGAGACGAAGAGCGAACAGCCATGCGCCGCGGCGGTCAGTTTCGCTGCAGCTTCCATTTCGTCGATGAACTCGGCCAACGACCAGAGTTGCGCATTCGAGGTTGATCGAACGGGAATCTTGATCTCCGCCACGGATTTGCTCGTCAAGCCCTTCAAGGCAGCGATCGCCCGCCCCAACACCGCACCAGTGGCTCCCGAGATGCTGAGGTTGCCAGACCTTAGAGCGTTCAGGGCGAGTTCGGCCGTGCCAACATAGTTGCGCAACTCGTGGATGAACATCGCGTGCTGCTGGGAGGCGTCCTGGCGCCGGGCCTCCTCGGCAGCCTCGCGCTGATAGCTGAATTCGGTGACGGCCTCGGCAATGGCATTGTCCAGGCAGCGATTGAGCGTGCGAAACTCGTCAATCTGAAAGGGCGCATTGCGCTCAAAGGCGAGGTCGGTGATGGCCTGGCACAGGTCGCCATAGTCGTGAACCACCTGATCCACCGTAAAACCCAGGCCCAGCAGATCGCGCCCATGGCTCGCCGCTGAAACGCCCATCTCCGAGCGCCGCGCCACGCCAGAGGACGTGCCCGAAATTGCCACGCTCCGCGCGGGCTGGTCAATCTCTTCGGCGCGAAGGGTACGGATGAGCTGATCCAGAAACAGCGGCACGCCGTTCGACAGCTGGGTCTCGGTTGCGCCCCGAGAAGGCCGTCGCGCGACCTTGGCGCGACAGCGCGCCACGAGCTCCTCGGAATTTTTTGTAAGGAAGTCGTGCATCATTTGAACCACTCAAGGGTTGATGATCTTGACATCGGAACAATTGACAATTATTCAGGGTCGCGGGGGCAAGGCTGTATCGACGAATTGCTACGATGCAATCGACTGCAGGGCCCCGTCTGTGCGACACCGCACATAAGACCCGTCGGCAAAAAATGCCGATCGAACGGTCTGCATCGCTCCCTGGCCATCAATCCCCGCCGTCGAAATGCCAGGGCGGTCTGCCGGACAGGCGTCTTTTCGCCAGCATCCGGGCGGGATCGCTATCAGACTTGACGGCGCCAGCGCCGGGACGCAAATGCCTGCCCACGGCCGGATAAGGCCAGCCGATCGCCCCTGCACCGCACGTCAGTGCCGAAGCGCAAGAATGATCAAAATAGGTCATGGCAACACCGGCGCGCGCCTTGGGGCACGGCCAGAGTGCGCCGTCTCCCTGGCCGCCATGGTGCCGTTTTTGTCAAGGATGCCTACACTGGCGGCAGATTTGCCTTTCAAGGTCTTCTTCTAGCAGATGCCTGATTCGATCCAACGCCACTTGGCAATTCCCGCTGCATCCGCTAACTGTTGCGAACTGGAAAGCCCCGTGTGAAGACTGCGCGCCGGTCTCCCACGCTCCTCTCCAATCGTGATTTCCTCAGGCTCTGGGCCGCGCAGGCGGGCAGCGCCATCGGAAGCCGGATCAGCCGTACCGCCTTTCCGGTCATTGCAGTGCTTGTTCTCGCCAACGACACAGAGCAGGTGGCTTTCCTTTCCGCTGTCTCAGTACTGCCTGCCATCCTGGTCGGGACCTTGATTTCGGGGAAAATCGAGAGAGCGCAAAAGCAGCGCGTCATGCTCGTGTGCGACCTGCTGCGTGCAGGGCTGTTACTGGTTGTTCCGGTTGCGGCTTTCTTTGGCTGGCTCAATATCTGGATCCTTGATGCGATTGCGTTCCTGCAAGGCGCTGCCACCAGCGCATTTCGAATCGCCGACGCAAGCTTCCTCCCTGTCATTGTCGAAGAGTCGTTCCTGGTCGAGGGCAACGCCAAGTTCGAGTCGACCGATGCTGTGGCGGAAGCCGCCGGGCCCGCCATAGCGGGCTTCCTCATCCAGTTCTTGGGCGCGTCTGGCGCCGTACTCATCGATGCGGCTTCCTACCTCTGGTCGGCGTTCTGGCTCGGGCGCATCTCGCAATCACGGCATGCTGCAAAGGCGCCCGAAACGGCGCCCCAGTCGATGCTCGCCGATATCGTCATCGGGTGGCGCACCTGCGTATCCACGCCGCTTTTGGCTGCAATGCTCTCAATTGAGGTCTTAACCAGTCTTTCCAACGGCTTTTTCATGGCCCTGTATATGTTGCTCGCCCTGCGCCAACTCGGGCTCTCGCCAGGCGCCGTAGGGCTTATCGTTAGCGTCGGGGGAATCAGCAGTTTGTGCGCTGCGCTCCTGGCACCTGCGCTGACCCGTCGCTTTGCGCTGTTGCCGCTCCTGGTGTCGTGCCTTGTGCTCGGACAGGGCGCGGACTTTCTCATCGCAATCGCGCCCTCTTCTGGCCATTTCGCACCGGCCTTGCTCGTGGGGCAGCAACTTCTGGGAGACGGCTTTTGCACCCTGTACGCCATTTACGCCATCGCCGCACGGCAGCGACTGCTCGACGTCGGGGTTTTGGCCCGCAGTCATGGGACGTTTCAAATTGCATCTGGCGTGGCCATGCCCTTTGGCGCATTGATTGCCGGCATCACGGCGACACACCTGGGCATCCAGGTCGCGATGGTGATCGCAGGCGCAGTCGGCGTCGCGAGCGCATTGACCCTGCTTCCGGCCGTTCAAGCCGCGCGCCAAGCAGGTTCATGAGACAGGCAAATTAAAAAAGTGGTTGTCGGACTCGTCCTTCAAGTTGGGACGATAATCAAAGTAGATCCGTGTCCAACTACGAGCGCTTCGCCTCGAAGCGTATGGGGGCGAAGATTCTTGCGTTGCCCACGAGCCATGTGCCAATGCTCTCGAAGCCGAAAGAGGTAGCCGCATTCATAGCGGAAGCGGCGGCTGGCAACCGCTAAGAACGAAGTAAATTGATTACAACGCTTTCTGCGGGCTCCTCGGCCCGCAGAAGCCTTGAACATCTATCCAAGTCGCTCGTGAATGCGCGTAGCATATTGGTGTTTAGACACCAATGTGAGTAGATATGAGCCGTCTCACAATAACTCTCTCAGAAACGCGCTATCGCGCTCTGAAGGAAGCGTCCCTACAGCGCGACAAGACGATTGGGGAACTTATCGACGAAAGCCTCGAGTTCTACGGAATCAAGTCGCGTAGCGAGCGCGCGATCTCGTACGACGCGCACGAACTCATAGCAGTCTGAGCGAGGAGCAAGCGCTCGGTCTGGCCCTCAAGGAGGCTCGGGCTGCTCGCCGCAAGCCGTGAGGCGCGATCCGGCGATTATTGACACCAACGTGCTGGTCGCGGGTCTGATCACAAAAGACGACGCGTCGCCTGCCGCTCTTGCCTCCTGGCTCGGCTGTCTCCGGCGCCTTCGAGTGGTTCGGCTATTGTGAGACTGGTGTCAGACGACAGTTCGCGCGATCATATTCCGCGCATTTTGCACTCCCACACTAGCGATACACATCCTTGCGATCGCCAATCTCAATGACAAGAATTGTAAGCCGTCTTATATGTCGCAGATAATTCGGCAGTCCCCAATGCGATAGCGCCAGAATGTGCCCCAATTAGGGCCGGTCAGAGCTTTGCCTTGGTTACGCGGATTTTCTGACGGCGCGACACGGTCATCGAGGAAATCGAGGATCCGGCGTGCGACCACCTGTCGGTCGAGGCGGCGCAGCTGCTTCCTCGCGGTTCGGTGTACTCAATTCTCCAGGCCAAGATCTTTCCTCACCTCTGCGGCGCTGAAAGTTTTCTCTTGTCCCTTACGCACACGCTCAAGAGTGGCTGCGGCGAGATAGTAGTCCTCGAGTTCGTCGAGTCCCTTCGCGACAAGCTCGCGCAAATAGTAGGCCTTAGTTCGACCCGTCTCGGAAGCAAGATGATCGAGCCGTTGTTCGGTCGCGGGATCCAGTCTTATTGAGGTGGCCATCGGCATTCAGTCCAGCTTGGATACATGTATTCACTGTATCTCTTTATTTACGCGCGTGCACTGCACACTGCCCCTCGAAGCGCCAGCTCCCCACAAGTACGTCTTGACCACAGGTCGAAGATTCTCCGGTATCCGTGTTTTGGCCGGATACAAAACCGGCGATGGGGTTGCGCGCGAGCAGCCCAAAGGCGCGCTCGCTCAAGCTAAGGCGCATGAACTGGCGGGTCATGCTACTGAAGGGATGACAGCGCACTACCGGAAATCGCGCCTGGTCATCAAGGTGGACCCAGTCGAGAAGGGTTGAGTATTTGCCAGTATTAGCCAGCTGGCTTTTTGAGGTGCTGTAACTCCTTGATTTTTGGTCGGGGCGAGAGGATTCGAACCTCCGACCACCTGCACCCCATGCAGGTACGCTACCAGGCTGCGCTACGCCCCGAACAGGCGAATTATACCAGCGCCACCCGCGGCTTTTCGACCTACGAACGCAACAGTTCCACGATGTCGGAAAGCTCCTTGCGCAACATGCCAGGAACAATACTTCCCTTGGTCTGGCCATTGGCTCGCGGTGCATCAACGATGACGCGATGCGTCGGCTCGTCAACAAGCCTCGCATCGAGGCGGTTGCGTGCGCCGCTGATCGTAAAGCCCTGCTCGTAGAGCAGTTCGCGGATGCGGCGGATCAAAAGGACTTCGTGGTGTTGGTAGTAGCGCCGGTTGCCGCGTCGCTTGACCGGTTTCAGTTGCGTGAATTCCTGCTCCCAGTACCTAAGAACATGCGGCTTGACGCCGCATAGCTCGCTCACTTCTCCGATCGTGAAGTATCGCTTCGCCGGAATCGGCGGAAGCAGTTGCGATGCGGACTCGGCTTTTTGCACGGTTTGGAGTCGGAGGTGGAATCGCGGCGCAAACCGCGTCGAAGCAAGTCGGGTGGACTAGGAACGCGACGATACCGCTTCGACCATCGCCTTGAGCTTCTGGCTCGCGTGGAAGGTCACAACCCGACGGGCAGTAATCGGGATCGCTTCGCCGGTCTTGGGATTGCGTCCCGGACGTTGGGGTTTGTCACGCAACTGGAAATTGCCAAAGCCGGACAGCTTGACGCTGTCACCGCGCTGGAGTGCAAAGCGAATTTCCTCAAAAAATGTTTCAACCATGTCCTTCGCCTCACGCTTGTTCAGACCGACGCGTTCGAACAGCAGGTCGGCAAGTTCCGCCTTGGTAAGGGTCGCGGGGGTGGGCGTGGAAGCTGGCTGCGAGTACGCGAGCGCTGAGGTCGCCATGTTTTCTACTTCCTTCAGGTCTAGATCGCGCATAGAAGAATGAAGTCGGTGTTCAAGCGGGCATCACATAAGGCTTTATCGGGGGTGCGCATCGAAGGTTTCCTGTAACGCAGCCACGATTCGAGCCATTGCCAATTCGATCTGCTCGTCGCTTAGGGTCTGTCGAGTATCTTGCAAGGTGAATCTAAAGGCAAGGCTTTTCTCATTATCTTTCAATCCCTTACCACGGTATTCGTCAAAAAGGTTGACGTCGCGCACGATCGCCAAAGGCGCCTCGGAGGCCCGCAGGGAGGCAATTTTGCTCAAAAGCTGGCCGACAGGTAAGGAACTTTGCACAACCAGCGCCAGATCGCGGGTTACCGCCGGAAACTTCGGGATTTCGGCCAATTGCGGCATCTCCAAAGCGAGCAGCGCCGCCGCGTCGACTTCGAACAACACCGGCGCTTCCGGCAGTTCGTATTTTTGCAGCAGCCGGGGATGCAATTCGCCCAGCCAGCCAATGGCGCGGCCACCGAGCAACACCCTGGCGGAGCGGCCAGGATGCAAGGCCGGATGCTCGGCCTTTTGAAATTCGGCGACGCGCGGCAAAAGCAGATTGTCGAGGTCGCGCTTGACATCGAAAAAGTCGACGATGCGGGCCGGAACGCCCCATTGATCATCGAGCGCCTGGCCATAGGCGAGCGCGGAGACGCGTAGCGGTTGCGCGATGCCTTTGACCGCGAGCGCACCGTCAGCCAGGGTCTCGTCGCGTAGATAGACCTTGGCAACTTCAAAAACGCGTATGCGCGACGCCTTGCGATTCAGGTTGTAGCGCACGTTGGCAATCAGCGAGCCGATCAGTGACGAGCGCATGACAGCCAGCGGGCTTGCAATCGGATTGAGCAGCGGGATCGGATTGTCCTCGCCGGAAAAGTCGAGTTCCCAGTCGCGCTCGACAAAACTGAAGTTCATGACTTCCTGGTAGTCGCTTGCTGCAAGGCGCAAGGCGAGATCGAACGGTGTGCGCTTGAGTTCGCTTTGCGCAAGCGTCGTGTGCCGCGCGACGGGCAGATGCGCAGGAATGCGCTCGAAACCATAGCAGCGCGCGACTTCCTCGATCAGATCTTCCTCGATGGCAATGTCAAAGCGGTAGCTGGGCGCAGTCACCGTATAGACATCGCCTTCGCGGCTGAAGCCGAACTGAAGGCGGGTGAAGATATCCTCGACGTCGTGAGGCAGGACGGTCACGCCCAGCACCTTGATCGCGCGCGACAAGCGCATCTTGACCGGCGCGACCCTGGGCATGTTGGGGGCCTGATCGTCGATCGGACCGGCCTTGCCGCCGCAGATGTCAAGGATCAGGCGCGTGATGCGTTCGAGATGCAACACGGTGGTCGCGGCATCGACACCGCGCTCGAAGCGGTGCGCGGCGTCGGTCGAGAAATTGAAGCGCCGCGCCCGACCCTGAATCGCTTCGGGCCACCAGAACGCCGCCTCGAGATAGATGTCGGTGGTATCGAGCGTGACCGCGCTGGCCTCCCCGCCCATGATGCCGGCAAGGCTTTCAAGGCCGTCAGCAGTGGCAATCACGCCGACGCTGGCGTCGACCTCGATCGTGTTGCCGTTGAGAAGCTCAAGGCGCTCGCCAGGTTTTCCCCAGCGCACCTCGATGCCGCCCGAAATCTTCCTGAGATCGAAAACGTGCGTCGGGCGGCCCAGTTCGAGCATGACGTAATTGGAGATATCGACGAGCGCGCTGATGCTGCGCTGGCCACTTTTTGCCAAGCGCTCGATCATCCATGCCGGCGTCGCCGCACGCGCGTTGACACCGCGCACGATGCGTCCGGAGAAGCGACCGCACAGGTCGGACGCCGTGAGGGTGACGGCAAGCCGGTCATCGATTTCCGGCGCCACAGGCTCGATGTGAAGGGGTTTGAGCGGACACGGCGCAAGCGCCGAGACTTCGCGGGCGATACCGTATACCGACAGGCAATCGGCCTTGTTCGGCGTCAGCTTGACGGTGATGACGTGATCATCGAGGTGCAAGACGTCGCGCACCGCGGCGCCAAGCGGCGCATCTGCCGCGAGTTCGAGAAGGCCGCCGTGATCATCGGAAAGCTTCAGTTCGCGCGCCGAACAAAGCATGCCTTCGCTGGCCACACCGCGCATGGTTGCCGCCTTGATGACAAACGGCTCAGCGCTGCCCTCTGCCGGTGGCAGTTCGGCCCCGATCAGCGCACATGGCACGCGCATGCCAACGCGCACATTCGGTGCACCACAGACGATCGACAGGCGTGCACTGGCGCCGACATCGACCTCGCAGATGTTGAGCCGATCTGCATTGGGATGGCGCGTCACCGAGAAAATTTCTCCGACCACGACGTCGGAGAACGGCGGCGCGGCCGCGCGCATCTCCTCGACCTCGAGCCCGCCCATGGTCAGCAGGTGCGCAAGCGCTTCACTGTCGATGGGCGGGTCGGCGAAGTCGCGCAGCCAGAGTTCTGAAAATTGCATGGGGTCCCGAAAAAGGGGGTCAGGCGAACTGGCGCAAAAAGCGCAGGTCGCCCTCGTAGAAAAGGCGCAGGTCGGTAATGCCGTAGCGCAGCATGGCGAGCCGCTCGATGCCGCTGCCAAAGGCAAAGCCCATGTAACTTTCGGGATCAAGGCCCATGTTGCGCACCACGCTCGGATGAACCTGGCCCGAGCCCGAAATTTCGAGCCAGCGCCCCTTCAGGGGCCCGGAGCTAAACGCCATGTCGATCTCGGCAGATGGCTCGGTAAAGGGGAAGAACGACGGCCGAAAACGCACCTTCAGGTCTTCGGTCTCGAAAAAGCGCTGCAGAAAAGTGGTGTACACGCCCTTCAGGTCGGCAAACGATATCGCCTCGTCGATCCACAGGCCCTCGACCTGGTGGAACATCGGCGAATGCGTCGCATCCGAATCGACGCGATAGGTACGCCCGGGCGCGATGACCTTGATCGGCGGCGTGTGCATGCGCGCATATCGCACCTGCATCGGGCTGGTATGCGGCCTCAGGTTGTAAAACAGCCCGCTGCTGTCACGGTAATCGACATAGAAGGTATCTTGCATCGAACGCGCCGGATGATTCTCGGGATTGTTCAATGCCGTAAAGCTCATCCAGTCGCTTTCGATTTCCGGACCATCGGCAACATCAAAGCCCATCGAGCGGAAGATCTCCTCGATGCGATGCCAGGTCCGCGTCACCGGATGCAGGCCGGTCATGGCGCGACCGCGCCCGGGCAGCGTCACGTCGATGGCTTCCTCGTCGAGGCGCTTTTGCATGTGCAGATCGGCAAGCGCCTGGCGGCGCTCGTGCAACAGCGCTTCGATGGCTTCCTTGGCGCGGTTGATGCGCGCGCCCTCGGTCTTGCGCAAGGCGGGATCGAGCTTGCCAACCGCCTTGAGCTTCTCGGTAAGAACGCCCGACTTGCCCAGAAACCGCGCCTTCTCGTTTTCAAGGGTGGCGCCATCGGCCGCGTTCTGAAATGCGGCACGGGCATTTGCCACGAGGTCTTCGAGTTCACTCATATGTGCTGCTAGTGGGGCATGTTCTTAACGAAACGGGGCCCCGCAAGGCCCCGTGGTGTTGCGCGCTCATCGAACGGGCGCGATGCGCCCTCGACCTTATGCGGCGATCGAAGCCTTGACCTGGCTTACGATCGATGCAAACGCAGGCTTGTCCATCACCGCCATATCGGCCAGCACCTTGCGATCGAGTTCGATCGATGCCTTCTTAAGACCCGCGATAAAGACGCTGTAGGTCATGTCGTGCTCGCGCACGGCAGCGTTGATGCGGGTGATCCAGAGCGCGCGGAAAACGCGCTTCTTGTTGCGACGGTCGCGATAGGCGTACTGGCCTGCGCGCATCACCGCTTCCTTGGCGATGCGATAGACCGCGTTGCGGCGGCCGCGGAAACCCTTGGCCTGATCGAGGACCTTCTTGTGGCGGGCGCGTGCCGTTACACCCCGTTTGACTCTTGGCATGATGGCTCCTTAAGTGTGGGTGGTCAGGCGTAGGGCAGCATGGCTCGCACGCTGTTCATGTTGGTTTCATGAACGGCGGCCGATCCGCGCAGCTGGCGCTTGTTCTTGGTGGTCTTCTTGGTCAGGATGTGACGCTTGAAAGCCTGACCGCGCTTGACGGTCCCGCCAGCGCGCACCACAAAGCGCTTCGCAGCGCTTTTCTTGGTCTTCATCTTCGGCATGACAACTCCATTTTTTTTGATACATCACAAAGGCGCCGGCGTGAGCCGAACTTTGGGAGCCCTTGCAAGGCTTGTTTCGACCTGACTGCATAACGTGACCCAGGGTCGGCTGGGTCACGCACTACCTGATGCTGCCTGATGCTGCTTGATGCTACTGGATGCTACTTTTTCTTCTTGGGCGCCAGGACCATGATCATCTGGCGTCCTTCCATCTTCGGAAACTGTTCGACCTGTCCATACGGCTCGAGCTCGTTTCTCACCCGCTCAAGCAGCCTTGCACCGATTTCCTGGTGCGCCATTTCGCGACCGCGAAAACGCAACGTCACTTTGGTCTTGTCGCCCTCTTCCAGAAAGCGGATCAGATTGCGTACCTTGATGGTGTAGTCACCTTCATCGGTACCCGGCCGGAACTTGATTTCCTTGACCTGGATAATCTTCTGCTTGAGCTTGGCCTCATGGGCCTTCTTCTGCTCCTGGTACTTGAACTTGCCGTAGTCCATCAGGCGGCACACCGGGGGGTCCGCCTGCGGTGCAATTTCAACCAGATCGACATCCTTCTCTTCGGACAGGCGAACGGCTTCGGCAAGTTTGACAATTCCCAACGGCTCGTTATCGACTCCCACGAGACGCACTTCCAGTGCGTTGATTTCTCCGTTCAGACGATGCGGTTTATCTGTAGCGATAGTTAAAACTCCAAAGGATTGAAAACAAGCCGTGCGGTCTACGCGATGGAGCGATCTCGGCGTGCATCCACGTCAGTTCTGAGCAGATTCACGAAATCAGCCTGGGGCATCACCCCCAGGTCCACGCCCCCGCGGGCACGCACGGCAACGGACGACGCATGCTTCTCCTTGTCGCCAACGACGAGGATAAAGGGAACCTTTTGCATGCTGTGTTCCCGGATTTTATAGGGAATCTTCTCGTTGCGCAAATCGCTCTCAACCCTAAAGCCTTGTTTTTTCAGGTTTAGTGTCACTTCGGCGACATAATCGGCCTGGGCCTCGGAAATGTTGCAAACGACCGCCTGCACGGGCGCAAGCCAGGCCGGCATGGCGCCGCCGTAATGCTCAAGCAGCATGCCGATGAAACGCTCCATCGAGCCCACAATCGCCCGGTGCAGCATCACCGGCACGTGGCGCGCGTTGTCTTCGCCGACATACTCCGCGCCAAGGCGTTCTGGCATGGAGAAATCGAGCTGCATCGTGCCGAGCTGCCAGGGGCGGCCTAGCGAATCCTTCAGCGTGTATTCGATTTTCGGGCCGTAGAAGGCGCCTTCCCCCGGGGAAACCGAGTATTCGCAGCCGGAACGCTCAAGCGAGGCGATGAGCGCGGCTTCGGCGCGATCCCAAAGCTCGTCATCGCCCACGCGCTGCTCGGGGCGCGTGGCGACCTTGTAGATGATGCTGTCAAAGCCGAAGTCGCGGTAGACCCGCTGCAACAGCGCCGTGTACGCGATGCACTCCGACAGGATCTGGTCTTCGGTACAGAAGATGTGGCCATCGTCTTGCGTGAAGCCGCGCACGCGCATGATGCCGTGCAGCGCACCCGAGGGTTCGTTGCGGTGGCACTGGCCGAATTCGCCATAGCGCAGGGGCAGGTCGCGATAGCTGCGCAGTTGCGACTTGTAAATCAGGATATGGCCGGGACAGTTCATCGGCTTGAGCGCGTAGCTGCGATTTTCCGATTCGGTGACGAACATGTAGTCGCGAAAATTCTGCCAGTGGCCGCTCAATTCCCAGAGATGGCGCGACAGGATCTGCGGACCTTTCACTTCCATGTAGCCATTGTCCTGGTAGACGCGGCGCATGTACTGCTCGACCTGCTGCCAGATGGCCCAGCCCTTGGGATGCCAGAAGACGAGACCCGGCGCGTCTTCCTCGATATGAAACAGGTCGAGCTGGCGGCCGAGCTTTCTGTGATCGCGCTTTTCTGCCTCGTCGAGCATGTGCAGGTAGGCATCCTGGTCCTCCTTCCTGGCCCAGGCCGTGCCATAGATACGTTGCAGCATCTCGTTTTTCGAATCGCCACGCCAGTACGCGCCCGACACGCGCATCAGCTTGAAGACCTTCAGCCGTCCCGTCGAGGGCACGTGCGGTCCGCGGCACAAGTCGATGAAATCGCCTTCGCGATAAAGCGAGATGGGCTGCTCGGCGGGAATCGCGGCGATGATTTCGGCCTTGTACTTCTCGCCGATCGACGCGAAGAACCTGACGGCGTCATCGCGTTCCCAGACCTCGCGCGACACCGGGATGTCGGCCTTGGCCAAGGCGGCCATGCGCGCCTCGATGGCGGCCAGATCCTCGGGCGTGAACGGTCGCTTGTAGGAGAAATCGTAATAAAAGCCGTTCTCGATGACAGGACCGATGGTCACTTGCGCGTCAGGGAAGAGCTCCTTCACGGCGTAGGCAAGAAGGTGCGCCGTGGAATGGCGAATCAGATCCAGGCCGTCAGGGTCACGCTCGGTAATGATCGCGAGCCTGGCATCGTGATCGATGATGTGGCTGGTATCGACGAGGGCGCCATCGATCTTGCCCCCCAGGGCAGCCTTGGCAAGGCCCGGGCCGATCGATGCAGCCACCCCTGCCACCGAAATGGGGGCGTCATAGACGCGTTTGGAGCCGTCGGGAAGTTCGATATTGATCATGATTTCGAGAAAGGCAATAAAAAAGCGCGGACGTGCCGCGCTTTTTCAATTTGGCGAGCAAAGGCTTGCTCGCACGCGGGCGCGGCGACTAGGTCGAGAATTGCTCCGATGGAGTTCGCGGTGTCATAACCATGCTGCCCGGGCCCTTTCTATCGCCATGCAGTAAATATCGAGTTGCGCTGCACCTTTTGGTGCAGCAAGCGAGCCACTAATGCTAGGCAAAACACCCGATTCTGTCAAATGCAATGCTCCGGCGGCAGCTCCAAGTCTTCCCTGCACGGAATGTGCAGGCCATAGCGGACTGTCCCAATTACCTGGCGGACGCGGCGGTCTCGTGTGCGCGCGGTGGCGCATCCTTTACGTACTTGTCAAACCATCGCACCATCTCGTAGAGCAGCTGCTCTTGCGACTGCAGCGCGGTATACCAGTGCGGCTCGTTGGGCAGGAAGACCAGACGCGTGGTGCCGCCGTTGCCGCGAATCGCCTCGTAGAGCTTTTCTGACTGCAGGGGCGTCGTTCCCGGGTTGGCATCGTCGGCGCCGTGGACCAGTAACAGCGGCGTCTTGATCTTGTCTGCGACAAAAAACGGCGACACGGCGAGATACACCTCGGGCGCCTCCCACACCGAGCGGCGCTCGTTTTGAAAGCCGAACGGCGTTAACGTCTTGTTGTACGAGCCGCTGGTGGCAACGCCGGCGCGAAAAAGATCGGAATGCGCAACCAGATCGACGGTCATCAACGCGCCGTGGCTGTGTCCTGTCACGCCAATGCGGTCGGCATCGGCAACCCCCTGGCGCACCGCCTCGTCCACCGCCGCCTTGGCATCGGCAAGCAGTTGCTCAAGAAAGGTGTCGTAGGCCTTTTTCGGGTCGCCCACGACCGGAAACGATGCATTGTCGAGGATCGCGTAGCCGGCAAGCAGCAACAGCCGGTACTCATAGAGCTGGGTGAAGGTCTGCTCCGAGCCCGTGGTCTGCGCCGCGGTCGAGGCCTGCGCGAAGTCACGCGGGTAGGCATAGAGAATGGTCGGCACGCGCGTGCCTTCCTTGTAGCCTGGCGGCGTATACAGCGTGAAGGACAGATCAAGACCATCGGCGCGCTTGTATTTGACAAGGCGCTTCTTGATCTGCCTGAGTTCGGGCGTCGGGTCGACGACGTGTGTTACGGCCACGCTCTCGGAAGCAAAAGCCGGCTCGCCGGGCGATGCCTCAAGGGCAGTACCGAGGGTGCGCACGAAGGCGTTGGGTGGATCCATCACCGACTGGTGCCAGGTCAGAAAACGCGCATCGCTGTCTCCCGTAAATCCGAGAAACTGTTCGTAGGCGGTCTTGCTGCTGCGAAAGAGCCGCTCGGTCTTCAACGTATCGAGGCTCATGCGGTCAAGAAACGGCCGATCACCCTCAGGCGACGAGCCCACGCCCGACAAAAAGATCGAGCCGCCGTTCTCGCGCAGGACGAGCGCGCCGTTGCCAAGCTCCTGCATCACCGGCTTGCCGGGATTGCCATACTTTTCGTCGCTCGACAGATCCCAGATCACTTTCCTCGCCGCTTTGGCATCGTCAACATCAACCAGCGTCGTCTTTTGCCAATGCCGGTTCTCATCGGATTCGGTCACCAAGGCGCGGCCAGTGCCTTCCTCCCACATCAAGCCGCCATAGCGCTGCTCGGTGCGCATGAGCTCCAGCGGTGCGCCCTGAAACGGCGCTTTCAGTGCCATCACCTTGTCGCGCTCGGCAACCTTGACGTTCCAGTCGCCACCGTCTAGTGCTTCCGCCCAGATCAGGGTTGCAGGGGCGCTCTGGCGCCAGGCAAAGTCGCGCGGGCCAAGGGGCACGCCATGAATCGGCACGCGGTCGTGAAGCGGCAAGGAGGCGATCGTCGTCTTGACCGGATCAGCGGGCTTGGCGATATCCCAGACCACGACTTCCTCGGGAAAGTTGTCATAGGTGGTGATATAGGAATACGGCTTGTTGATGGTCGAGACCAGCAGGTGGCGTCCGTCAGGTGCGGGATCGAGCGTGTTGTAACGGTCGATGGTGCCCACTCGCAGCGTCGTCAGGCGGGCGACATCGATGAGGGCCACCTGCGAGGCTGCGTAATAGTCAAACAGGTCTTCATCGTGCTCGTTTTTGAGCGTGTCGCGAACCTCGTAGGTGCTGCTCTGACCGGATTTGCCATCAGACTCCTGAATGCTCGGCCCGCTGGGTGCACTGGCTGCGGCAGGCGGCGCCTTCGGATTTTCCGGCAGCAGTTTTGCAAGCAGGGTTTTCTGGTCGGGCATCCATTGCAGCTCGTCGCCGAACATCGGATTGGTGCGCGCATGGGGCACGCGCCTGACTGCACCGGTGTTGCCATCGCCAACCCAGATCTCAACCGCATCGGGCGTGGTGTTCTCGAATGCGAAATGGCTGCCGTCGGCGTTGAACACCGGGCGGCCGGCACAAAACGGGCTCGGGCCCTTGACAGGCGTCGTGGCGCCGTTGACGAGAACCAGCTCGAGCGCGGTTGCGCAAAGGCTGACGCCGTAGCCCCCCGGCGTGTCGTGCTTGCTGTGGTTGCCGGTCTCGATGCGCACGCCTGCAAGCTTTAGGAACGGCGCCGATACCCGCGCAATCGAGGGGTAGTACTCCCACGTCACAAGGAGCAGGCGATCATGGCTTGGACTGACCACGGGCCGTGGCGGCAAGGGCGCGCGCATGACATCCAGAATCGCCTTGGGCGGCAGGTCATAGCCCTGATCGCGCTGCGCCGTCGATCCCTCAGCTT
>CAJCIC010000089.1 GCA_903970185.1 Gammaproteobacteria bacterium
GTTGATTGTAGAGAATCGACTTGGCCCAGCCCTCGCCCGCCCCAAGCACGTCGCCGTAGCTAAAGCCGCCACACGCCACGAACCCCTTGAATTGAGCAAGATCAAATGTGCCGCTGGAAAGATCGCTCATGTGCACGTCAACCGCCTCGAATCCGGCCTTGTGAAAAGCGTAGGCCAACTCGATGTGGCTATTGACGCCCTGCTCGCGCAACACCGCGATGCGCGGCTTTGCGCCGCGCGCGATGAAGGGGGCGGCGATGTCGTCGGATAGCGCAAACGAGACCTGGATCGAAAGGCCCGGATCGCTGGCATCGCCAAGCGCCGCGTACTCGGCATCGGCGCATGCGGGATTGTCGCGCAGGCGGGAAATCTGCCAGCTGCTCTCGCCCCAGCGCGCATGAAGCGCCTTGCACGACGCCGAATAGATCTGCCTGGCATCGCGAAAGATCTCCAGCGTATGACTGTTGTTGGGCTTGCCGATGACATGACTGAGCGCACCCAGGCCGAATTCGCGCAGGCGCCCCATGACGGCACCCAGGCGGCTCTTCTCGATCTGGATCACCGCGCCAAGTTCTTCGGCAAAGAGCGCCCTTAGCGTCAGCTCGTCGCGCCTTGCCGTGATCTGCTGCGCCCAGTTCTTTGCATCGCCATAGTCTGACGCGTGCTCGCCTTCCAGCGTGAGGATGTCGACGTTGAGCGTGACGCCGACGTTGCCGGCAAAGGCCATCTCGGCCACCGTCGCAAGCAGGCCGCCGTCGGACCGGTCGTGATAGGCGAGAAGCGCTCCCTCGGCATTTAGCGCCTGGATGGCCAGAAAGAAATTCCTGACGCGCTGCGCATCATCAAGATCGGGCACATGCTGGCCGATCTGGTTGGTCACTTGCGCGAGGATCGATGCGCCCAGGCGGTTTTGTCCGGCGCCAAGATCGATCAGGAGCAAAAGCGTGTCGTCGCGCCGTGCCAGCTGCGGCGTGAGCGACGTGCGCACGTCATCAAGCACGGCAAACGCCGAGACAATCAGCGAGACCGGCGCGATGACCTCCTTGGCCTCGGACGGTTCGTGCCATGCGGTGCGCATCGACAACGAATCCTTGCCCACCGGGATGCCAATGCCTAGCGCCGGGCAAAGCTCCATGCCGACGGCTTTGACCGTGTCATACAGGGCCGCGTCCTGGCCCGGACTGCCACAGGCGGCCATCCAGTTGGCCGAAAGCTTGATGTCCTCGAGCGACTTGACGGGCGCAGCAGCCAGATTGGTGAGCGCCTCACCGATTGCCATGCGGCCAGACGCCGGTCCATCAAGCACGGCAAGCGGGCTGCGCTCGCCCATCGCCATGGCCTCGCCGGCGTAGCCTGAATAGTCAAAGAGCGTCACGGCACAATCGGCAACGGCAACCTGCCAGGGCCCAACCATCTGGTCGCGGTGGTTCAAGCCGCCGACGCTGCGATCGCCAATGGTCACGAGAAAGCGCTTGTCGGCAACCGTTGCATGCGTGAGCACGCGCTCGATCGCATCGGCAAGGGCGATGTCGGTCAAGTCGAGCTCGGCTGCAGCGACCTCGAGCCGTTGCACCTCGCGCAGCATCTTCGGCGGCTTGCCAAACAGGACGTCGAGATCGAGATCGACCGGGTGCGTTTGCAACTGCGCATCGGCGACTTGAAGATGCGGCTTCTGCTCTGCCCGTCCGACGACGGCAAATGGGCAACGCTCGCGCCGGGCCATCGCTGCAAAGTGCTCGAACTGATCCTCAGCGATGGCAAGGACATAGCGCTCCTGGGATTCATTACTCCAGATCTCGCGCGGTGACAGGCCCGATTCTTCCAGTGGAATTGCGCGCAGATCGAAACGTCCACCCCGGCCTGCGCCTTCGATGAGTTCCGGAAAGGCATTGGACAGGCCCCCCGCACCGACATCGTGAATCGACAGGATCGGGTTGCCCGCGCCAAGCGCCCAGCAGCGGTCGATGACCTCCTGTGCGCGGCGCTGCATTTCCGGATTGCCGCGTTGCACCGAATCGAAATCGAGCTCGGCCTGGTTGACGCCGGTGGCCATCGAGCTTGCCGCACCGCCACCCATCCCGATGCGCATGCCAGGCCCCCCCAGATGGATCAGGAGTGTGCCAGGCGGGAAGGTTTCCTTTTTGGTGTGCATCGCCCGCACGTTGCCAAGGCCGCCTGCGATCATGATCGGCTTTAGGTAGCCAAAGCGCCGACCCGCGACGTTTTGCTGGTAGACGCGAAAATAGCCGAGAAGATTGGGCCTGCCGAACTCGTTGTTAAAGGCTGCACCGCCAAGGGGTGCCGAGAGCATGATCTCAAGCGCAGAAGCAATGCGCGCTGGCTGGCCGTAATCGGCGCAGGTCTTCGCGCCGTCGCGCAGGCCCGGCGCTATCGCAACGTCGACATCGTTTTCCCAGGCGCGCAGGGCCCCGGGCAACCTCAGGTGCGACACCGAGAATCCGGTCAGGCCGGCCTTCGGCTTGGCGCCCCGGCCGGTCGCACCCTCGTCGCGGATTTCACCACCGGCACCGGTTGAGGCCCCCGGAAACGGCGCGATGGCCGTGGGGTGGTTGTGCGTCTCGACCTTCATGACCACGTCGGTGTTCTCAAGCACCGCCCGGTACTCGTGCGCGGGACCCGGGAACCAGCGCTCGGCACTGCGGCCAGACATGATCGCCGCGTTGTCGGCGTAGGCCACGATCGTATTTCCCGGCGCGCACTTCTCGGTATTGCGGATCATCGCAAACAGCGACATGTCCTTGACATCGCCATCGATGATCCAGTCGGCATTGAAGATCTTGTGGCGGCAGTGCTCGCTGTTGGCCTGGGCGAACATCATCAGCTCGACATCGGTCGGATCGCGCCCAAGCGCGGTGAAGCTCGCATGGAGGTAATCGAGTTCGTCATCGGAGAGCGCAAGACCCCACTTGCCGTTGGCCTCGAGCAGCGCCTTTTTGCCGTGGTGCAGAACATCGACGCGCTCAAGCGCAGGTCCTGGCAGGCTCTCGAACAACGACGCGACCCTGAAATCGGCAGGCACCACCATCTCGATCATGCGATCATGAAGCAGTGGCGCGATGGCTGCCTGGGCACTCTCGGATAAAGCGCCGGCGCGTTTGATAAGGCGGCTCTTAAAGCGCACGCTGTAGCGGATGCCGCGCTCGACGCGAAAGACCGAATCAAGGCCGCAGTGCCGAGCGATCTCGGTGGCCTTGCTGGCCCAAGGCGAGATGGTGCCAAACCTTGGGATCACCACGAAGTGCTCACCTTCGGCATCGTCTGCGCGCTCGCCATAGGTCAAAAGGGCAAGCAGCCTTTGCGTGTCTGCGGACGTGAGGGGTTCGCTCGAGGCGACGAAGTGGAGGTAACGCGCCGAGATTGAAGCGATCTCGGGATCGATCGCCCTGAGTCTCGGAATCAGGCCGGCAACGCGGAATTGGGAGAGCGCACTTGCGCCAGGAAACGTATCAAAATGCTGGGGCGCCAGGCTCATCGAGAATTTTGCGACTGAAAGATGAATTATACATTTAGAGCCTCATTGCGCGCCCGTGTTGGCTAACCTGAAAGTCCCTCAATGCGCGTGATCGTTCTCGGTGCTGGCGTGATTGGCGTGACCACCGCGTATTACCTGTGGCGCGCCGGCTGCGACGTCACGGTCCTTGAGCGCTGCGCCGGCGTCGCCCAGGAGACAAGCTATGGCAATGCGGGCCTGATCGCCCCAGGCTACGTCACCCCCTGGGCCGCGCCTGGAATGCCAGGCAAAGTCCTGTCGTATCTGTTTCGCCCCGAGGCTCCGGTTATTTTCCGGCCAACGCTTGATCCGAGTCTTTGGCGCTGGCTCTTGCGCTGGCTTGGCGAATGCACGCTCGAGCGCTACGCCGTGAACAAGGCGCGCATGCAGCGCATTGCGCTCTACAGCCGCGACAAGCTGCACGAACTTGGCGCCGCACATGATCTCGATTACCAGCGTGCCGACGGCATGCTTCAGCTCTTTCGCAGCAAGGCCGATCGCGCACTTGCAGGTCCGGCCATTGCCGTGCTCGCCGCAGCCGGCGTCAGTCATGAAGTGCTCGACGCGCAAGGGGCGAGAAGGCGCGAGCCGGCGCTTGCGGATACGGCCTTCGAAGGCGGCGTCTACCTGAGCGGTGCGGAAGTGGGCAACTGCCCGCTCTTCACGCGCCAGGTGCGCGATCTCACGGAGGCCAATGGCGTCAACTTTCGCTTTAACGAACGCGTGCTCGCGATCTCGAGCGATTCGACGGGGGTCAGGCTGAAATCCGAAGGTGCGACGCACGAGGCCGATGCGCTCGTCGTTTGCGCGGGCGTAGACAGTGCCGCCCTGATGCGACCGCTTGGCGTACGCATACCGCTTTTTCCGGTCAAGGGCTATTCGGCCACGGTGGCCATTCGCGAGCCGACCTATGCACCGCAGTCAGCTGTCATGGACGAGGCCTACAAGGTCGCCATTACCCGTCTTGGCAAACGCCTGCGGGTGGCCGGTACAGCCGAAATCGGCTCGCACGCGCTTTCGCTTCGGCAGGCTGCGCTGCGCTGCCTGATCAAGGTCGCGCGCGACTGGTTTCCAGGCGCTGCCGACTATAGCCAGGCGACCTACTGGGTCGGGGCACGTCCGATGCTGCCCGATGGTCCACCGGTGCTTGGCGCGAGCGGGGTTGAGCGCGTTTTTCTGAATGTCGGGCACGGCTCGACAGGCTGGACCATGGCGTGCGGATGCGGTCAGATCCTGGCGGACCTGGTGACGCAAAAGACGCCGGAAATCGATCTCGACGGGCTGACCCTTAGCCGGTATGAAAGAAAGTAGCGCCGCACATGGCCGCATTGCACCCGATTTACCTCAACGATGACCTCAGTGCATGGGAGCGCCGCGCGCTCGAGCTGAAGGTCTCGCCACCGCTCATGGAGCAGGCCGGAGCGAAGGCCGCGATCCGCGCTATTGCCCTGGCCCGTGCCCATCCGGGCCCGTTTCGGATCGTCACCGGCCGCGGCAACAATGGTGGCGATGGCCTTGTCGTTGCAAGAATCCTGCACGAACAGGGCGTGCCCTGTGAAGTGATGCAAGTCTATGACGGCCCGCCAGGTGCCGCTGACGCGCTGCTCGCCTGGCACAAGGCGCAAAGTGCAGGCGTGGCACTCGTGCCGTTTCGCGATGCCTTGGACGATTCTGCCCTGATCGTTGATGCCATTTTCGGCAGCGGTCTGAACCGAGCACCGAAGGCCGAAGCAAAAGACGCGATCGAAGCCATCAACCGCGCCCGGCAAAAGGGCGTGCCGGTGCTGGCGCTCGATGTACCGAGCGGCCTTGTCGGCAATACCGGCGTTGCCCTCGCACCTACCGTTTGCGCTGACGAGACGGTGAGTTTTCTGGCCATCAAGCCCGGACTGTATACCGGACAGGGTCCGGATTTCTGCGGTCGCATCGTCATCGCGCCGCTCTCGCCCGTACCCGATATCGCAACGCCCGGGTTTCTCAACGACCCCCTTGCCTTCAAGGCGCTGCTGCGTAGGCGCAAGAAAGACTCGAACAAGGGCAGCTTTGGCACCATCGCAGTCATCGGCGGCGCAAGAGGCAGCACCGGCGCGGTATTGCTTGCGGCACGCGCAGCGCTATTTTGCGGTGCCGGCAAGGTCTTCGTGCAAATGCTGGCCGATCAGCCGCTCTCGGTCGATCTCGTGCATCCCGAACTGATGCTGCAGGCCACGATTGATCTTGACCATGCCGATGTCGTCGTCATCGGTCCGGGGCTTGGCCAAAGCGAAGAGGCAAAGGAAGTTCTGCAGCGCGTGCTCGCCGCAAAGCTGCCGGCGGTATTCGATGCCGATGCGCTCAACCTGATGTCGCGCGAGCGGCAGCTCCTGAGTCAGCTTCACGGCCGGGCGGCAGCCACGGTACTTACGCCGCACCCGCTCGAGGCAGCAAGGCTTCTTGACGAGCCGATCGACAAGGTCCAGGGCGACCGCGTCAGCGCCGCCTTGCGCCTGGCGACACGTCACAACGCCGTTGTCATCCTAAAGGGGACGGGCAGCATCATTGCAGAACCGTCGGGACGCTTTGCAATCAATCCCTCGGGCAATCCCGGTCTTGCAAGCGGCGGCACGGGCGATGTGCTCTCGGGCGTGTGCGGCGCGCTGCTAGGCCAGGGACAGGCCGCCTTTGACACCGTGCTTTGTGCATGCTTCATCCATGGCGATGGCGCAGACCGGCTCGTCGCCGCTGGCGTGGGCCCGATCGGCATGACCGCGTCCGAATTGATCCCGGCCATTCGCGCCAGCCTGAATCACCGCGTTGCGTCGTATTCGTGAGCCAGGGGCGCCAACGATTCGTCGGCGATCAGCTGGCCCGCCGATAGCGTCAGTCTGCGGGCACAGCGCTTGGCGATATCGGTGTCGTGCGTGACCATCACCAGCGTCGAGGTGTACTCGGAATTGAGCTTGAACATCAGATCCATGATGCCAAGCCCGGTCGCGGCATCAAGGCTACCGGTGGGTTCATCGGCAAGCAGCAGCGGCGGGCGCATGACGAAGGCGCGCGCCAGCGCCACGCGCTGCTGCTCGCCGCCGGAAAGTGTCTTCGGGTAATGGTGAAAGCGCTTGGCAAGGCCGACCTCGGCAAGCATATCCTGGCTGCGCTCGCGGGCGCTGCCTGCGCCTTGCAGTTCCATCGGCAGCATGACGTTCTCAAGCGCGGAAAGGTGGGGCAGGAGCTGGAATGACTGGAACACGAACCCGACCTTGGCCGCGCGCAGGCGCGCCCGGCCGTCCTCGTCAAGCGATGACAAATCCTCGCCGCCGAGTCGAACCGTACCGTGCGTGCCGCGGTCCAATCCCGCGATGAGGCCCAGTAGCGTCGATTTGCCCGAACCCGACGCGCCAACGATGGCGACGGTCTCACCGGTCTTGACCGAGAAGCTGACAGCAGAGAGGATGGTCAGCGTGCCGATCGCATCCTTCACTTCTTTTCCCAAATCGACGACTTCAATGATCTTCTCAGACATGACTCAGTTCGGGCGTTCGCTACTCATGCGACTGCTCACCGCGGTGACATTGGTGATCAGCGGAATTCCAGGGGGTCTTGCAAGCGCCGCGCCTGATGCCCATCAGGCGACTCTGCTTGTCGTTGGCGACAGCATTTCAGCTGAATTCGGACTCGTTCGCGATACCGGCTGGGTGCAACTGCTGCGCGAGAGGCTCGAGCAACAGCACTTCGATTATAACGTCGTCAATGCCAGCATCAGCGGCGACACGACGAGCAATGGCCTCGCGCGGCTGCCTGCGCTGCTCGCCCGCGAGCATCCTGAGATCGTCATCATCGAACTGGGCGGCAACGACGGCTTGCGCGGTCTGCCGGTGCCAGCGGCCAAGAACAACCTCGAGCAGATGATCCTGCTTGCCAAGGCCGCGCACGCCAAGGTGCTGATCACCGGCATCCAGTTGCCGCCCAACTACGGCAGCGACTACACCTCACAATTCATGGCCATGTACGCTGATCTGGCCAAGTCGCAAAAGATCGCCCTCGTGCCCTTCCTCTTTGCCGGATTTGCAACCGAGAGCGACCTGTTCCAGGGCGACCGCATCCATCCTTCGGCCGAGGCCCAGCCGATGCTGCTGAACAATGTCTGGCAGCCCTTGCAACCGCTCTTGTCCGCGCGCAGGCCGTAACGCGGGCAGCGATCAGAACTGGGTGACGGTGTCGCTCAGCGGGAAGACCTTTGCCATTTGCAGCAGGTCCCGCTGCAGCACGGCGTTAAAGATGACCTCGTTGGGCTGATCGCGCCCGCAGGTGAGCGCGCGCACCATTTCGATGCCCGCCTGGGTCCCCCAATTCGCCCGGATCGCAGCATTCAGCTCGGTCAGGCTGGCAAGCGGGGTTTGCGGCGCGAGTGATTGCAAAGGCTCGTCCCAGCGCGCCATCGGTCGCTTGTAGCGGCGCGCAAAGTGCTCGCCCAGGGCGTCATACACCGGCCGCTTGTTGACCTCGCGATAAAGCGCGAAAAGCATCAGCCACATCAAGGTCGGAATGGTTTCATCGCGCAGCACGTACTGGCGCAAGATGGCGATCGATTTGGTCGGCTCGTGATTGCGCTGCAGTTCCTCGGCCTGCTCGACAACCGATGCGAACTGGATCAGGCGAAATTGCACGGAAGCCTGTTCGGCTTCCTGGTCACGCTCCGAGACAATGGCCGCGGCCGGCACATCGGCTGCAGCCGGCTCGTCCATGCGCAAGATGGTATCGGGTCCCATTGCAGGAGCTGGCGCGGCGCTCGCCGTTTTTGCGATCGGCAGCTCGAAGTCGATTGGTGCAAGCTCGGTCGGGCGCGGCTCGTTGGAGGCAGCCACGCCCTTGTCATCGTGACCCAGGTTGGTCGTGACCGGCGGCAAATCGAGGTTGAAATCGAGCGCTGAAGGCAGCCCGGCATCGACGCGTTCGTCAAGCGTTCCCCGGTTCGACTTGCTCTCGCCATAGGTCGAAGGCGCGATCGGTGGCGGATTGAGCGGCGAGACAAGCGGCACGACAGGCGCCACCGGGGCGCTGGCTACGGGCGCCGGCACCGTGTTCGGGCCGCCAACCAGTTCCTCAGGACGGCTGTCGGCAAGCGGCGCTGCCAGTTCCTCAGGCGTGGGGGCCTCCGGCTTGACGCCAATTCGGGTGGTACGCACGAAGGTGTCGTGATCGAGGACTTCGGGCTCGGCCGCGGCGACCGCGGTCACGATGGTGTTGGCACCGCGCGCGGCCTCCTGCTGCGACACCGGCGTGCCCGCGTCGCGCTCGGTGACGTGGGCGAGCTGCGACTGTTCCCACCAGGGCTGGTCGGCGTGCTCTTGCTGAACGCGCCGGTAGCGCCAGCCAAACCAGGCGGCGATCGCCAGGGCAACGAGCGCAATTGCACCAAAAATCCAGGTCAGAAAAGACGACACCGGATTCTGTTGCAGCTGCTTTGCGATTTCTGTTTGCTGTGCCAGTTGCTGGCGCAACGCGGTGACGTCAGCATTTAAGGACGTCACGCGCTTTTGCAGATCCTGTTCGCGACCCGAAGGCACCGCATCGGGATCCTGGCCCTGCAGGATGGCCGTCAAGCGCAGCCGCTCCTCCTTCAATTGCTGCAGCTGTTGCGCGTCGATCGGCTGGACATCCGGTGTGCCGAGCTCCTCGGCAAGGCGCAGATCCGTGCCAAGGTCGCTTGACAGGTGAAAGCGGTCGCCGCTGCCGGTGTCCTCGGTGGCCTTTTGCAATGCAATCGGCGCCGGCGTCCTGATGCGATGGCGGCGCGCTGGCGCCGTTGCAGGCGCCGGCCTGGGCGTGCTGGCGCCAGCCGTTGTCGCGCCGTCGGGACCCGGCGCTTGCGCCCGGTGACGCGCGCCACGCGGGGACGCGGCTGGCGCAATCGCGCTTTGCGACACCTGTGGCAGGGGTGCGCCAACGCTCGGCAGCTGCACGACATTGCTTGGCGGATCGAGTAGCAGGACGTAGGAGCGTGAAATCGCCGCAGCACATCCGGCCGAAACGGTAAAAGCGATGGCCGGATCGGAGACCGGGGCCGCGCTCGTGATGTCGATAATGACGGCACCGCCAATCGAGGTCGTCACCTTGTTCTTCAGGCCCGAGGGGCCGGGCAAATCGTTCGACGTCGTGACCGTCACGCAGCCGACATCGTCAACGCTTGCCGCGTTGACCGGGATCTGCACGTGCAACGGCTCGCCAAGCGGCGAGCGCACCTGCGCGGGGCCAAGACCAAGCGCATAAGCCGCAGGGGCAACCAGCGCAAGCGGCAGGGCGGCGCTGATCGCGAGCGCGAGGGTGGCTTGCGCCCGCGGGATGCCGGGATGGGCACGAGCGCGACGCGCGACGCTGCCAGAAATCCTCCTGTCTTGCGTCAGGCGCTGTTCGACTTCTTCTTTACTCACCCGCCGACCCCCTGCTGATCCATCGATTTCTAGGATTTTTTCCTATGACTTAGTAGGCAATTGTGCCCGAAATGAGACACATTGGACAGGATGCCCACCCTATCTGGCTACACGCGCACCAGCGAGCCCTGCTTGACGAGGCCGCGGCCGATGATCAACTGCTGGATCTGGCTCGTCCCTTCATAAATGCGAAACAGCCGGACATCGCGATAGAAACGCTCGATCGGATAGTCACTGATATAACCCGCGCCGCCAAACGCCTGGACGCAGCGATCGGCGATGCGTCCGCACGCCTCGGAGGCAAAAAGCTTGCAGCACGAAGCATGCAGCGAGACATCTTCTCCCTTGTCGCGACGCCTTGCGGCATCAACCACCATCGCGCGCGCCGCATACAGTTCGCACTGGCTGTCAGCCAGCAAGGCCTGAACCAGCTGGAATTCCGCGACCGGCTGGCCAAACTGCTTGCGCTGTGACGTGTAGGCCAGGGTGTCCTCGAGCATGCGTGTGGCAGATCCGACGCAGGCCGCGGCAATTGTAAGCCTGCCCTTGTCGAGCACCTTCATCGCGGTCTTGAAGCCCTGCCCTTCACGCTCGCCGATGAGATTGGCCGCAGGCACCCGACAGTCCTCGAAAATCACATCCGCGGTGTGCGCTCCGCGCTGGCCCATCTTCTTGTCGGCAGGCCCAACGGTCAGGCCCGCGCGCTCGCGCTCGACGATAAACGCCGAGACGCCCTGCGCGCCCGGGCCGCCGGTGCGCGCCATGACGGTAAACAGGCCGGCCTCGGGCGCATTGGTGATATAGCGCTTGGTGCCGTTTAAGACGTACTCATCCTTGTCGCGGCGGGCACTGGTCACAAGCGAAGCGGCATCCGAGCCGGCACCAGGTTCGGTCAGCGCGAACGAGCCGATCAATTCGCCCGACGCAAGGCGCGGCAGATACGTGCTGCGCTGCAGCGGCGTGCCGTCGATGACGATGCCCTGCGCACCGATGCCATTATTGGTGCCAACGATCGAGCGAAACGCAGGTGAAGCCCGGGTCAACTCGAACGTCACGTCGACTTCTTCTTCCATGGTCAGGCCAAAACCGCCAAACTCCTCGGGCACGGTCAGACCGAAAAGGCCGATGGCCTTCATTTCCGCAAGGATTTGCGGCGGAATCCGGTCCGAGCTTGCGACTTCTTCTTCGGCTGGGACGAGCTTTTCGCGCACGAAGCGGGCGATCGTATGCAACAGGATCTGATGCGTTTCTGCGTCGCGAATCATGAGCTCTCCTCGGGGCCAGTGTTGCATGGGCTAAAATTGAGTGTCAACCGCAGGGCCGATGCCTTTTCGGCATCCATGCAGAAAACCACGATGGCTTTCGATCCCTCTTCACAATCGTTTACGCTCGGCGTGATTGGCAGCGGCGCGATGGGTAGCGGCATTGCCCAATTGGCCGCACAAGGTGGACTGAATGTGCGCCTGTTTGATAGCAATCAGGCAGCATTGAACAAAGCCATGGCCTCGCTTCGAGCCACTTTCGACAAGCTGATCGAGCGCGGCAAGATCGATGCGCAAAAGGCCAAGGATACGCTTGCGCGCATCGTGACCGTGAATTCGCTTGCCGCATTGACTATGGGCGCCGATCTCATCGTCGAAGCCATCGTCGAGAATCTGGACGCCAAGCGTGCGCTATTTGCCGAGATCGAAGCGCTGGTTGGCGATGACGTCGTGCTCGCAACCAATACCTCTTCGCTCTCGGTCACGGCGATTGCGGCGCAGCTTAAGCACCCTGGACGCTTTGCCGGTTGGCATTTCTTCAACCCCGTGCCCCTCATGCGCGTGGTCGAAATCGTCGATGGCCAGCGTACGCAGGACGCCGTCGCCAAGGCGCTGATGGCGCTCACCGAGCGCCTTGGGCACACTGCCGTCAGGGCCAAGGACACGCCAGGCTTCATCGTCAATCATGCCGGCCGTGGCTACGGCACCGAAGCCTTGCGCATCGTTGGCGAGGGCATCTGCGCGTTCGCCGATGTCGATCGCGTCATGCGCGAGGCGTGCGACTTCCGGCTGGGTCCGTTCGAGCTGATGGACTTGACCGGCCTTGACGTCAGCCATCCCGTGATGGAATCGATCTATCGCCAGTACTATGACGAACCGCGCTTTCGGCCTTCGGTGATCGCCAGCCAGCGCTACGCTGCCGGCCTTTTTGGCCGCAAGTCCGGCGAGGGATTCTACGATTACCGCGCGGGGGCCCCTATCTTGCAGGAAGCGCCCCAGGGCGGCACCCTGCCACAAAGCGTCTGGATCAGCCAGCGCGAGCCATCGGCATTTGCCGCGGTTCGCGATGCCATCGGATCGAAATGCGCGCTTCTCGCCGAGCCTGGCAACGCCGATCTTTGCATCGTCACGCCCCTGGGCTCCGATACCACCGATGCGGTCGTGCGCGAGAATCTCGATGCCCACCGGACGATTGCCATTGACACGCTGATGCCCCTGGCCAGGAGGCGCACGATCATGACCAATCCGGCCACGACGAAGGACACGCGGCTTAGCGCGCTCGCGCTGTTTTCGGCAGACGGTGTTGCCGTGACCGCGATTCATGACAGTTTGGGCTTTATCAGCCAGCGCATTCTGGCGATGATCGTCAACATCGCCGCCGACATCGCCCAGCAACGCATCGCTTCGCCAAGGGACATCGACCGGGCGGTGCAGCTTGGCCTTAACTATCCGCACGGGCCGCTGGCGTTCGGTGACCTGCTTGGCGCGAAGCGGATCCATGCGATCCTGGCTGCGATTCATGAAGCAAGTGGAGATCCGCG